>JAYUFT010000161.1:0-5218 GCA_043738605.1 Candidatus Dormiibacterota bacterium | reverse complement strand
GCACCCGCATGTCGTCTCGCTCGAGCACCGGCCACCCAACGTCGAGGGCAAGGGCGAGCTCACGATCAGTCAGCTGCTGCGGCAGAGCTTGCAGATGCGCCCCGACCGCCTCCTCGTCGGGGAAGTTCGCGACGCCGAGGCCTTCGACCTGATCCATGTGATGAACGCCGGCCATGAAGGCAGCATGTCCACGATCAGCTCCAACTCCGCCCGCGACGCGCTGCTCCGCCTCGAGATGATGGTGATGATGGCGTCGACCACCATCCCGGTCGAGACGGTCCGGGCCAGGATCGCGTCTGCGTTCAACCTGATCGTCCACCAGGCCCGCATGCCGGACGGGCGCCGCAAGATCGCCCAGATCGCCGAGGTGGTCGGCTACGACTCGAACGGGCCGATCCTGCGCGACATCTTCGTGCTCGGCATGGGCGCCGACCTGAGGCTGGAGTTCAACGCGACCGGCTATGTTCCGACTTCGCTCGACAAGGCCGCCTTCCACGGGGTCCAGGTCGACCGGGACCTCTTCGACGTCGCCCGAGCCCGCTTCGTGCCGGCCGGCTCCGACAGCATGATGCCGGTCGTCAAGGGCCCCCTGCCGAGCGGCGCTCGAGGTGGGGGCGCCGGCGAGAACGTTGTCCGCCAGGTGGTGGTCGTCCCGTTCAGCTCCGATCGCCCCGACGCGGGTCAGCAGCAGCACACGGTGCATGCAATGCCGAGCCAAGCCACCAGCGCGAGGGCTTCCACGCCGGAGATGCGGGCGGAGATGCGCACGCTGATCGACGCCGCGCGCAGCGCGGTGGCAGACCTGCAGGCGGCCGCTCCACCTCCAGCTCCCCCAAAGCCTCAGGCCGTGGAAGTCGTTTCAGCCGCGCCGCTCGGGGCGACGCGCCGCATCCAGGCCGTGATCGAAAGCCTCATCACACGCAAAGGCCTCAACCTGCGCCTGGCGCCTGCGGTGACACAGGCGTTCGAGGGAGCCGAGCTCAAAGCGAGCGACTACGCCGGGCTTATCCACATCCGCGAGGAGTCGGCCGCACGCGAACTTCGGCTGGCGGTCGAGGCGGGCGTCCTGCAAGTCGTTCGGAACCCTCAGGGTGAGGCCGGGTTCCGCGCAGGCCTCGACCTCTTGAGGTGGGTCGCCGACGACCTCGGCCAGGATGTGAATGCCTCGCAGCCGCTGACGCGGGAAACCATCATCGCTAGCCTCTCGGTGGGCCTGACCGAGGGCACGGTCACGATCATGTTCACCGATGTGGAGGGTTCGAGCGAGCTCATGTACACACTCGGCCTTACGGAATCGCACGAGATCATGAAGGCCTACCAATCGATCATCGACGAGACAGTGGCGGAGCACCTCGGCCGCACGATCAAAAGCCAGGGCGATGGCATTCTGGTCAGCTTCGGCTCGAGCCGGCATGGAGTCGAATGCGCGCTGGACATCCAGAGGGCGATCGCCGAGTACAGCAAGCAGAACCCGGAGCGCAAGATCCGGATCCGCATCGGCATCAACGCGGGCGAGGTGGTCGAGGAGGCGGGCGACATCTTCGGCTCGGCGGTCATCGTCGCCGCGCGAATCGCAGGCAAAGCCAAAGGTGGCGAGATCTTCGTCTCGGATGTGGTGCGGCAGCTGGTCGGACCGGTGGCCGAGATCAAGTTCGATTACCGGGGCGCCTACAAGCTCAAGTGCTTTCCCGACCGATGGCGTTTGCACGAGGTTACCCCGCGCGGGTCGACCTCGATTCAGTGACCAGCCGGTGCGCGACTACCTCACCAAGCTTTGGGATCGGCGCAGTTGCATTCGCCTCCTCGCGGAGCAGCTGGGCGGTGTCCCCGCCAAGCCGATCGCTGTGCACATGCTTGACCATAGACAGGGTCCCCAAGCGGGCCAGGAGCAGGTCGCCCGATTGAGTGACCAGCCGGAGCGCGACTCGCTCACCAACCTTTGGAATCGGCCCAGTTGCCTCCGCCTTCTTGCGGAGCAGTTGCGCGGGTCCCCCGCCGAGCCGGCCGCTGTATACCTTGTGGACATAGACCACCTCAGGCAGATCGATGACGAATATGGCCTTCAAACCGGCGAGGACGTGTTGGTTGAATTTGCCGCCCGCCTGAGAGCTGAAATCAAAGGTGAAGGTGAGGTGGGCAGGTGGTCTGGCAATGAGTTCTTTGTCATGCTCCGCGGCGCCGACGAGAAGCGTGCGTGCGCCGTAGCGGAGGCTCTTTGCGAGGTGATTAGACGGACACCGTTCCCGCCGTCTTCGGTGTATCACCCCGAGCTGACCATCCGGATAACGACGACGATCGGTGTCGCTTGCTGCCCTCCGCACGGCCCCACCGCGGACGACGTGGTGCGCGCAGCCGACATGGCACTCAGAGGAGCCAAAAGCGATGGCCAACGAGGAAGGTGGCGCTTGGCACGCGCGTGATACCCAAGGTGATCCGCGGTCCGAAGCGAGAACCGCCGACTCCTCGCGTGACGTAGAAGGTCATTCCTGCGCTGGGGCCCGACTGCGTGTGCTCTATCGAACCCGCCACCCGCTAACCCACAACAACGGCCCATTCGTGGCGCGGAGGGAGTGGTTGCTACTGTGGTCTGGGCCTCCAATCTGTTCTTGACAAGTTCATGGGGTGACGTTGAAGCGTGTCCGCGGAGCATGTAAGCTGGCCGCGACGGCTCCGCGACCTGCACAGAAGGGTTTCAGACCGTTGCGTTTTCGGTCCGCGCTGACCATTTCGAATACAAATCGCTACCCGCTGTCTCGAAAACCGTTATGGGTCACTGGCCCATCGAGAGTTCAAATCTCTCCCTCTCCGCCAACACTTTCTGAGAGGGTGCCCTCCTGCTGACGCTTGAGCGGAACTCGAATCTTTCCAGGTCGACTGGGCACCGAGATGGCCCGACGCGGCCTGCGCGGCCCTGACCTCGCACGCCTCGCCCGGGTCAGCGCGCCTAGTCAGCCACGCCTTGAACGGGCGATCGAGCGCGACCACCACCCTTCGCAATGTCGCGGCCCAACCCAGGCCCGGACATTGCGGCCGTTGACGGCCTCTTCGGGACTGAGGGCGCACGGTGACCCGTGAGTACGAGCAGACAGTGGCCGTTCACACGTCACCGAGGCACGCCAAGTCCTTCGTCTCGGCCATGGTCATCGTGTTTTCTCGAGGTCCTTCCTGACGGCCCAGGGCGACATTCCAAGGGGAGGCCTCGATTGAAGGTGGCCGTATCATTTCTTGATAGCTGCCATGAGTGAAACAGAGTCGACCCCGGATCTCGCCGCGCGCATCGTCGAGCAGGCGGAGGAGCTGATCCGGCTCGAGGTCGCGCTCGCCAAGGCCGAGCTCAAGGAGATGGCGATCACCAACGCCATCGCCGCCGGCGCGTTTGCCGGGGCCGGCCTGCTGGCGATCGTCACCCTGCTGGTGGCGATCCCAGTGCTCATCGTCGTCGCCGTCGAGCCGCATTGGCTCGCCGCGCTGGGCTGGATCGTCGTATACCTCGTGCTAGCGGCAGGGCTGGCTCTCTTCGGCCGGGGCAAGCTTCATATCGGCGTCCCGGAGCGGACCGTCAACAGCATCAAGGAGACAAGAGATTGGGCCCTTCGCCAGATGAGATCTCCCGGCAGATAGCCGAGACCCGCGAGGAGATCGAAGACAATATCGTCACTCTCCGCCAGCGCAGCGAGGTGGCGGTGGAGCGGGGCAAGCGGGCGCTGCTGATTGCCGCCGGGATCGGTGCAGCGGCTGCTGTCGCCGTCGTCGGTGCGATCGTCGTCTACCGGATGACGCGGCCGGTGACGGCGCGCGAGCGCGTTGAGCGCGTCATCCCGGCGACCTGGTGGGAGCGTGCTCGGCACCTGCGCGAGTCGTGGGAGCTCGGCATCCGCAAGCAGGTGCCACCCTTGCGCTTGTACGTCGGTGACCGTCAGGTCGGCGAGGAGCTGCCCACCAACACAACCCAAAAGATCGTGCTCCGGATCGCCCAGGCAGCCGGGGTGGCAATCGGCGGCGCCTTGTTCAATCGGCTGATGTCACGTTTCGACAGGAAGGACCCGGCCGCCTAAGCGACTCCAACGCGCCGCCAGCCACGCGACCTGATCCACCGTCTACGGCAAGGAGTTCGAGGCCCGAGCCGCCAAGGTCGGCATCACTAGCGTGCATGGTTATCAATTGAGCGCCACCTCTTGTCGGTCCAGACAGAGTGTTCGCTGATTACAACAACCACGACGAGCCTCTGCGGGTGTGGTCATATGCACCGCTTATTCTTGCTATCAGAATGAATGTCGACCGGCTGATGAAAACGCCGCCCGGGCGGCTCTTCGTCAAGATGGGCGAGGACAACGCCTTCAACTGGGCGGTGATAATCGCCTGGAACTTCCTGCAATCGCTCTTTCCGATCGCCCTGGTTATGGCTGCGGTGCTCGGCGTCGGCCTCGGATACATCGGCGTCAGCTCTCACCAGGTCTACGGGACGGTCGCTTCGATCATCCCCGATGGGAACGCCCAAAAGGAGGTGCTCGCGACGCTGAACACCTTCCAGCAGAAGAGCGGGATCTTCTTCCTGGTCGGGTTCGTCGGCCTGGTCTGGAGCGGCGTCGGCCTCTTTCGGACCATGGAGCAGGCATTCGCGGTCATCTACCACACCCGACAGCGGGCGCTGGTCAAGGGCGTCCTCATGAGCGTCGGCATGGTCTTCCTGCTGACGGTCTTCGGCGGCCTGATGCTCGTCACGACGACGCTCCTCGGCCTGTTGAACCAGCTGCCCTACCTGCCCACGGCACTCGCCAACGGGACGGTCGACTTCGCGCTCCAGGTGGTGCTCGGCGTCGGCACCGGCTTCCTGCTCTTCCTAGCCATCTATTACGTGGTGCCGAACCGTCGCCAGGACTGGGGCAAGGTGTGGATCGGAGCCGCCCTTGCCGGCGTTCTCTTCGAAGGCTTGTCGCTTCTCTTCCCGCTGTATCTGAGGCTGACCGGCGGTGGCTCGACCTACGGCAAGACCTTCGGCCTCCTCTTCCTGCTCATGGTCTATTTCTACTTCCTCGGAATCGTGACCATGGTCGGGTTCGAGGTGAACTCCCTCCTCTACCCGGTTCCGGTCGACCAGCCGCAGGGCAAGGAGTCGCCGGTTACTGCGGCCCAGGCGCCGAAGCCGCGCCCGCGTCCCCAGCCACGGCATGTCCGGCGGTCGAGGACCAAAGGCGTGCTCGCCTATGCCGTCCTCTGG
>JAYUFT010000160.1:0-5225 GCA_043738605.1 Candidatus Dormiibacterota bacterium | reverse complement strand
ATTCCGATCGTGACATCGCGCCCGCGCAGGCGGTTCCCCAATGCTCCGATCGCAATGCCGGCGCCGAGCGTGAAGGCGAGCAGACCGACGATCGGGCTGAGTGCCAGCACGACTGCGCCAGTCGCACCCGCGAAGCCGATGTGTGAAAGCGCATGCGCGGCGAAAGCCGATCCGCGCAGCACCACGAAGTAGCCGATCGCTCCCGCGACGATCGCGACCACGGTGCCCGCTTCAAATGCGTGGACCATGAACTCGTAGTGGAAGAGGAGCGCGAGGTCATCGAAGGGATTCCAGCTCGGGTCCGTGGCTGCCGCGACCATCGCCATCGGGATTAGCTCATGCATGCGGGTGGCTGACCTCCTCTTCGAGGCCGACCACGAACAGCCTCCCGAGCCTGTCACGCAGGACTTCGACTGGCGCCGAATAGATCGCGGACAGGGTCTCCGAGGTGATGATGTCGGCGGGCTTGCCCATGGCGAGCTTGCCCTGCGCGACATACAGGACGTGGTCGATATGCCGCAGCAGCGGGTTCACGTCATGCGCAATGAGCAGCACGGTCAGATGCCTCTGGCGAGCGACCTCGCTGATCAGCTGGACGATCGCGCCTTGGTTCCGCACATCGAGATGCGACAGAGGCTCGTCCATCAAAAGCAGGCTGGGTTGGCCAACGAGCGCCTGCGCGAGAAGGAGCCTTTGCTGCTCTCCCCCCGACAGGCGGCCAAGCTGGCGGTCCGCATAACCCTCGGCGCCGACAGCGGCGATCGAGACATCGGTGGCGGCCGCAACCCGCGCGCGGCCCGTCAGCCTCACGCCCCAGCGGTGCCCGTCAACACCGAGTCCGACGAAGTCGCGCCCGCGGATGGAGAGCTCCGGATCGAATGTCGATCCTTGCGGGACGTAGCCGATCCGCGCGTTGCCGCGCCGGGGCGCTTCTCCAAAGACCTCGAGCTTCCCGGCCATCGGGTGCAGCAGTCCCAGGATCAGCCTGATCAGCGTCGACTTGCCGGCGCCGTTCGGACCGAGGACTGCAGTAAATGATCCCGAGGGGATCGAGAAGTTGGCATCGGACCATATGGCTTTCGATCCATACCCGGCCACGAGGCCCCTGGCGACGATCGCCGCGTCGGGATCGCTCATCGCTTAAGGCGCCGGCGCAAGCGCCGCTTCAAGTGCGGTGAGCTGCGCCGTTTGCCATTCCTGGAACGTCGCGCCGGCCGGCCGCACTGTCTCGGAGACGCCGACCAGCGGAATGTTCTCCTGTTGCGCCAGCTGTTTGAGGCTCGCGGTCAGCGCGCTCGACGCCTGGAGGTTGTACACGAGCACCCTGATCTGCTTGCCGGCGACCTGGTCGTGGAACGTGGCGAGGGCAGATACGGGTGGGTCGGTGCCCTGGGAGACCGCGTTCATGAACTCGGGAGGCGAGATCAGGTCCAGGCCGAGCGCATCCGCCATGTAGACAAAGACGCTTTCTGTCGAACCGATGGGCGCGCCGGAGTATCTGCTTTTGATCTCTCCGATCCGATCCGTGTACGCCTTGAGCGCACTGGTGAGCGCGGTGTGTTGCTGGTCAAAGAACGATGAGTCGCCCGAATCGATCGCCCTGTACCCGGCGGTGATCTTGTCGGCGACGGTCAGCACGTATGGGGGGTTGTACCAGAAGTGCGGGTTGTCGCCTGTCTTGCGACCCAGCAGCTGGGCGATATTGAGCACAGTGCGATGGCTGCTCGAGTTGGCGTCGAGCAGCTTCTGGCCCCAGTCGTCGTAGCCCGCGCCGTTCAAGATGACAAAGTCAGCCTCGGCAAAGGCTCGAGCGTCCTGCGTGCTGCTCTCGTACTCGTGCGGGTCGGCGTTGGGGTCGGTGACGATGCTGCGAACCGACACTTTCGAGCCTCCCAGCTGCGCGGCAATGCTGCCCCAGAAGTTCTCGCCGGCGACGACGCTGATGAGGCCTGGGTTACCCCCCACAGCGCCCGTTGTGCAGGCGCTCCCGGCGACCGCTGTGAGCAGAACCGCAAGCGCCGAGAGCAGTCTGCGCCACATTGCGCAAGAGTATTGCACAACCCAATTGCGCAATGTCTTTGCACTTGGTACTCTTGACGCCATGGCCCCACCCAGCCCGGTACGAGATCAAGTCAGGCTCATCCTCACCACCCCCGGCCGGCACGTGTGGTCGATCGATGAGCTTCAGCAGGCGGTCAGCGCCTCGCTGGGCGGCGCCGACTACTCGAGCGTTTTCCGCGCGGTGGCGGGCATGGAGCGCGAGGGCCTGGTGGACAAGATCGATCTGGGCGACGGCAAAGCGCATTTCGAGCTTCGAGAGGACCACCACGAGCACATCCGCTGCGATTCCTGCGGTCGCGTAGTCGGCGTGCCTGGCTGCATCCTGGAAAACGCGACCTCAGCGGTCGAGAGCGACACCGGCTTCACCATCACGAGCCACCAGGTGCTCTTCAGCGGGATCTGTCCGGACTGCGCCGGCGCCGCTCCAGCCTAGGAGGCTGGTTCAGGCGCCTGGTGTCGTTCTCGGGTTCGCCCGTGGATAAACTGCCCAACGTGGGTACTGTCATGAGAGTCCGCCATCGTGGGCAGCGCGCCGGGTGGCTCAGAGCCGCAGTGCTCGGTGCAAATGACGGGATCGTTTCGGTAGCGAGCGTTGCCATCGGCGTCATCGCATCTGGAGCCCCGACGAGTTTTGTGCTGACGGCGGCGATTGCCGCATTGGTCGCCGGAGCAATGGCGATGGCGGCCGGCGAATACGTATCGGTCAGCTCACAGCGAGATGTGGAGCGGGCCGACTTGGACCAGGAGCGCCTGGAGCTTAAGACGCAGCCGGAGGGTGAGAAGCAAGAGTTGGCCGCGATTTATGTAAAACGGGGGCTCCCAATCGAGTTGGCCCGCAAGGTCGCCGAAGCGCTCACGGCTTCTGATGCGCTCGGGGCCCACGCCCGTGACGAGCTCGGCATGGCCGCCGTCCCGGCTCGTCCCGCCCAGGCAGCGCTGTACTCGGCGCTGAGCTTCACGGCCGGCGCCGCGCTGCCGATTGCCGCTTTCCTGGTGGTCCCGACCACTGCCCGGACTGTGGCGGTCGTGGTGAGCGCTCTAATAGCTCTCGTGGCGCTTGGCATCGCAGGGGCGCGCGCAGGCGGAGCGCCGTTACTCCCGGCAGCCGTTCGTGTCTGCGTGGGTGGCGGACTCGCGATGGGCGTCACCGCCGCGGTAGGTCGGCTCGTCGGTGGAATCGCGCTGTAGGGCGCGCAGTTGATCAATCGCTGCCGGCGAGCAACAGAGGCCTGAGGACAATGTCCCGCTAACGTGCAACCGTCTCGGAATGCGCTTCAAATCCTGCTGTGTAGCTAGCGCGGAGCTGATGGTCGATGGCATACGCGTCGTATCCGTCAACCCGCGCCACGAAGTCGAGTCCAGCGATTCCCATGGCGAAACACGCCGTCGCGTAGACATCTGCCTGCAGGATGTCTGGTCCAATCACGGTAAAGCTGAGCCAGGCGTTGGCGGGCTTGCCACTGTGCGGATCGACGATATGCTCACCCTTCTCGTACGTGCCCGACGTGGCGACCGCCAAACCGCTGGCCAGGACCACGCGCGCGACCTTGTTCCGCTCAATGGGGTGTCGTATTCCGACCCGCCATAGGCCCCCCTTGCCGTTTCGACCGCGCGTCTGGACGTCGCCGCCCGCGTCAACGAAATAGTCGCGGAATCCGTTGCGGTCGAGGATCGAGCATGCGCGGTCAATCGCCCAGCCTTTGATCAACCCGGATGGGTCGAATAGGCCGTTGATCCAGGCCGAGAAATAGCCAGCCGTCGCATGTTCATAGAGACGGCAAAGGTCGATCGCCTGGTTCACAAGCTGACCGGCGTCCTCCAACCGAAGCTCCCGCCGGTTGATCCGGCTCACCGCGCTGTCAGCGCGTAATGGGCTGAAGGTTCGGTCAAGAAGGGTGAAGTCGTTGAAGACCGCGTCGATTGCATCGTCGTTGGCCAGGTCGTCAACCACGTGAACAGTAATGGGCATCCCCATCACTTCTTCACGGCGGCGCACAGCCAAGGACGCGGTCAGGTAGTCGAAGATGGTTTCGGCTTTCGAATGGCCTTTTTGGGGGAGCTCCCGAGACGTGCCGGTGAACCATTCGGGTCCTCGATCAACCCGCGTAGCGGAAGCAACATCCGGACCGCGAGACCTGGTTCGTTATCTGCCAACTTGATGGTGCCACCGTGCGCGCTCACTATCCAACGGGCAATCGCGAGACCAAGCCCGGTGCCGCTGCCTGAGCGGCTGCCAGCCAACTGGTGGAAGGCTTCGAACACTTTGCTGCGCTGCTCGGCCGGGATGCCAGGCCCGCGATCAGATACCTCCAAGCGCAAATCAAGGCCAACCTTGGCGGATCGGACCTCGACCGTTCCGCCAGGCTCGCCGTGACGAAGTGCGTTATCGACCAAGATCACCAGTAGCTGGCGCAGCCGGTCCGGGTCGACGTAGGCCTCGATTCGCGGTTCGGACTGGACGTCCAGGCGACCGCCCCGGCCGGCCGCGAGCGCCTGTAGATCCTCGCCGGTTGAGACGACCAGCTGGCTAACGTCAGTTGGAACTAAACGAAGCTGGGACTGACCGGCGTCGGCGCGCGCCAGCGTCAGGAGATCATCGACCAGCCGGGTCATGCGCCGGGTCTCGCTTGACATCGAATCGACCAACTGGGTGTTATGACCGATGGTTTGGTCTGGATGGCGCTTCAAGATCTGCAGCCCGGCGTCAATGATAGTAAGCGGCGTTCGCAGCTCATGCGAGGCATCCGCGGTGAACCGTGTCTGTCGATCCATGGCCTGCCTAATCGGGATCAGCGCTCGTTCGGTCAAGAACCAACCGGCGAGGACGATGACGAGCACAGCTGCCAGCCCGGCCCCTAGCATCACCAAAAGCGCTTCGCGCTCAACCGACAACACAGGCACCAGGCTGCGGCCTGCCTGCAACACAACACTCGACCCGCCCAGGTCAGTGGTGACCTGAGAGGCGATCAATGCAGGCTCATTTGCCTTCAGGTTGACTCGGACCGTACCGGCATGGCCACTCAGAGCACCCATCGCCGCTGAGCGGAGCGGATCAACTACGGCGCCCGAAGGATTGAAAGTTACATTGCCAGAAGCGTCCCAGATGACAAAAAACGTGCCGGACGTGAAGAACGTGTGCCGGCTTTGAAACTCGTCCTGGCTGA
>JAYUFT010000159.1:0-5228 GCA_043738605.1 Candidatus Dormiibacterota bacterium | reverse complement strand
AATCCGGCGAGGTCCCGGTCACGTAAGTCGACGCCTCCCACAACCGCGAGCTGTCAGGGGTCAGCGCCTCGTCGATCAGGATGAGCTCGTCGTTGATCGTGCCGAACTCGAACTTGGTGTCGGCGAGGATCAACCCGCGGCGCCCCGCGAGCTCGGCGGCGAACCGGTAGAGCTCGAGGCTGGCGTCTTTGAGCTTGGTGGCCAGCTCGTCTCCGAGCTCCTTTTTCATTTGCTTGAAAGAGATGTTCTCGTCGTGCCCGGACTCCGCCTTGGTGGCCGGCGAGAACACGGGTGTTACCAGCTTCTCGCTCTGCCGCAGCCCTGGCGGCATAGTCTCCCCCGCCAGGGTCTGCGACTCCTGGTACTCCTTCCACGCACTGCCGGCAAGGTAACCCCGCACGACGCATTCGAAATCGATGCGCTTGGCCTTGCGCACGATCATGAAACGGCCGGCTAGCTCATGGCGCAGCTCTCGAAGCGGCTCCGGAAGGTCCGGTACCATGCCGGACACCAGGTGGTTCTCCTGGAAGAAATCGGTCTGCGAGAACCAGAAGATCGAAAGCTGTGTCAGCACCTTGCCACGATCCGGGATCCCGTTGGGTAAGACGCGATCGAAGGCGGAGATGCGGTCTGTGGCCACCATGAGGAGCCGGTCGTCGTCGAGCTCGTACGTGTCTCTGACCTTGCCGCGAGCGAAGAGCTTCAGCGGCAGGTCGGTGGTGATGACCGGCGGTCCCGCGATCATTTCTTCCGCGCCTCGCTGCCAAGGCCGAGCCTGTCGTATGCAAGGTCCGTGTGCTCGAGGCCGGCCCATGGATCGAACAGCCCTTCCATCTGCGGCCCGATTCGGCTCATAACCTCATTGTCCTTCTCCAACGATGAACGAAAGCCAGGCCCATCCTCGCCCATCGCCTGCATGGCGTGTCTCTGCACGACAAGATAGGCGTCCTCTCGTGACATTCCGCTTTCCACGAGCGCAAGCAGAACGCGCTGCGAGAACACGACGCCGCCCGCGAACTGCAGGTTCCGCAGCATCCGCTCGGGCCGCACTTCGAGGCCGCGCAGAACTTTCGCCATCTCAATCGCCATGAAGTCAACGGCGGCGCACGCGTCGGGAAAGATGATCCGCTCTGCCGACGAGTGGCTGATGTCGCGTTCGTGCCACAGCGCGGTATTTTCGATGGCCGTCACCAGGTGCCCGCGTACGACACGAGCCAGGCCGCAGACCCGTTCGGTGAGCACGGGGTTGCGCTTGTGAGGCATCGCCGAGCTCCCCTTCTGCTCCTTCCCGAAGGGCTCGAACGCCTCACCCACCTCGCTTCGCTGCAGGTGGCGGATCTCCGTCGCGATCCTCTCCAGGGTCCCTGCCACCGAGGCAAGCGCACCCATGAAGCTCGCGTGCCGGTCGCGCGCGATGACCTGAGTCGACACCGCATCAGGCGACAAGCCGAGCTCCTTGCAAACGTGCTCCTCGACCCTGGGGTCGACAGTCGCGTGAGTGCCGACGGCGCCGCTGACCCTGCCCACAGCTATCTCTTCGGCCGCCAGGCGCAGCCGTGTCTGCGCTCGATCCAGCTCGGCGACCCAACCGGCGACCTTGAAGCCGAACGTGATCGGCTCTGCCACGACGCCGTGCGTGCGACCCGCCATCAGCGTTCGCCGGTGCCGAATCGCAAGCTCAGCGGCCGCATCCCGAACGGCGGCCAGGTCGCCTGCGATGATCCGCGCCGACTCTCCGAGCTGGACGGCAGTCGCAGTGTCGTTTAGGTCCTGGCTGGTCAGGCCGAGGTGCACATATCGCGCCTCCGGCTGGCCGATCGACTCGTTGACAACGGTCAAAAAGGCGACGATGTCATGCCCCACCCGCTCTTCGACCTCGGCGATCTTGGCTGGATCAAAGGTAGCCTTGCGGATCTTGGGCAGGGCCGAGGCCGGTATTCGGCCCAGAGTCGCCCACGCTTCACACGCCAGAATCTCTATGCGAAGCCACAGTTCGAGCCGGTGCCGGTCGGACCATACCGCCCGAATCGCAGGCGGAGAGTATCGCTCGATCAAATAGGGCGCCGACTCCCAACTAACGAATGGGGGACAGCGAGATTATACCGGTAGCAGGTCGTCGAGACAGATGTAGTGGGTACCTTCTGGACGCCCACAAGATGATGTGTGCCTCGAGCCATAAGCGGGCAGAGTCGGCGCCGCCCCCCATAATCCCCGTCGACTCGATGCTCATGCCTCGTAACCAGCTTCAGGTACCTCTCGTTTGAAAGCGCACAGGCTGAACGGCCAGTGAGCGACCCGTTGCGCGACGACGAGCGAGACCTCGTTGAACGCGCCAAGCGGGATCCCCGGCAATTCGGGGCGCTCTACGACCGCCACTTTCAGCAGATTTACAGGTTCGTGTATTCAAGAGTGAGGGAGCAAGCCGCGGCTGAAGACGTTACTTCGGAGATCTTTATCAAGGCTCTGAAGGCAATGCCCCGATACCAGGACACGGGGCGGCCTTTTGCTGCCTGGCTGTATCAGATCGCGGTGAATGCCATCGCGGACCGGTACCGCACGCTCCGGCCTGCCCAGTCGCTGGACGACTTTCACGACCTCAGGGTGGCCGGGCCCGCGCTCGAGGATCTCGCCGCCCACAGGGACGAGCTCCGCCGCATCTGGACCCTCGTCGAGCGGCTGCCGGCCCAGCAGAAGACCGCTCTCGTCCTCAAGTTCCAGGAAGATATGAAGATCGATGACATCGCGATCGCCATGGGCAAGTCCGCCGGGGCGGTGAAGCTCCTCATCCATCGCGGGGTCAGCCGGCTGCGCGAAGACGCCGATGCCCTGAGGCCGCTCGAATGAGCATGAATCACGACCCAGACCTCGACGACATCCTCCAGGACGCGGAGCTCATCCGCCTGGCGCGGTTGATGAGCGCGACACGAAGGGCGGAGCCGCCGCTCGATGAAGCCTTCCGCTCAGACCTGCGACGGCAGCTCATGCAGAGGGCATGGGGAATGGACGAGCAGCGCGTCCCGTGGTGGCAGCGCCTGACCGGACCGCCGGCGCTCGCGTGGGCGGGCGCTGCCCTCGGAGTCCTGCTCATCGGGTCGGTCGTCGTGTTCACGGCGAACCAGCCCCCCGGCGTCAACCAGCTCACTGTCACCAGCCCGATCGCGGACTCGCATGCGGTTCAGCTCGGGCAGCCGATCCTCGTGAGTTTTAACCAGCCGATGAACCACCCGTCGACCGAGAAGGCTGTGCAGATCACGCCCGCGACTTACGTTGCCTTCTCCTGGAGCGACAACACGCTTGCGGTGCACCCGACCGGCGGCACCCTGGCCCCGAACACTCAATACCGGGTCACCATCGGTCCCGGCGCCACCACGGCGAAGGGCCAGCCGCTGTCTACCCCCAAGACCATTACCTTCGTCACCCGACCGTCGGCGCCACCGCCTCCGTCGCCCACGCCAACCATCCAGGCAACTCCCACGTCGCACCTGGGGGGTGACCACAGGCTGGCGGCCAAGCCGTCGGGCGCGTTTTACACGCCGCAGTGGTCGGCCGACTCGACCACCGTCTATTTTGTCGGCGACAACGGCGCATTGGCTTCAGTCAGCGCGACCGGCGGTGATGTGAAGGTGATCGTCCCGGATGGGGTTTCCTTGCCGGCCATCGCTCCTGCAGGTGACCGTCTCGCCTACCTTCGAGGCGGCAAGATCGAGATGCTCACGCTGGCCGGCGGTTCGACCAGAGACCTGGCAGCGGCGCCCCAGGTGACGGCCCTCAGCTGGGCCAAGGATCAGATCCTCTGGGCCACGAACGAGGGTATCTTCACCCGCGGCGCGGACGGTCAGTCCCAGTTGGCCTCGATCCCCCAGAACGCGACGGTGGTGTCCATCGCACCGGACGGCGGCCACGCCGTGTACCAGGAAGGCCAGTCGCTTCACGTGCTCGACCTCGCGACGTCGCGAAGCCGCGGGCTGGGCGGCGCTGCTGCGTTTCTCGGATGGTCCCCCGACGGTTCGCGAATGCTCTATGCCGGCAACCAGGAGACGGTCGTCGCAGACGCCCAGGGCCAGAAGATCGCGTCGATACTTTCGGGCGACGTCAGCTGGTCGAGCAAGGACGAGATCCTGATCGGCGACGACACCGACCTGTATGCAGTCCGCCCCGATGGCTACGGGCGCACGCTGCTGAATTCCGGGACGTATCGCAATCCAGCGTGGGCGCCCGATGGCGTCACATTCACCTACGTGCGTGGCGGCGCGATCTGGAGCGCAACCACCACTCCGCTGCCTCTCGAGCCGCCGGCCCTCGACCAGGCAGCATCGGTGGTGAGCCAGTTCATGAATGCACGGATTGCCAAGCATGGCGACCAGGCACAGGCCTTTCTCGACAACAAGGGCAAGCAGGCCTACTCCAGCAATGGACTGCCGCTGGTGATCGCAGGGGATGCCACCTTCACCCGCGACTACGTGGTCGTCCAGCAGATGACCGACCTGCAACCCCAGACCGCGAGATTTGTCGTCCGGCTGGTCCTCTCGAAGGGCTCCTTGGATGTCAGCGATTTCGAGGAGACTCTCACGCTGAAGCGCGACGACGCGAGTCAGCCGTTCCTCATCGACCAGGCCAGCGCCAACTCGACGCGCGACCTTGGCAAGGGGGCTGAGGTGGTCAGCGCCGACGTGGCGACCGGCAGCATGAAGGTGGTTTTCGACAGCGACCTCGTTGCCGACACGGTTGTGGACGGCGTGGTCGTGCTCGACGCCAACGGCAAGCGGGTCGGAAGGCCGTCGACATACGCGAATCGCACGGTGGTCATCACCGGGCTCGACCTGGCCCCGGGAGCGAGCTACAAGCTCGTGGTTCTGACCTCAGTCCAGGATGTAAGCGGCCGCAGCGTTGCTTCCGAGTACGACCTCAGCGTGGTCGGGCCCGCGCAGGCTTCCGCGCCAACCTCGCAGTCGCCCGAGCCCAACCCAGAGCCGAGTCCGTCGCCGTCGCCTTCTGCCTAGATCAGCCTGCAGCGTCAGAGAAGGTTCAGCGTCCGGGCGGCTCGGCAGAGGGCGGTCACTGACCCGGAGTGCACGATAGTGCCGTCGAGAGCGGCCTCCAGCGCCTCTGCGAACGGCATGCGCAGCACCTCCATGTCCTGCTCGTAGCTCTCCGGATTCCTGACCGATTGGGTGATCGATCGGGCCAGGAACATGTGCGCGCGGCCGGTTAGAAAGGCGGCTCCGTGA
>JAYUFT010000158.1:0-5237 GCA_043738605.1 Candidatus Dormiibacterota bacterium | reverse complement strand
GCCCGGCGATCATCCGCAGGGTGGTGGTCTTGCCGCAGCCGCTGGGCCCGACCAGGATGCAGAACTCCTGGTCGCGGACGGTGAGGTCAATGCCGGCGACCACCTCGACCTCGCCGAACTTCTTGACCACCCGTTCGAGAACGACTTCCGCCATGAGCTGGGCCGCCGCCGCCTAGCCTGACAGGGAGCGCAGCTTCTTCTCGGCGTCGTCCATCGCCGCGCGCAGCGGCTTTCCCTTGGCGACTTCGGCGAACATGCTGGGGATGACGAACTTGGCGTACATGGCGGTCGCCGTCTTGGTCATCGGGCCCGGGTAGCCGATGAACTTCACGTCCTCCTGGACGTCCTGCAGCATCGCCAGCTTGGGCTCGTTGCCGATCACCGGCATCGGCTTCTTGTAGAACGCCTTGAGGAAGGGCTGGTTGTAGCCGGTGCTCGCCTCCATGCCCTTCAGGCCTTCTGCGTTCATGGCGAAGAGGAACTCGCGCGCCAGATCCTGCACCTTGGAGAAGTTGTAGATGCCGTAGGACATGGTGCGTGCGCCGTTGACGCGGCCCTTGGGCCCCAGCGGCGTTTTCACCACCTCGAGGTTCCGGTACACGTCCGGATTGTCCTTGGCGGCGGTGCGGTAGGCGCTGATCGGGTTGCAGACCAGCGAGCCCTTTCCCGAGGCGATGAAGCGGTTGTTGGAGCTGTCGTCCCAGCTCAGCACCTCGTCGGTCATCGTCTCGTCGAAGAACTTCTTCCCGAAGCCGAGGACCTCGATGATCTCCTTGCGCTTGAAGTCGATCTTCCCGTTCTTGTCGAAGAGGTAGGCGCCGTAGGAGCACATCAGCGGGAAGAGGTTGTCGTTGGCGTCGGGAGTCTGCGAGTAGGGGATGCCCAAGGGGTACCCCAGCTTCTTCAACTTGGCGCCGATCCGGAGCAGGTCGTTCCAGCTGGTCTTGTCGCTGTACTCCTCGCCCGCCTGCTTGAAGTACCCGCTGTTGATGATGAACGGATAGACGATGTACCAGTGCGGAATGGCCAGCCACTTGCCCCTGACCTTGGCGATGCCCTCGGCGCCGGGGATGAAGCCGCCGAACTGCTTGGCCAGCTTTTCCGCCACCGAGCTGACGTCGACCAGGGTCTGGTCGTAGAGCCAGGCCCCGGTGCCGTTGAGGTGGAAGATGTCGTGCCCGCCGCCGCGCGAAATGTCGGCGGCGATGGCGGTGGGCAGGTCTGGCGTCGCGACGTAGTCGACCTCGACTTTGCACTTGTGCTCGTCGCCGAACTTCTTGGCGAAGGTGTCGAAGTAGCGGTCGTAGTCGGGGACGAAGTGCTTCCAGTGCACCACCTTGAGGGTGGTCTCCGTCTGCGCGGAGGCCTTGCGCGAGAAGATGGTGGGCGTCGCCAGCGCGGCGCCTGCAGTGAGAGAAGCCTTCAACAGGGAACGACGGGTCAGCTTGCGCGCCATCGATAACCTCCTGAGCCGCGCTGTATATACGCCGAGGCGAGGAAAAAATGAAAGCGGCGTGTCCCAGAAGCCGCCAAACCAGCTGTAGACTCGAGTCCTTCATGGATCGGCGAGTGTTCGCCACAGCCCCAAGAGGCTTCGATGCAACTGCGATGGGCAGCTCTTTTTGCGATCTTGCTCTGGCTGTCAAACGCTGGATGCGGATCAACACCAGGCGCTGGTACGCCGGATGGTGCCCTGGCGGATGCGGGGGCGCAGGATGCGGGGGCGGATGCCGGGCCTGTCGATGGAGGTGGCGCAACCCTGAAAATCGGCGCCTGGGTCATGCCGGTGAGCGGCGGCGGTCCGACGACAATCGACCAACTCGAAACGGCGATCGGTCGCACTCTCGACTACTCCCTGCACTATGAGTACCTGGCCGAGACCTTCCCGAACGCGGCCGAGATGGCAGATGCCGCCAGCGGACGTACGCCGATGATCAGCCTCCACTGCGGCGTCGCCGCTGACATCGGGAGCGGCACGCTGGACGCCCAGATCGACGCGCGCGCGACGGCCTACGCTGCGTTCGGCAAGCCTGTCCTGCTCCGCTACTGCTGGGAGATGAATTTGCAGATGCGGGGCGTCACGCCAACTGACTTCGTCGCTGCCTGGAAGCGCATGCACGACCGCACCATCGCAAGAGGCGCCAATAACGTCCTCTGGTTCTTCTGCCCCTCTCACGGGACGGGCCTCGCCTACTACCCCGGCGATGCCTACGTCGACTACGCGGGCTGGGACGCCTATGACGACCGGGGCGCCGGTCTCGCGGCAACCATGGGACCACCCTATTCTGCCTATACGTCGATCAACAAGCCGTTCATCGTCGGCGAGACGGGTGCAATGGCCTCGCTGAACCAGGCGACGTATCTCGACGGGTCTTCGCGCGCGCTCCTGACCGGGCAGTTTCCCAAGATCGTCGGGATCACCTACTTCGATGCTTCGGGCGCTGTCGATTGGTCGCTATCTCCAGCGGGACTTGCGGCGTTCAAAGCATTCGCACTATCGAAATAGCAGCATCACAGCCCATTCGAGAGGTGCCGAGGAGGCGAACATGAGCCGGACATTGAATCGTGACCGCAACGGCCTGTGCGCTCCTGCTCGGCTGCAGCCATCTCGTCCTCGATGCCGCGCTCTCCGCTCGACTCCTCGTTGAATCCATTCTGCTGAAGAAGCTCGCGGCGCACAAGGCAAGGAGGTACCGTCCCGCGCTGGCTCTATTTTTTCGATAGGATGCCTGCATGCAACTCGCTCCCCGAACCCCGATTGGCGTCGTCCTCCTCATCTCGATGTTTGGCGTGGCTGCCCGGTCCGCAAGCAGCGCGGCCCCGCAGCCGCTGCAGCCCGCCGCGCCTCTGCCTGAGCCGCGCGATGAGGCCTATCCGGGAACGCTGCAACTGGCGGTTGACGCGACCGACCTCGATCGACGCATCTTGCGGGTCCACGAGGAGATACCGGTCGAAGGCGCGGGCGAGGCCATCCTGCTCTATCCGCAATGGCTGCCTGGAACCCACTCGCCGGAGGGGCCGCTCGACCGGCTCGCCGGCTTGGTGGTGCAGGCGGGAGGTACGCGGCTTTCGTGGCTGCGCGACCCGGGCAATGTCTACGCCTTTCATATCGCGGTACCCAAAGGCGCAAAGAGCATCGCAGTCGACTTCCAATACCTGTCTCCGGTGAGCCACGCCGTCGGCCGCACCGAGATCACGCCCGACTTGCTGGTGCTCGACTGGAACTCGGTGGTGCTTTATCCAGCCGGACATTTCACTCGGCAGATCCCGGTCGCGGCCAGCCTGCGCCTCCCCGAGGGATTCCACCTTGCGACTGCGCTGGAGACCGCAGAGGTCAAGGGCACAGTCACCTCCTTCAAGCCGCTGCCGCTGGAGACGCTGGTGGACTCGCCGGTGCGCGCGGGCCGCCATTACCGGCGCTATGACCTGGCGCCGGGGGACAAGGTGCCAGTCGCCCTCGACCTCTTTGCCGATCGGCCGGAGCTGCTCGAAATAAAGCCCGAGTTGATCGAGCTGCACCGCGCACTGGTGCAGCAGGCCTATCAGCTCTTTGGCAGCCATCATTATGACCATTATGATTTCCTGGTCTCTCTCAGCGACACCATCGGCTGGAACACCACGCTGGAACACCACCGCTCCGCCGAATACGGCGAGCCAGTTGCAGACTTTACCGACTGGGCCAAGACCGCCGCCTTCCGCGACGTGATCGCGCACGAATACGTGCACTCCTGGGACGGCAAATTCCGGCGGCCGGCCGATCTGTGGACTGCCAACTTCAATGTTCCCATGCGCGACTCGCTGCTCTGGGTCTACGAGGGCGGTACCTCGTATTGGGGTGAGGTCTTGACCGCGCGCGCGGGCCTTTGGACCAAGCAGCAGGCGCTCGACGCGCTGGCGATATCGGTCGCCCGCCTCGACCGCGAGAGCGGCCGTAGCTGGCGGTCAGTGCAGGACACCACCAACGACGAGATCATCAATCCGCGGCGGCCGCAATCCTCTCCGAGCTGGCAGCGCTTCGAGGACTACTACGCCGAAGGCGCCCTGATCTGGCTGGACGCGGACACCCTGATTCGCGAGCGCTCGCAGGGAAAGCGCTCGCTCGACGACTTCGCGCGGGCCTTCTTTGGCATCGACAACGGCAGCTACCTTCCGGCGGTGTACGGCTTCGACGACGTGGTGCGGGCCCTCAACGCCGTCGAGCCGTACGACTGGGCGACTTTCCTCCGAGCGCGGCTCGACGGACACGGACCTGGCGCGCCGCTGGATGGCCTGCACCGCGGCGGCTACCGGCTGGTCTTTACCGGTGAGCCCGGCGAGTACTGGACCTCGGTGGAATTGACGCGCAACAAGAATACCGATCTGACCTTTTCACTCGGCCTCATCATCGACAAGGATGCAAAGCTCACCTCGGTGCTCTGGGACGGCCCCGCCTGGAAGGCCGGTCTGACGGCGGGAACCACGCTGGTCGCGGTCGATGGCATTGCCTTCGAGCCGGACCGGCTCAAGCAGGCCCTCCGCGAGGCAAAAGGGAAAAAGGCCCCGCTGGAGCTGCTGGTGCGAACCGACGACCGCTTCCACAGCGTGCGCATCGAGTACCACGACGGTCTTCGCTATCCGCACCTGGAGCGCGATCCGTCACAGCCGGCGCGGCTCGACGACATCCTCGCCGCGCGGAAATGACGCTAGAGGAGCACTATCGCTGCCCCTAAGTACCGCGGGCGCGATTCGGTCGACTGGTTGAATGCAATGGGTCACTATGATCTTCCTATCCACGAGCACCCGCTCAAGGAGAAGGTCCGCGCCAAGGCCAACCATTATCTGACCGGCCGGGATGGGGGCCGCGAGATCGATCTGCGGCGCTTCGCCCTCGGCGGGATGAAGCTCTACGGCCGGCTCCAAGACGTGCGCGAAGGCGCGCTCCGATTCGCCGCCGACCTGCGCCAGAACCTCGACCGCGCCGATGCGGTCTGCGAAAACATCAAGGCCACCATCGATCAATACATCGCGCGGGAAGGAATCGACGCGCCGGTCGAGCCGCCCTACCGGCCGGTCTGGACCCCTGCCGAAGAGCCGTCCACCCTCGACCTTGCCGCGTCGAAGATCCGCACCGTGATCTGGTGCAACGGCTTCCGCGCCGACTTCCGCTGGGTCGAGATCCCCGTCTTCGACGGGCAGGGATATCCGGGGCACCGCAGAGGCGTCACCCCGGTGCCCGGGCTCTATTTCCTGGGATTGCC
>JAYUFT010000157.1:0-5277 GCA_043738605.1 Candidatus Dormiibacterota bacterium | reverse complement strand
GAGCTTGCGCCAGCGAGGAAACGTGGGCGGAGGGCGGGATCTTCATCGACATCGGTGGTGGCACGACCGACGTGGCCCTGATCCGTGACGGCGGCGTCGAGGGCACCCGAATGTTCAACCTGGGTGGGCGAGCGTTCACCCGCCGGCTCGCTCTTGCTTTCGGGCTCAGCTACGAAGAGGCCGAGGCGCGCAAGCTCCGCCACTCAGAAGGTCTTCTGTCGGCCGAGCAGCATCGCCAGGTGTCGGAGCTCTTGAGCGCCGATGCGGAGGTCCTGCTCCAGGGTCTCGCGCTCAGCGTCAAAGAGCTCTCCCGCGGCGAGAGGCTCCCCACGAGCATCTACCTGTGCGGCGGAGGCAGCCTGCTTCCCGAGCTGACGTTGGAGATGGTCAAGAACAATTGGGCCGCCGGATTGCCGTTCCCGAAAGAGCCGCGCATCAGGCACCTCGTGCCGCCCGACGTGCGGAACGTGACCGACTCGACGGGCCAGCTTTCGAGCCCCCAAGACATCGCCCCGATGGGTCTGGCCAACCATGCGCTGAGGACTGAGGCGGAGGAGCGTGACAACGTGAACACAGTCATGCGCCGGGTCCTAAGCGCTATAAAGGTTTGAGCGGACCTCCTGAGGAGACCGACTAACGCTATGGCAACGAACCCTATTTACGTTGAAACCGAGGAAGAGATTCCCGAGCTGGTCGAACGGCTGCGCCGTTATCAGGGCGACGACACGATGCTCGTTCTCCCTCTCCGATCGCGCATCGGACAAAGCCGGTTCAACTTCCAGTTGCTTCGCAACTACGCGGCGGGCATGGGTAAGAGGGTCACTGTCGTTTGTGACGACCCGGCAGTCCAGAAAATGGCTGCCGAGAGTGGCTTCACCGTTTTTGGGGCAGTCGGCGCCCAGGGCGAGGGCATACCTTCCGCGCCTGAAGAGGATCCTCCGCCACCACGCTGGTGGCAGCGCGGGCAGGCCGAGCGGTCGACCCACATCGGCATCGCGGCGCCGACCAGGCTCATCACCAAACGCGCGACCGAGATGAGGCCCGGCCGTTTCCTGCTTTACCTGGTGGCGGCTGCCCTCCTGGTGGCGGGTCTGCTCGCGACCGTGGTCTACGTGCCGTCTGCCTCGGTGACATTGCTGGCTCAAGCCCAGCCCTTCTCGCAAAAGGCTGTCGAGATTCAGGCGCAGCCAGGAAAGGCTCCGATACGAGTCCGGCCCGTAACCATCTCGCGCTCCGTGTCGCAGGGTTTCAAAACGACTGGGTCGATCCGTGTGTTGCTTGCGCCTGCGACTGGGATTGTCGTCTACACGAACAGCATCGACCCGCCCAATTGCCCAGGTCCGAACTGCGGCTCACCTGGCCTGGTTGTCAACTACGGTCAACGCTTGCTCAACACCAATGGCATCGTATTTGCACAGACTGCGCGGAGCATTGTGGTGCCGTGGAATGGGACGGCGCAGGCGCGAGTGATGGCAACCACGCAGGGCTCAGCAGGCAATGTCGGGTCCGGAACGATCACCGTCATTCAGGGCAGCAACTACGACAAGCTGTCGGTGACCAACCCGCAGGCTACGGGCAATGGCGCCGACGCCTCCAACACCCCACAAATGACGGTCGCCGACTTCGACTCCGCCCGCGCGGTTCTCGAGCAGGAGCTGCGGCAGGCGATCGCGCAGCAGATCTCGGCCTCGAAGAAGGCGGGCGAGATCTTGAGCGAGACGCTGATCTATGGAGCCCCCCAATTCAGCACCGACCATCAGCCGACCGATAAGGTCGCGGTCGTCAACGCGACCATGTCGTTGCAGGGTGAGGGAGACTTCTACTTCGACTCCGACGTACACAAAGCTTTTGAGGACTACCTGGCGAAGCGCGTGCCCAACAACCAGCAGCTGCTCACGGATGGGCCGATCCAGGTCGACTACCGAATCCTGAGCGCGACCAAGGGCGGCCAGCTCGTCTTCGTCGGCGATGCGGCCGCGTTCGTTGCGCCCAAGCTCGACATGGACCAGATCCGGGCCCAGGTCGTGGGGCGTCCCCTCGCCCAGGCCAGGTTCTACCTGCAGGGCTTGAACGTTCGGTCGGTGAGCATCAAGGAGCAGCCTCTTACCCTGCCGCTGATGCCGCTCCTGTCCAGCCGGATCTCGATCCATTACGTCGTCCAGCAGGGTGCGGTGCCGACCCTGCCACCGACAGCCTGATCAGGGACATGTCCTTTTGAGGATCCTCGCCATCGACCCCGGCTCAAAGCGTGTCGGAGTGGCGCTGAGCGACCCCACGGCCACCATCGCGCAGGCGTTGACGACGATGCCCGCGGAGCCGGCCGCAACGCTCGCGTCGCGCATCGCCAAGCTTGCGCGCGACAGCGAGGCGGCCAGGGTCGTCGTCGGCCTGCCGAAACGGCTCGACGGCTCACGCGGGCCCGAGGCCAAGGCGGCGCAAGCGCTGGCTGACGCAATCCGGACGGAGTCGGGCCTCCCCGTCGAGCTGGTTGATGAGCGGTTGACCACGGTGGCGGCGGAGCGCTCGCTCATCGCCGGCGGCATGCGCCGGGACAAGCGGCGGCTCAGCGTCGACCGCGTCGCCGCGACCCTGATGCTCCAAGCGCACCTGGACCGCCGCCGTGCCGGCTGAGGAGCAACAGCCACAAGCGGCCGTAACCCTCATCGACGAGACGGGTCGCGAGCGCCAGTTTCAGCTGCACGACGCCTTCGACCACGACGGCGCCGTCTACTACCTCGTCGAGAACATCGACGACCCCTCCCAGGTCTTGCTGTTGCGCGAGGTGGACGGCGCCCTCGAAACCGTCGAAGGCGCAGAGTTCAAGCAGGTGATCGCCGCACTGGAAAAGGACCAGGTCGAGTGAAAAGGCTCGTGGCAGCGCTGGTCGTGATCGCGGCACTCGGTTTTGGCACGTCCCGCGGATACGACTGGTGGAACTACAACGTGAACACCCCTGTCTCTTCGGCGAGCGAACCCGTGGTGTTCCACATCGACCCGGGCGAGCTGCCGAGCCAGGTGGCCGATGACCTGCTCGCGCAGCGGCTGATCAGGGACCGCAACGCCTTCGACCTGTATCTCAAGATCACCGGAGCCGGTGGCAGCTTCCAGGCAGGCGCATTCCAGCTCAACCGCAACATGACGATGGCGCAGATCGTCGACGCCCTTCAACACGGCAAGTCGACACAGGTGACCGTGACCATTCCCGAAGGATTCCCACTTCGCGAACAGGCCAGGTACGTCGAGAAATCGGGTCTCGGCACAGCGGCCGACTACCTCACCATCGCCGGCGAACCGGGATGGTCGGCGTCTTTTGACTTTCTCTCATCGCGGCCGGCAAACGCCAAGCCGGCGCTGGAAGGCTACCTGTTTCCTGACACGTACCTGGTCGATCCGGGCGACGTCCGCGGCCTTGTCAAAGCGCAGCTGACCCAGTTCGGGACGGTGTTCAGCGCTTCTCTTCGAGGCCAGATCTCGAAGGCGACTGCGAACCGGCCCGCCGAGACGGTCGAGTCGATCGTCATCCTTGCTTCGATGGTGGACCGCGAGGCCAACACGAGCACCGACCGCGGGAACGTCTGCAGCGTCTACTACAACCGCTTGAGGCAGAACATCCCCCTCGGTGTCGACGCCACCCTGCTGTACGCGCTCGGGCGGTTGACGCCAGAGCCGACATTTGCCGAGCTCCAGATCAACTCTCCGTACAACACGCGCAAGCACGCCGGTCTGCCGCCAGGCCCGATCAGCAACCCAGGCAAGGCTGCGATCCTCGCTTGCATCAATCCGCCCAAGACGAACTTCCTCTACTACTTCACCGATCGAAAGGGAGTGACCCATTTCGAGATCAACCAGCAGGATTTCAACCGGGACATAGCGACGTACGGACTGAGCGGAAGCTGAAGGTCTATCTTCTCGGCCAGGGCATCGGCTATTCACGAAGCCCGGCAATGCATAACGCGGGCTTCGCGGCCTTGGGCCTCGACTGGACCTATGAGCTCCTGGACGTGAGCTCTGCCGGCCTGGCGGGTGCTGTCGAACGGCTGAGAGAGCACGACGTCGGCGGCGCCAATGTGACGATCCCGCACAAGCAGGCGGTCATCGAGCGCCTCGATGCGGTCGACGCCGACGCTTTGCGGGCGCACGCCGTGAACACCATCGCCCGCGATGGAGAGCGACTGGTGGGGTCCAACACCGATGTGGCGGGCGTGCGTTCAGCGATTGGCGAGGTGGGCCTCGAGCCCAAGGGCGCGAACGTTGTGATCCTGGGTGGTGGGGGGTCGGCTCGGGCGGCGGCGGTCGCGCTGGCGGGCTCTCACCTGACGTTCGTCTCCAGGCATCCCGAGGATGACGACCTGCCCGGCGCTGTCATCGGTTGGAGCGATCCAGCGCTGGCGGGCCTGGCACGCTCGGCTGACCTGCTCTTAAACGCGACCCCGCTTGGCCGAAAAGAGGAGATGCCGATCCGTCCGGCCGCTCTGCCCAAGGACGGCGCAGTGATCGACCTCGTCTATGTGACGGGCGGCACGCCGCTGGTCCGCAAGGCGCGCTCGCTGGGTCTGCGGACCGCCGATGGATGGACCGTCCTCCTGGCGCAGGGGGCGGCGTCGTTTGAGACGTGGACAGGAAAAGCCGCGCCGCTGGTCGCCATGCGCCACACTTTGGCGCCGTGAACCAATTTGTGCTGGCCGCCGGTTGGGCCGTCGCCGGCGCCGCCGCCGGCTGGTTCGTGCGTTGGGGCTCGGTCCGCCTCGCCCGGCTCGAGGAGCTGCAACCGGGCAACCTGCGCTGGCAGGTGCTCGGCCCGCCCATCCTCACGGCAGTCGTCTTTGGCGTGTTCGCATACCACTTCGGTGTGACCCCGACGCTGTTCATACGAAGTGTCTTCATCCTCGTGCTGGTGCAGGTGATCTTCTTCGACTTCGAGCACCGGCTGATCCTCGACCGGGTGATCTTCCCGGCCATGGCGGTGGCCCTCGTGGTGAGCCTCTTCGGGAACCCCTGGTGGGTGGGCATCGCCGCCGGCCTGGGCGCCGGCCTCCTGTTTCTTCTCCTCGCGTTGGCAGGCTCTGCCATCTTCAAGGCCGAGGCCCTTGGTTTTGGCGACGTCAAGCTCGCGGCGTTCATGGGCTTGCTGCTCGGCCCGCTGCCGACCATCCAGGCGCTGTTCTACGGTGTCTTCATGGCTGGCGTCATCTCGGTCGGGATGATCGTGTGGCGGCGCTCGTTGAAGGGCACCCTCGCGTACGGGCCGTACCTGGCGGCCGGAGCGGTGATCGTGCT
>JAYUFT010000156.1:0-1631 GCA_043738605.1 Candidatus Dormiibacterota bacterium | reverse complement strand
CCCAGGCCGGTGATGAACGCCCGGTCAATTTTGACGGTGTCCACGGGCAGGCGTTTCAGGTAGCTGAGGGACGAATAGCCCGTGCCGAAGTCATCGATGGCGATGCTCACGCCCGCCTCTGCCAGCAGCCGAAGCTTGGAGACCGCCGCTTCGCCGTCGCCCATCATCGTGCTCTCCGTAACTTCGATCTTGAGGTTGGCTGGCGCGAGGCCCGACTCTTTGACCACCTGGAGTACCTCATCGACGATCCGCGGGCGCTCCAATTGCTTCACCGACATGTTCACCGAGACGCGGAAAGCGGGTGAGATCCCCGGTACGGCGAGCCACTTCCTGGCGTCGGAGCAGGCTGTCTTCAGGACTTCGCGGCCAAGTGCGGCGATTTGGCCGCTCTCTTCAGCGAGCGTGATGAATTCGCTCGGCGGCAGGAGACCGCGTTCCGGGTGCTGCCAGCGCGCCAACGCCTCCATCTCAACCACCGAACCGTCGGCAAGGTCGATCACGGGTTGGTAGTGGACTTCGATCTCGCCGTTCTCGATCGCCTGGCGTAGTTCGGATTCCTGGTCGAGGCGGAGGCTGGCCCGGCTCTGAAACGTCTCATCGAACAACTGGACGATGCCCTTGCCCAGCCTCTTGGCTTCGTACATGGCAACGTCGGACCGGCGCAAGAGCTCGTTGGCGCCGACTTCGGCGCCTTCGGTGACCACCAACCCGATGCTGCCGTTGACGAACACCTGGCGGGCGCCAAGCTTGAATGGGACGTCGAATACCTGGAGGAGCGCTTCGAGCCGCTCGACGGCCATCGCCGACTCGCCCACGTCTTCGAGCAGTACCGTGAATTCGTCGCCACCGAGGCGAGCGAGCGTATCGCCGGGCATCAGGTAGGCGCGCAGCCGCATGGTCACGGCCACCAACAGCTCGTCGCCGGCTGCGTGGCCGAGGCTGTCGTTGACCACCTTGAAGTCGTCCAGGTCCAGCAGCGCGACCGCCGTCAGGGATTGCCGCACCGCCTGGCGCTCGAGCACGTGGCCCAAGCGATCGAGAAAGAGCGCGCGGTTCGGCAGGTCTGTGAGCGAATCATGAAACGCCTGGTGAGTCAGCTGTTGTTGCAACGCTTTGCGTTCGGCGATGTCGATGTACATCGCGCGCGTCCCCACAACATGGCCTTCCAGCGAAAGCTCGGGCGTGGCCCTCAGGAGGGTATCGGTCACGCGGCCCTCCTTGCCAATCAGCTGCCGTTCCTCGCCGCTGACGGCCAACCGGTGTTCGCCCCCTGGCCGTTGGATGGCGGCATCAAAGTCAGAAAGGCGGCGACCGATGACGTGGCGCCGTTCGCTCTCGACGGCCCGGACGAACAGGTCGTTGCAGTCCGAGATGATCGGGCCACCGGCCTCGTGGCGGGTGATCACGTACATCGCCGGCGCGTCTTCGAACAGCTCCCGATAGCGATCCTGAGCCGTCCGCAGTTGTGCCTCCCTGCGCTGGCTGCAGATCGACTGGCTGAGGACCGTGGCGAGCACTTCGAGAAAGGTGTGGTCGGCTTCGCCGAGGGGCACTGTAGAACGGCGTCGCAGGACAAGGTAGCCGAGCACATCGCTGCCCTGCCGAAGGCGCGCAGAGACTAGCCATCCTTG
>JAYUFT010000155.1:0-1637 GCA_043738605.1 Candidatus Dormiibacterota bacterium | reverse complement strand
ACGACCGTGAGGACAAGCTTCAGCACACCATCTGGCGCGAGCGGCCGCGGTTCGGCCACGACAGCTGCTGCAGCTTTTGGACCACCACCGCCTATCGGCTGCGGGACTGGGGTCCGCTGGGAGCGATCTGGCTAGCGGTCGAGATTCGCGCCACCGAAGCGCCAGCCGACCAGGTAACCAAGCTCCGGAGGCGGACTTCGCTCAACCAGCTGGCGCCCATCCTGCCCCACGAGCGAGAAATCGCTGATTGCATTGGCAAGCCGTCGTGGTGGGAACGCCGGCCGGGTGGAGGACAGGTCGCATGAACCTCAGGGCTGAGGCAGGATTCCGCCCGCAGCCGGGCGCCAAGGGGTCTAGCGCTTGACCCCCATGAGTCGGAGATTGAAAACAACTGAGGACGGCCTACCGTCATCATTCCGGACGGCCCCGACCGCCTTCATCGCCGCCGCCCGATCCAGCACTCGCGATGAGTTAGCCATGCCGACAAGGCGGCCGCCCGTGCCACCGTCAAAAGAACCTACCGCGGCGGCTACAGCGGAGGAGCGACTCGTGCAGGATCTCCGTCCGCTGGCCAGAGTGCTGTTGATTCAGGCACGTCGTGAGCTCGCGCGGCGCGCCCGCGAGGCCCAGACCAAGGTCGCGTGATGAAGGCGATCTCCCACGAGTGTTCCTGTTGACTGATATGGTCGAAGACGATAAGCTAAATCAACATGCCCAAGCCGTCGCCGGCAGTTCGCAAGGTCAAGCTCAGCCAGCGGCTGGGCGAGGTCGTCAAGAAGGGAAGGCAGGAGCTCGACATGAGTCAGCCCGGTCTGGCGAAGAAGACCGGGCTCTCGCGGTCGTACATCAGCTACCTGGAGTCGGGAAAGTTCGAGGAGATCGGCATCGCGAAACTCGCCTTGATTGCGGACGCGCTGGAGATGTCCGCCGACCAGCTGCTGGCCGACGCGGGCTACCTCAAGAGGCCGAAACCGGCGCTGCTGGGAGCGACGCGCTATCTGACAACCAAATTCGGGTTGGACCAAAGCCAGGTCACGTCCGCCCTCCAGTATCTGGCATTTCTTCAGAGCCAGAAGAAGCCAAAGAGGGCTCTCAAGAGATGAACCGCGCGGTGATCTACGTGCGCGTCTCTTCGAGAGAGCAGGCCGAGGGCGGCTACTCGATCGAAGCACAGCTGGAGGCGTGTCGGCGATTCGTGTACGACAAGGGCTGGACCGTCGAGGATGAGTTCACCGAGCTCGGCGAGTCGGCTCGCACGACCAACCGCCCGGCGTTCAAGGCGATGGCCGCGATGCTTGACGATCACGGCGGGATCACGCACCTCGTCGTCCACAAGATCGATCGTCTAGCCAGAAATCTCGCCGACTACGCCGCTGTGAAGGCCCGCCTGCAGAAGCTAGGGATTCGCCTTGTCTCCGTCACCGAGGGAATGGAGGAAGGTCCCTCCGGCCGGCTGGTCGAGGGGATCATGGCCGCGATTGCGGAGTTCTACTCGGACAACCTCGGCCAGGAAGTCCGCAAAGGTATGCAGCAGAAGGTACGCAACGGCGGCTGGCCGCACCTGGCGCCGGCCGGCTACACCAATGTTCGGGTCAACGGAGAGCGCAAGGCCGAGGCCGTACTCGCGATCGATCCCG
>JAYUFT010000154.1:0-1639 GCA_043738605.1 Candidatus Dormiibacterota bacterium | reverse complement strand
TTGGCGTGCGCTTCCGCGAACGTCTCCTTCATCAGGTAGAACTCGAGCTCGGTGCCGACCATGGGCTCGAAGCCCATCGCCTTGGTGCGCTCGATTTGCGCCCTCAGCACCTGTCGCGGCGAAGGTTTCACCGGCTCCCTGTCATTCCACATCACGTCGCTCAGCACAAGCGCGGTCCCCTCCAGCCAGGGGATCCGTCGCAGAGTCGCAAAGTCGGGCACCAGCTCGAAGTCCCCGTAACCGCTCTCCCAGTTGGCAATTGCATAGCCTGGTACCGGGGTCATGTCCATATCGACCGCCATGAGGTAATTGCACCCCTCGACCGGCTCGCCGTGCGCTGCCGACTCCATGAAGTAATCGGCGTCGACACGCTTGCCCATGAGGCGGCCCTGCATGTCGGTGAAGGCGACGACGACGGTGTCGATCTCGCCCTTCTTGACCGCAGCCCCGAGCTGCTCCTTGGTCAGCAAGTCAACGCCGCGCGCGAGCGCGCGCTACAAAACGCTCGAACAGCTTCGATGCCCACGGGAGGTCGCCCGTGAGCTCCTCAGGGTGGCACTGGACTGCCACGATGAGGCCGTCGTCGGACTCGAGCCCTTCGATCGTGCCGTCGTCACCAGTCGCCGTCTGCCTCAACCCCGATGCCACCGATCGAACCGCCTGGTGATGAAGGCTGTTGACCCGGATCGGCTGCCCTTCGGCCGCGCGACCAAGCTCGGAGGCTGGATCGACCTCAACGGTGTGGGCAAGATGCTTCCTACCGTAGGCGCGAACCTCGTGGCCCTCGAGGTGCTGGATCAGGGAGCCGCCCATCGCCACGTTGATCACCTGCTGACCGCGGCAGAGGCCAAGCACCGGAATCTCCCTCTGTCGAGCCGCGTTGAAAAGCCGGATCTCGGTCTCATCCAGCTCCGGGTCGATGTCACCGACCTTGGGGTCGGCCTTCTCGCCGTAGCGGGCTGGATCGACATCCCACCCGCCCGGCAGGAGCAGGCCATCGATGTCGTCGACCGAGCTGGTGCCAGGCGGGAGGTAGACGGCATCGGCGCCGGCCGCCTCCACCGCCCGGCCGTACGTGAGGTAGTAGTCGGCCTCCCGCCTCGGGCTGGTCGTTATTCCGATCTTCGGCCGGGCGCCGTTATTCGTGTCGTGCCTATCCCGCTGCGGCGAGTTCGGCTTCGATCTTGGCAAGCTCTTCCGCCGTCCCCTGGACCTTGGGTCCCTTGAACCAATTCCGCGCTGAGAGGAACCAGTAGCCCCCCGAATAGAGCAACACTACCCCGACCGCAACGGGGGCGTAGTTGAACGTCGTCAGCGTGTTGCCGGGTGCGAACTGGGGCAGCACAAAGAGAACGGTGATAAACGCTATCCAGATCACCGCGATCCAGCCAACCGGTGCGCTCCACCTCCCAAGCTGCCAGGGCCCGGGCTGGAAACGACTGCCTGCCAATCGGCGCAGCAGGATCGGCAGGCCGTACGCGATATAGAGGCCGATGACCGCGATGGAAACTACGGCTGCGTACGCCACCGGGCTCCAGAGGTAAGGCAGCCCCAGGATGAACGCGCCGACCGCCGCAAACCAGATCGAGTTGGTCGGAGTACGAGTGCGCGCGTTGATCTTGTGCCAGAACTGGGACCC
>JAYUFT010000153.1:0-5340 GCA_043738605.1 Candidatus Dormiibacterota bacterium | reverse complement strand
CCGGTCTCGATGCGGCGACGCAAGCGGCTGCTGAAGTCGCTGCACGAGCTCCAAATCAACAGACTGCCATCGCTGCCGCCAATGCTCGCTTTCACGGCGTTATCGCCGGCTATCCGGTGCGGTCAGCCGAGCTCGTCCTGTCGGTCGGGGACTTTGACAACAGGGGTAGCGTCACGGCATCGTCGTCCGCAAGCATCGACATCGCCTGGGCCGCGTTCCTTCTGCTCCCGGGTCGCGTGACGCTGCGTTCGGAAGTCAGATTGCCGCTGGAATCCTGGCGGTCTCACACAGCGTGACGCGACACGATCGCGGGCAAGTGCTCGCTTTCTATGCCGTCTTACTGCCCATCTTATTACTGCCGCTAGCCGCCTACGCCGTCGATGTGGCCTTCGTGATCACGCGAACAGCGGAACTTCAAGAGGCCACTGCGCAAGCTGCGGAAACGGCGGCGCAGCACGTGGATGTCGAAGCCCTTCGCGCGCGATCGGAATTGATTGTCGATGGCCGCGCCGCTGCGAATGTCGCCTCGCGGGCGATGAGCGATTCGGAGCCCGAGGCCACCGTCGAGTCCGTGATCGTGGTCGGATCGATGGTCACGATCTCCACGAGTGAGGTCATAAGGCTTCCGTTCAACTTCTTGCCGGCGCCGGCAACCGTCATCCATGGCCGCGCCTCTGCGCGCCTCGTCGGCGGTTACGACAGTCCGAGCAGCCTCCTGCCGTTGCCGACCAACACTTTCTGAAGCGCCACTTCGGGGATTTCGAGCGTCGCCAACTCGTCCAGGCATCGCTCTGGCTGGATGAAGGGGTAATCGCTCCCGAACACGAACTGGTTCTGCAGGCGGCCCTTCATGTCGCGCAAGACCTCGGCTGGTATGTAGCGCGGCGCCCAGCCTGAGATGTCGATGTAGATGTTGGTCTTGTGCAGCGCCATCGCCAGCAGCTCCGCGTGCCACGGATAGCCGAAGTGCGCCGCGATGATGTTGAGGTTCGGAAATGAGGCTGCGACTGCGTCCAGCCTGATCGGCCGCGCGTAATCGAGGCGGATGCCCTGCCCGCCCGGCTGCCCGGCGCCGATTCCGCTCGTACCTGTGTGGAACAGGATCGCGAGACCAAGCTCTTCGCAGCGCTCGTACAGGGGCCAGTAGCGTTCGTCGTCCGGCGCGAAGGCCTGCAGGGAGGGGTGGAGCTTGACGCCTTTGAGCTCCAAGAAGCTGATGTTGTCGAGCTCGGCGACAGCGCTCTCACCTTTGAGCGGGTCGACGCTGCCGAAGCCCACGAATGCCTTGGGGAAGTCGGCGCATGCCTGGGCGACCACCTCGTTCGGCACCCGCGGCCGGTTGGTGGCCGTCTCGGCGTCCCATGCCAGCAGCACCGCGAGCACGTCGAGCTTCTCGTAGTCGCCGGCGAGCTCCTCGATCGTGCGCCTGACGATCTTGGAGCGGAAGTACGCCTCGGCCGCCTCCACGTAGCCCTTCATCGACTGGTCGAGCCAATCGGGAGTCGGCAGGTGAACGTGGAAATCGATCGCGCGCACGGCGGGCCGATGATAGTCGCCATGCAAGCCACGCTGCTGGTGCTCGCGGGCGGTGAAGGCCGCCGGATGGGCCGCACCAAGGCCTGGCTCGAGGTGGGGGAGACCACGCTCCTGGGGTGGGTCATCGACCGGCTGGCCCCTGTCTTTTCGGAGGTCATCGTGTCGTTCGCGGAGCCCGAGCAGGTCCGAGAGCTGATGCCTTACCGGATCGTCTTCGACCGCAAACCGTCAGCCGGACCGCTCGCCGGTCTGGAAGCCGGCCTCGGCGCCGCCAAGTACGACGTCACTTTTGCCGTCGCCTGCGACATGCCTTACGTGACGCAGGAAGTGGCGGAGATGGCGGTGGCCGCCTCGGCCGGTTGCGATGCCGCGATCCCACGAATCGACGGCCGGGCGGAGCCCACGTGCGCGGCGTACCGGCGCTCCGCGCTGGCGCGAATCACCGCCGCTCTCGATGCCGGTCAATACAAGGCGTCCGACCTCGCCGACCAGCTCGACGTCACCTGGCTGGAAGGTCTCGAACCCCACCTTTTTCGAAGCCTGAACGGTCCCGACGACTACGAGCGGTTTCGTCACGAACTGAGCCGCGGTGATAATGGTTGAGGGTGGCGCCCTGCGCGCGACCGGCGTGAGCTGTACTCATCCCTTACTGGAGGCTGCCTTGTGAAGATCGTCGTGACCGTCAAGCAGGTGCCGGACCCAAACTCCGTGACCGCCCTCGAGGCCGACAACACACTCGCGCGCGACAAAGAAGTCGTCCTTGACCCTGGCGATGAATGCGGCGTCGAAGAGGCCCTTCAGCTGAAGGAAGCCCATGGGGGAGAGGTGATCCTCGTGTCGATGGGCCCGGAGCGCGCGAAGGACGCGATCCGAAAAGGGTTGTCGATGGGTGCCGACCGCGGCATCCTCATCACCGATCCGCAGCTCGCCGGCGCAGATGCCCTGCTCACCGCGCGCGCCCTCGCGGCAGCCATCAAGACAGAGTCGCCGGACCTCGTGATCTGCGGCACCGAGTCGTACGACGGCAGTACCGGGATGGTGCCGCCGATGCTCGCCGAGCTGCTCGGCATGCCGCAAGTGACGGTGGCGAAGAAAGTCGAGGTCGATGGCTCGACCATCAAGGTGCACCGCCAGACGGCTGACGGCTACCAGCTCGTGGAGGCGGCCACCCCGGTGCTGATCACAGTCACAGCGGCCATCGCCGAGCCGCGCTACGCCTCGCTGAAGGGAATCATGGCCGCGCGTTCGAAAGAGATAAAGCAGATCGGCCTGGGCGACCTCGGCATCGAGAAGGGCGAGCCGGCTGAGACGATAGAGGGGCTCTCGCAGGCCGAGACGCGCAAAGCCGGGAAGGTCATCCAGGACGACGGCACCGCAGTCGACCAGATCATCCAGGTCCTCGTCCAGGCGAAGGTGCTCTAGATGGCGAAGATCTGGGTCTACGCAGAGCTGAACCAGGGCCAACTCCAGCCCACCGCATTGGAGCTCATGGCGAAGGCACGAGAGCTCGGCGACGTCGAGGCTGTCGCGCTTGGATCCGGGGCCAAAGCGGCCGCGGCCACTCTAGGCAAGCATGGCGCGAAGGTGGTGTACGTCAACGAGGACAAGGCTTTCGACGATTTCATCGCAGAGCCGGCGACAGACGCGCTGGCCGCGCTGTACAAGGCGCAACCGCCTGACCTCATCCTCTTCGGATTCACGTCGGATTCCCGCGACGTCGCCGGCCGCCTGGCGGCGCGGCTCGATATTGGCCTCATCTCAAACGCGGGCGACGTGGTCGCGAAGGATGGCGGCTTTGTTGCGAGCGTCCCTTACTTCGGCGGTGCGAAGGTCGCGGCCATGCGGGCGAACAAGAAGCCCGCGATCATCCTCATCAGACCGAAGTCTTTCGAACCCTCGGAGACTGGCGGGACGGCCGAGATCAAGGAGGTCGATGCCGCGATCGGCGCCGATTCCAAGCGCGCCCACATCGTCGAGCGCGTGGTGGAAGCTTCAGAGAAGGTCAAGCTCGAGGACGCCAAGGTCGTGATCAGCGGCGGCCGCGGCATGGGCGGGCCCGACAACTTTCCGCTGCTCGAAGCCCTCGCGGGCGCTCTCGGCGGCGCGGTGGGGGCTAGCCGTGCGGTCGTCGATGCGGGCTGGGTCCCGTACGCGATGCAGGTCGGCCAGACCGGCAAGTCCGTGCGGCCGGGCGTGTACATCGCCGTTGGCATCTCTGGCGCCATGCAGCACACGGTCGGCATGAAGGCGTCGAAGATCATCATCGCCATCAACAAGGACGCCGAGGCCCCGATCATGAAGATGGCCGACCTCGGTGTGGTCGGCGACGCGCTGAAGATCGTGCCTGCCCTGACCGCCGCGGTCAAAGCGAAGAAGGGGTAGCAGTAGACCGCTCACAGGCCGAACAACTTCTGGCTGAACGCGTCGAGCGCAGGCGCGATCGCGACTTCGAGGCGGGCGATGCGATCCGCGAACAGCTGCGCGCCGGTGGGTGGGACGTCCTGGACAGCGCCACGGGGAGCGAGCTCCAGGCGCTGAAGGCGCCGGCGCCGGCGGACGAGCCGGTGACGCCGCGAGCTGTCTCGCTGATAACCGTCGTGCACGGATGGATCCCCGACCTCGAGCGGTGGCTGCTGTCCGTGTTCACCCACTGCAAAGCCGACTTCGAGGCCATCGTGGTCGACAACTCGGGCGATACCCGGATGGCCGGCTGGCTGCACACGCGCGCCGCGTACAGGCTGCGCTCCTTGAGGTTGGATCCGCCCCTCGGCTTTGCCACCGCCGTCAACGCCGGCATCGAAGCGGCCACTGGGGAAATCTGCGTGCTGTTCGATCCGGGCATGGAGCTCACCGGCGACGCCGTCACGCCGCTGATCGAGGCTCTCGCCGACCCGGCGGTCGCCGTCGCGGGCCCGTTCGGCATTCGGGGTAAGGGCACGCTGAAGGAGTTCGAGGAGGACCCGGGTCCTGAGGTGGACGCGATCGAGGCCTACTGCATGGCCTTCCGGCGCGCCGACGCCCTCGAGGTGGAGGGATTTGACCCGAAATTCCGCTTCTACCGCATCGCCGACATCGACTTCAGCTTCCGGCTTCGGGACAAGGGCGGGCGCGCGGTGGTGGTTCCTGGGCTCCCGCTCGAACGGTATGAGCACCGGCTCTGGGAAGCGACCACCTCGACTGAACGAGACCGGCTCTCGCGCCGGAACTTCTACCGCTTCCTGGACCGGTGGGGAAAGCGTGAGGATCTCCTTGTGGGAGGATCTCGCCAGTGAGCGACGACTACTCGTCTAAGGTCACCGACCTCAAAGCTCGCCGCCAGAAGAACCTGGCGATGGGCGGCAAGGACAAGATCGCCAAGCAGCACGAGCGCGGCAAGCTCACGGTGCGCGAGAGGATCGACCTCCTCTTCGACAAGGACACCTTCGTCGAGTTCGGCCTGCTCGCCCAGCAGCAAGCGGTGCGCGGCGGCGAACCGGATGCCGATGGAACGCCTGCTGATGGAGTGGTCACAGGTCATGGCGAGGTCGAGGGCCGCGAGGTCTGGGTCATCGCCTACGACTTCACGGTGATGGCGGGATCGATGGGCGCGGTGGGGGAGCAGTTCAAGGCCGCCAGGGTGCGCGAGCTGGCGCTCCGTTATCGCCGGCCGATCGTGTGGCTGCTCGACTCGGCCGGAGCGCGCATCCAGGAGGCCGCGGGCTCCACGTTTGCCGGCACCGGCTACCTCTTCTATGACCAGGTGGTGATGTCGGGCGTCATCCCGCAGGTCGCGGCCATGCTCGGCCCGTGTTCAGCCGGCACTGC
>JAYUFT010000152.1:0-5345 GCA_043738605.1 Candidatus Dormiibacterota bacterium | reverse complement strand
ACGCCAAACGCTCGGCTGGCGCTCACCGACTCAACAATTGGCCGCCTTCATGGAACAATCGTCATCGGCGGGTGGTGCAACCACCGCATGAGACCGCCTCTGGTTCCCTCTCATTAGGAGGGCCAAAGGCCAGCCGCTATTGCCCTACGAAGTGAGCGGCGAAGTCGTGGCCCAGGATGACAACGAGGCCGAAGGTCTGCTGGTGGCGGGAGGGCGTGGGCTTGGTGGGGGTCGCCTGGACGATCGTGGCGCCGAAATAGCTCGCCAGCCATTTCGCAGTCAGCGGAAACTGGCCACCCGAGTAGTCGAGGATGACCGTCTTCGACGAAGGCGCATGTGGAATCGGGTCGGTGAGCATGAGACCGGTCGGGTCGAACATGCCGGTGACCCGGCTTTCGAGGCCCGCAAAGTTGTTCGACCCGTTTGCGAACTGGATCGGCGCCTTCTCCGCAAGCACGGTGGGATCGATCAACAGGTTGTGGATGTAGCGGTGAATCATGGTGTAGCTCTGGTCGAGCGGGCAGAGCTGCGAAACATAAGGACCCATCCCACAGTCCGCAAAGTCGAGGAGGTTGCCATCGGTGCCCGGCTGGGGCGCGGTCAGCGCGACCCTGATGATCGAGGTGTTGGGGAGGTTCTTCCCCCAGTCGTAGATCGCCTTCATGTCGGACAAGGTCATGTCGGTTGTGATGTTCTTCTGCAGCGCATTAAGGAGCCCAGGCGCCTTCGAGAAACCGTTGACGGAGGTCGTCTTCTTCTTGATCGCCTCCATGATGTCCTGCTGCCTGCGCGCGCGGCCGAAGTCGGACTGCTGAGCCGCCTGAATTGCATGCCTTGATCGCGCCACCTCGAGCGCCTGCTCCCCGTTGAGGTGCTGGCAGCCCGCCTTGAAGTGGATCGGGTGGTACCCGCCGGAGTAGTCGGGGTAGGTGGTGTCATCGAGGGCAGTCGTTAGGCAGACATCCACACCGCCGAGTGCGTTGACCATGTCACGAAATGCAACGAAGTCGACTGCGATGTACCGGTCGAAGTTGAGGCCCGTGATCTTGCTCACCTCATGCTCCGCCGCATGGCCGCCACCGTCACGCCCGGTGTACGCCTTGGCGACACAACAGATGATGTTTGTGTAAGGCACCTCGTAGGCCGCGTTGATCTTGTTGGCCCACGTGCGACCTGGGCCTTGAAGGTTCATTTTCACGACCAGGTCCCGAGGGATCGATGCGAGCACCACTCGGTTGCTGACCGGGTCGATCGACACCGCCATGATCGAGTCGGTGAGGTAAGGCGCATCGTTCTGATAGCCGCCCCTACCGAGCAGAAGGATATTGACGCGCTGTCCATTCTTGAGCTTGTAAGCGATGGTGCCCGGCGCAGGCTCGAGCGCTTGCACGACCTCGCCCAGTGGATTGAGGTGGTGGCCCGTGGTGGCGGCGATGAAGTCGTCCAGACGCTTGTAGGTGAGGGTTGCTCCGACGAGCACGACGATCAAGAGGGCAGCAACGATCATCGCCGGGACCGACCGAGTCAGGCGGTAGGTGACGTTGTAGCGGGATCGCCTGGCCCTTGGCCTGGCCCTAAGCATGCGCACGGGGAGTTTACCGTCCAGGCCCTATGAAACGCCGATGAGGCCCGGAGGGTTACGCAACCTCAAAACGGGGCCTCACATAGAGCAGCGGCCTTTCTGGCCGTGCCGCATCAGGGGGTAATCGTGTTGGTGGTGGAGTGTGTGGCGAGGATGATCGTGAAAATCGCCCATGCCGCGCTGGCGATGAATCCGACGATCCCGAGGATCAGCCCCGCCAGTGCGAGGCCGCCCCCGCCCACGGTGCCGGCGCTCGCGGCGATCCGCTGGCGTGAGATGAATCCCATGATCGCGGCGGCAGGACCAAGGATGATGCCGAGGCACAGCGGCCAGAAACACACCAACGACAGGATGCCGGCGATGAGAGCGCCGATCGCAAGACCGTCGGTCCGACGGCCGGCGACAGCCGCTCCGGCGTAGCCAGCCGGCGGAGGCGGTACGTACCCTCCGGGCGGTGGCGGCGGTGGCGTAAAGCCTCCAGCAGGCGGTGGCGGTGGCGGCATAAATCCCCCACCTGGCGGCGGCGGCGGCGGCGTAAAGCCTCCACCCGGTGGGGGCGGCGGCGGCGTAAACCCTCCACCAGGAGGCGGCGGCGGTGGCAAATCGGACATCTAACTCCTCCTTTACGCCGCTTCCGCGGCGCACTACCCCTTTTCGAAGCTGCGGATTATCCATGCCTGCATCGCCAGCGCGTACGCCGAGGTCACGAGAACACCGATTCCACAAGCGATTGATCCGATGGAGCCGACAAAGCTGGCGGCGATCAGCATAAGGCCGGCGATCAGAGTGTGGTTCAGATTCGATCGAGATCGCCGAACGACTGCGCGCGCATCGATTCCGGCGGCCACTCCCGCCTTGTCAGTTGCCAGCACGATGGCGGGCATCAGGAATGTCAGCGCCAGGCTCAGGACGGTGACGACGCTGAAGCCGATGAGGTTCAACAGAACCGCTGCAGCAATCAGTCCGCCGTTCGCGGAGCCTTGCCCCTGATTCGTCGACAACGCAATCGCGGGGACGAAGATCACGAGGGCAATGAAGACGATCACCAGCATGTAGATGAGCTCCACCGCGAACAGTCGAAGGCCTCGACCGATGTACGAGAGGTTGGCCGGGGCCAGCCTCTCCTCCCCCGCGCGCAGCCGGTCGAGGGACGCGAGCATCCAGCCAAGGCCGTTGATCGAGCCGACGATCGGGATCAAAAGAGTGAGCGCGATGATCAGCAGCTTGGAAACCCATTCGGGATCGCGAAAAGGCCAGCTGAAGGCCTCCGTGATTCGGTCCACGGGTTCTACCCGAGGGTCGGCTGAGTCCAGGCCACGACCTGCTGCCCAGGCGGCTCGGGGCTCGGCAGGCTCACCGCAACAGTGATCGTGCGATGACCACTCGCTGGATCTGGTTTGTACCTTCGTAAATCTGCGTGATTTTGGCATCCCGCATCATTCTTTCGACCGGGTAGTCGCTGATGTAGCCGTAGCCACCCAGCAGCTGCACGCAGTCGGTGGTCACCCTCATCGCCATGTCCGAGGCGAACAGCTTGGCCATCGCCGCGAATTTGGTCAGATCCGGAGCCTTGGCATCCACCTTGGTCGCCGCTCGATAAACGAGATGCCGGGCCGCTTCGATCTGGGTGGCGATGTCGGCGAGCATGAACTGGATGCCCTGGAAGCTGGCAATCGCTTGGCCGAACTGTTTCCTTTCCTTGACGTAGTTCAGCGCGTAGTCGAACGCGCCCTCAGCGATGCCTAGAGCCTGCGCTCCGATGCCGGGCCGCGATCGGTCGAGCACAGCCAGGGCGAGCTTGAAGCCGGTACCTTCCTCGCCGAGCCGGTTGGCAACCGGCACCTTGACGTCTTCGAAAACCAGCTGCGCCGTCGGAAAACCGCGAATGCCGAGCTTGTGCTCGAGCTTGTCCGCCTTCCAAGGGCTGGTCTCGCGCTCGAGCACGAAGGCGGAAATGCCACGTTGGTTCGCCTCAGGATCGGTCTGCGCGAAAACGACGAGAGTTCCAGCGATGCTGCCTCCGCTGATGAACTGCTTGGTGCCGTTCAGCACGTACTCGTTGCCGTGGCGAACGGCGCGGGTCTTCATCGCTGCGGCGTCGGAGCCACTTCCCGTTTCCGACAGGGCGTAAGCGGCGACCTTCTCTCCGGATGCCAGCGGTGGGCACAGGCGCTTCTTTTGCTCCTCCGAGCCCGCGACCAGGATGGGATACGCGCCGAGTGCCTGGACTGCGAGGATCAGAGATGAGGTCGCGCACGCCTTTGCGATCTCCTCGATGCCCATGCAGATCGACACGCTGGAGCCGGAGATCCCGCCGTACTGCTCAGGGAAGGGGATGCCCAGGATCCCGTTCTCCGCGAAGAGCTTCTCGATGTCCTTCGGGTATTCAGACTTCTCGTCGATTTCGGCGGCCCGGGGGGCGACCTTGTCCTGGACCAGCTCCCGGATCGTGTCCCTGATCGCTATCTGCTCTTCGGAGAACTCGAAATCCACTGGGTGAGCTTAGCTGAGCAACTCGCGGGCGATGACAATGCGCTGGACCTGGTTTGAACCCTCGTAGATCTGGAGCGCTTTCGCGTCGCGCACGTGTCGCTCGAACGGGCTCCCCCCGACAGTGCCTTCCTCGCCCGCAAGCTGCACTCCGTCGAGGGCGATAGCCATCGCGGTGTCGGTGCAGTGCAGCTTGGCCATCGACGCCTCGCGTGTGAACGGCCGCCCGCGGCTGCACAGCCACGCGGCGTGGTAGGCGAGCAAGCGCGCCGATTCCAACCGCGTCGCCATGTCCGCGAGAAGAAACTCGTCACCCTGTTGTCGATCTCGCTCCTGAAGCAGTGCGCGCGACTCATCGATTGCTGCCTGCGCAATTCCGAGCGCTTGCCCTGAGATGCCGATCCGGCCAGAGTCGAGCGCCCGCATCGCCACCGTGAAGCCCTGTCCTTCAGCCGCGAGGAGGTTGGCGGCCGGCACCACCACATCCTCCAGGACGAGCTCGCCGGTGGGCGAACCGCGGAGCCCCATCTTCTTGAACAGCTGCCCGACTCGAACGCCGGGAGCGTCGGCCGGCACCACGAACGCGCTGACCCCAGCCGCCCTCTGATCGGGACCAGTGCGCGCAAACACTATGTACAAGCCGGCGCGGCCGATTGTCGTGATGAAGACCTTCGTGCCGTTGAGGACGTACCGGTCGCCGTCTCGACGCGCGCTGGTCGTCAGCGATGCCGCATCCGAGCCAGACGCCGGCTCTGTCAGAGCGAACGCGCCCAAGAGCTCGCCCGTGGCGAGCGAAGGCAGCCACCGGCGCTTCTGCTCCTCGGTGCCGAACAGCAGGATCGGTTCGCTGCCCACGCTCGTGTGGACGTCGACGATGACCGAGGTCGAGGCGCACGCCTGGGCCAGCTCTTCGATGCAGATGGCGAAGGCGATCGCATCCAGGCCCGCCCCGCCGTACTCGCGAGGGATGAGCAGGCCGAGAAGCCCCGCGGCCTTCGCTGCATCGATGGCTTCATCGGGGAATCGATGGTCGCGATCGACCTCGACGGCATGAGGTCGAACCACCCCCTGCGCCATTTCGCGGACGGTGTCTCGGAAGCTAGCATGCTGGGGCGCCAAATCCAGGTCCACTGACGGCAACCTAGAATAGGCAATCTGGCATGGAAGCAGGACCTAGATACCTCGAAGGAACAACGGTAGGGAGCGGGCGCGACATCATTGGGGTGCGGCGAGACCGCATCGCAGACATCATCGGCACGGGTCGCGAGATCAT
>JAYUFT010000151.1:0-1658 GCA_043738605.1 Candidatus Dormiibacterota bacterium | reverse complement strand
CCGAGCGGGGCAGGATCGTCGGAATCACAGCTGCCTCGGCCGGCCCGAAGAGCTGGCCGACCGCGGAGAAGATGAAGGTGATCACCAACAGGTGTACGAAGTCGCCGCGAAGCTGGGGGATGAGGGCGGCCAGTGGTATGAGCGCGACGGCCGCGGCGCGGCCGAGGTTGCACCAAAGCATGATCTGCTTGCGATCCAGGCGGTCGGCGATCACGCCTGCGGGCGGCGCGAACAACACCGCAGGCACCGTATAGGTGAGCAGCGTGACCGCGACCGGGGTGCTGCCCCCTGAAATCTCGTACGCGAGGATGATCAACGAGAAGAGCAGGAACTTGTCGGCCAGCTGGGCCGCGAGCTGCGCAAACCAGATGTTCCTGAATGTGGTGTTGCGCAGAACAGCTCGAAAGCCACCGGGACTTTCGACATCGAATTTGAACGGATCGGCCTTGAACGGATCGGCCATCGCGGAGCGATGTTAGCCGGTGAAACTGTGATAAACGCTTTCCCACTCGCTGAGCGTCAGCGTTTGGGCTCGTCGCTCCGGGTCGATGCCCAGGCCTCGAAGGCGCGCGCCGGCCGGCTCGCTGCCGATCCCCGCGATCCGGCCGAGTGCTCCCCCCAGCTGCTTGCGCCGGAACTGAAACACCGCCTCGACGAGTCTGAAGAAGGCATCCATGTCGGGCACGTCCACCGCGGGCCTCTCGCGCACCTCGAGCACCACCAGGGCCGAGTCGACACGAGGCTCAGGCGTGAATGCAGCAGCCGGAATCGTGAATCGCATCCGCGCTTCGGCGAAGACCTGGACCGCGACCGTTGCCAGGCTGGTGCCGGTGGTTGCCGTCCAGCGCTCCGCTACCTCCTTCTGCACGACAAGGCAAAGGCGCTTCGGCCGGGGTGGCTGGTCGAGGACTTTGCGGATCAGCGCGCCGGTGAGGTTGTAAGGGATGTTGCCGGCGACCACCCCTTCCCCGTCGTTGTAGCGCCGGCTGAGGTCGAGCTTGAGGATGTCTGACTCCACCACCTCGACCCCCTCGCGACCGGCGACCACCTCGCGCAGCGCGGGGATCAGCGTGCGATCCAGCTCTACTGCGGTCACGCGTTGGTGACGATCGGCCAGCGCCACCGTCAACGTGCCCACGCCCGCCCCGACCTCGACCACCTCGTCGGATTGACTGCCTGCCGCTTCGGCCACCTGGTCACGCAAGTTGGGGTCGATCAGGAAGTTCTGTCCCAGCCGGTGCTTCAGGTTGATGCGATGCCGTCTCAAAAGCTTCGACAGCTGTTCCGGGTCGGCCGGGTCGATCACGTCATCCTGGTGAACACGCGCAACGCGTTATCGCGCTCCAGCTTCGCCAGCTCCTGCAGGCCGATGCCGCGAAGCTCTGCCACCAGCTCTGCGGTGTCGATCAGGTACTCGGGTCGGTTCGGCACCCCCATTCTCTTGTGGGCATTGCCGTAGGGCGAATCGGTCTCGAGCAAAAGGCGATCGTCGGGGCACTGCCCTGCGACCTCGCGGAGCGAGTTGCGACTCGGCCTTGTGACCAACCCGGCGAATCCAAGGCTGAAGCCGAGGTCGAGAAACCGCTGCGCCCACTCCCATTCCAGCGCGAAGTAGTGCATCACGCCGCGAAGCCCTCGATGGCCATCGATGATGTCCA
>JAYUFT010000150.1:0-5377 GCA_043738605.1 Candidatus Dormiibacterota bacterium | reverse complement strand
CATCCCTGCTCCGCTGACGCGGACCTTGAAGACCTCGCCCTCGACCTCGACGTCAAACTCCGCGGCGACTGCAACAGCCGGCGGTGCGGGTGGTGGCGCTGTCGGCGGATCCGGGGGTACCGGCTCTGTGGCCACTGAGCGAGCAGGAGCTTTCGGCGCTTTCGCCTCGGGCTCGGGGCCGCGCAGGTAGTCGGGCGCAAGGTTGGGGAACAGGAGGTGGATGAGCACGGATTCGTCGGTCGGCTCGTGGCCCATCTTCTTTAGCTGCATGCGCGCCGCTTCGACCTGCGGCTCGAGGAGGTCGGCGGGGCGGATGGTGATGGGCTCCTCACGGCCGAGGACGAGCCTGCGCAGCTCCGGATCGGCAGGCACCGGAGGCCTGCCGTACAGACCTTGCAGGTAATCCTTCAGCTCCTGGGTCACCGTCGCATAGCGGTTCCCGCCGATCACGTTGTAGACGGCCTGGGTGGCGATCATCTGCCGGATCGGCGCTACGAGCGGCGGATATCCGAGCTCCAGCCTCACGCGGTTGGCCTCCTCCAACACCTCGGCGAGCCGCCCGGAAGCATTGCGCTCGGCGAGCTGCCGGTGGACGTCCTCGAGCATCAAGCCTGGCATCTGGTAGCGCAGTATGCTGGCGTCCACCCGATCGGCAAACGGGCTCAGGTCGTCGATGTGTTTTCGCTTGAGGACCTCGACGTCACTCTGAATGTCCCACATCTTCGCCAGGTCAAGGCCGGTGTCGTACTCGCCCCCTTTCAACGCGGCGACCACGCTTTCGACAGCGGGCTGCGACGTACCCCAGGCAAGCGGCGACATCGCCACGTCGAGAATCTGCGCTCCGGCTTCGACAGCGGCCATGTACGCCATCGGCGCCATTCCGCTGGAGCAGTGCGAGTGAACGTCGATGGGAACGTCGACCGTCTCCTTGAGCGCGGTGACCAGCTCCCAGGTCGCCTGTGGGCTGAGCAGGCCTGAGGTGTCCTTGATCACGACCTCGTGGCAGCCCATGTTGACCAGGCCTTTTGCGAGCGAGCACCACAGCTCGATGTTGTGCGCGGGCGAGATGGCATAGCTGAGAGCGCCTTGCACTTTCTTCTTGGCCTTCAGCGCGGCGCCGACGGCCGCCTCCATGTTGCGCAGGTCGTTGAGTGGATCGAAGACGCGAAACACGTCGACGCCACACTTGGCCGCGTGCTTGACGAAGAGCTCGACCACGTCGTCTGGAAAGTTGCGATTCGCGAGCAGGTTCTGGCCCCTGATCAACGCCTGGATGGGGGTATTCGGCGTCACTTTGGCCAGGTCTCGCAAGTACTCCCACGGGTTCTCGCCCCGGCGGACCTGGGTTTCGAAGGTCGCCCCGCCAAAAGCCTCCATGGCCGTGAATCCGATCGCGTCCATCTTCGCGGCGACCGGCACTATCTCGTCGCCGCGAAGGTGCCCTCCCAGCAGCGACTGCTGCGCGTCCCGAAAAGTGGTGTCGACCAGGCGGACCCGTGGCGCCTTCTTGGCTATCACGGCGCCGCCAGCGCCGCGCGCTTCTCGGCGTGGCGCGCTTCAACGCCGCTGTCGCTCAAGCCGATGATCCGCGCCGCCAGCCACGCCGCGTTCTTCGCCCCCGCCTCGCCGATGGCGACGGTGGCCACCGGGATGCCAGCCGGCATCTGCACGATCGAGTAAAGGGAGTCGACTCCACCCAAATGCTGAGTCGGCACGGGCACGCCGATCACCGGCAGGTCGGTCCATGCCGCCACCACGCCAGGCAGATGGGCGGCGCCGCCGGCCGCCGCGATCACGACCTTGATGCCGCGTTCGCGCGCGGACGTGGCCCATTCCATGACCCCGCGGGGGTTTCGGTGCGCCGAGCAGACCTTGACCTCGTGTGCAATGCCGAGCTCATCGAGCACTTTGACGCACGACTCCATAAGAGGCAGGTCTGACTTCGAGCCGAGGATGACGCCGACAACTGGGTTCACTAAACCACAGCCTCCATAGCAATATCCGAGCGGAAGAAGGCCCCTGGGAATCGTACCTGCCGGGCCCCGGCCAGCGCCTTCTCACGGGCGTCTGCGACCGTTTCACCGAGGGCCGCGGACGTCACGACCCGCCCGCCATCAGTCACCAGGCCCCTGCCCGGCTCGAACTTGGTGCCGCCGTGAAAGATCAGGGCGCCGCGAGGAATCTCGGCAAGGCCGCGGATCTGCAGGCCCAGCGTCATCGCCGCGTCATCGGGGTAATTGGCGGAAGCGACGACGATCGCGACCGACGCCTGGGGACTCCACCGGAGGTCCGGAAATGACGCAAGCGTGCCCTTCGAGGAGGCCAGCGCCAGCGCGACGAGGTCCGACTGGAGGCGCGGCAGCACCGCCTGCGCCTCGGGATCGCCGAAGCGCGCGTTGAACTCGATGGCCCTAACGCCTGACTTCGTGAGCATCAGGCCGGCGTACAGGACTCCCCTGAATTCGTCGCCTGACGCGGCAAGCTCACGCACAGCCGGGCGCAGGACGGTGTCGACGACCTCGGCCACGAGTGCGTCATCGACCCCCAGAGGTGGCGAGTAGGCGCCCATGCCACCGGTGTTTGGCCCCCTGTCGCCCTCGTGTGCGCGCTTGAAGTCGCGAGCCGGGGCCAGAGGGATCACATCGGTGCCGTCGGTCACCGCGAGAAGTGACAGCTCCGGGCCTTCTAGGAGCTCCTCGACGACCACCGTGGCGCCGCTGCGGCCAAACCGTCCCTGCACGAGCATGGCGTCAATGGCCACGCTCGCTTCGCCGACATTCGTGCAGACAATGACCCCCTTGCCGCGCGCGAGCCCGTCCGCTTTGACCGCAACACGGCCGTCGCGCTCAGCCGCCCAGGCCTTCGCCGGCACCGGGTCGGTGAAGACCTCGAACGCAGCGGTGGGTATGCCTGCGCGGACCATGAGCCGCTTGGCGAAGGATTTGCTCGACTCGATGCGCCCCGCGCCCCGATTCGGTCCGAAAACGTTGAACCCGGCGCTGCGAAGTGCGTCGCCGACACCGGCGTCGACCGCCGCCTCGGGCCCGAGGATGACCAGCCCGAGCCGCTCGTGCTTGGCGAAATCCACGATCCGCACCACGTCGGAGGGACCGATGGGGACGTTCCGCGCCATGCCGCCGGTGCCGCCGTTGCCAGGGGCGCAAAACACGCGCTCCACGAGCTCGGACTGCACGCATTTCCAAACCAGTGCGTGCTCGCGAGCGCCCGAACCGATCACGAGCACTTTCACCGGCGCGCTACTTGGGGTGGGGTCGGTGGGCCGGCCGAGAGATTCGGTGTCCAGGTGGTCCAGCTGCTAGGCGCGGCCGAGTAGCGGAGCGCGCGCATCATTGATGCGTAAGCGAGCAACGGAGGCCGCAACAACGCAGATGGGCCGCATGGGCGCCGAAGATCCGGCTGGCATCTCCGGCCCTACCCCAGGCTATTCCCACTCGATGGTGCCGGGTGGCTTGCTCGTGATGTCGAAGACGACTCGGTTGACGCCCTTCACCTCGTTCACGATCCGATTGCTGATACGAGCAAGAACCTCGTACGGGATGCGCGCCCAATCTGCAGTCATCGCGTCTTCGCTGGTCACCGCGCGAATGGCGACCACGTTGGCGTATGTCCTGTAGTCGCCCATCACACCCACCGTCTCGAGCGGCGTCAGCACCGCGAACGATTGCCACACCTGTCGATACAGCCCATTGCGCTTGATCTCATCGACGACGACCCAGTCGGCGTTGCGCAGGATCTCGAGGCGTTCCGCAGTGACCTCGCCCAGGCATCGGATCGAAAGTCCGGGGCCGGGGAAAGGCTGGCGATAAACCATCTCTTCGGGCATCCCCAGCTCTAGCCCAACCGATCTGACCTCGTCCTTGAAGAGATAGCGGAGAGGCTCGATGAGCTGAAAGCGAAGGCCCGGAGGAAGGCCGCCGACGTTGTGGTGGGTCTTGATCTTGACTGCGGTCGACGAAACGTCTGCGGCGGTCGACTCGATGACGTCGGGGTACAGGGTGCCCTGGGCGAGGAAATCGATGTGGCCGAGGCTCTTGGCCTCGGCTTCGAACACCGTGATGAACTCGCGGCCGACGATGCGCCGTTTCTGCTCGGGGTCGATGACACCGCGCAGGGCGTCGAGGAACCTGTCAGTCGCGTCGACGTACCTGATGTCCATGTCCAGGTTGCCATGCATGACCGCGAGCACTCGTTCCGGCTCTTCCTTGCGCAGGAGGCCGTTGTTCACGAACACGCACGTCAGCTGGTCGCCGATGGCGCGATGCACGAGCGTCGCGGCCACCGCGGAGTCAACGCCGCCCGAAAGGGCGCAGATGACGCGCCCTGACCCGACCTGCGCTCGAATGCTCTCGGTTGCCTCGGCGATGAACGAACCTGCGGTCCACGACGCATCGCATTTGCAAACGCCGTAAAGGAAGTTGCGCAGAACCTCCCTGCCGCTGGGTGTGTGCACGACCTCCGGGTGGAACTGGATGCCGAAGATGCCGTGGCCATCAGTAAACGCCGCCACCGGCGAGTTGCCACTCGACGCGAGCGAGTGAAATCCTGGAGGCAACTCGCTCACATGATCCCCGTGGCTCATCCAGACGGGCAGCTCGGAGTTCAAGCCCTTGAACAGGCCGTTCGGCTCCTGCACAGCGAGAAGGGCGGGCCCGTATTCCCGAGCGTGACCGGGATCGACCTTGCCGCCCATGTGATGGGCGATCAGCTGCATGCCGTAGCAGATACCGAGCACCGGCACGCCTGCGCGCAGCACTTCCGGATCCACCTGCGGCGCGCCCGGCTCGTAGACGCTGGAGGGACCGCCGCTCAGGATCAGGCCCACCGGGTGGCGCTCCTTGAGCTCCGCCCACGGTGTCGTTCCGGACACCAGCTCGCAATACACCTTGGCCTCGCGCACGCGGCGCGCGATCAGCTGGCTGAACTGCGAGCCGAAGTCGAGCACCAGGACCGTCTGTTGACGCGCTCCGCCCTCAATCTCCTTATGAGGCCGGGCGGCCACTGCGCTCTTGGCATTCAATTTGGCCGAACCTCATGGCCGCTTTGCGCCCCCAGGTCAGCCCTTCCCCATACCGACGTGCTGGGCCTGCTGGAAGCTCTTGCCCTCCGATGTGATGGACGGCGCGATCACCATCTCGACGTGCTGGAACTCCGCGATGTCATTGGCGCCACAGACGCCGAGCGCAGAGCGGAGAGCCCCCGCAAAGTTTTGCGAACCATCGTCGACGCGAGCCGGGCCGAGCAGGATCTCTTTGAGGGTTGCCTTGGTGCCGACATGAATGCGCGTGCCTCGCGGCAGGTTGGGATCAGGCGTCGCCATCCCCCAGTTGAAGCCCTTGGACGCCGACTCCTCTGCGCC
>JAYUFT010000149.1:0-5381 GCA_043738605.1 Candidatus Dormiibacterota bacterium | reverse complement strand
ACGAAGCAGTTCTGTACGGATCGGACGAGTCGCGGGAGTCGATCGCCATGGTCGAGCTCCTGAACGAGCTGGGCGTCGACTTCGTCTACCGCCGCGTGAACCGCGATCCTTCCGCCATGCGGGAATGGGAGCAGCTGGACGGCGAACAAGTCCCCCTCCTGCGGGTGGGCAAGAACTCGATCGTGAGAGGCTTCGACCGCATCAAGGTTCAGCAACTGATCGGCTCGGTGGGCTGCTAACGCTCCTCTAGATCGTCGATCTCGAGCCTGCCGAACTGTTCGTTCGGGCTCCTAGCGACTGGCCAAACACCCTGGATGGTTCCCATCCTGGGCGGTTGCAGCTTTTGTTACGAGCAACCGGTCATTGTGTAATGAAACCTTGTTAGCGCTACTGGAGATGCAGATATGAAACGTTTGGCCGTGGGTGCGGCGTTGGGCGGCTTCGCCGCATACCTCTTCGATCCGAAGCTTGGCGCCGAGCGCCGCGAACGGCTCTCCTCGCTGTGGCAAGACAACCGCGACACCGCTATGCAGGCAGGCCAGACGGCCTCCCGAGCGCTGGAGTCGGCACGTCCTATAGCTCGCCGCGTCACCAAGGCGGTTGGTCGCGGTGACTGGGCGCAGGTCTTCGAGCGCCGTCGACCCTCTGTCAGCGTGCCAAAGCTCATCGGTGCTGCCGCGGTGGGCGGCGCGCTGATGTACTTCCTGGACCCGGTCCGGGGACCGGAGCGCAGGCGGTCAATGATCGCGACCGGCCGCCGGGCTGTCGCCAAGATGGTCGATGTCGCAAAGACCGCGCCGGGTCGTGTCGATGGCTCGGCCGGGGATTCTGAAGATCGTGTCAAGTCCAGGGTGGGTTAACCGAACGTGATCCATTTACTCCTGGTCATTGCGGTAGTCCTTTTCATTGTGTGGCTCTTGTTCCACGCGGCAGCAGCTCTCGTCAACCTGCTGTGGATCGTCATCGTGGTGCTCGCCATCATCTGGCTCGTAGGACTGGTTCGCGGCCGGCGGGCCTGACGCTAGGGTCCTGACTCCGGGCGGCATTCTGAACTCACCTACAATTCAGAACGCCCTTTTCCGGAGTAGCTCAACGGTAGAGCAGGCGGCTGTTAACCGCAAGGTTCAGGGTTCGAATCCCTGCTCCGGAGCCAATTCGCCATTTTGCCTTGCGAAGGGCCCAGGCCGACCGCTTCCGAATTGGAGATCGGTCGCTTGCGGGAGTTCGAAAGTGCCAGGACTCGACCGGTTCGAGAGCCATCTTCGTTGGTCGCAGAGCGCGTTGCAGCAGTCGCGGCAGCAATACCATCCCGAATCAGGTTGAAGGGCTGCCGTAGGTTGACCGAGAGCTCGCCTCCCTTCCACGACGCACTCGAGACCATGAACGCGAGCAGCCGGCGCTTCTCCTTTGGCTCCTGCTCGATAAAGAGTTCGTGGGCATCACTGGCCAGTTCGAGCAGCTGGATGCCCTCTTCGATGTAGCTCTGATCGGCATCCTGGTGGACTTGAATGTTGCGCAGGATTCCGTCTTGCTCGCGCCGCCAGTCGGCGGCCTTGCGGTCGAAGAAAGGAGCATCGATCCTTCCGTCGAGCTTGTCTAGATACATGGCATCTAGCCGTGGCTGAATCTGGTCGTAGGTAGCCTGCAAGCGTGCGACGGCCTCCGCGCGTTCGTGCTTCTCGTCCGCATGGCTCTCGCGCAGAGCAGCTGCAACCCACTCGACGACATCGGTGTCCAAGGCTAGGCCCTTGAGTAGCCCGGCGAATCGCTCAGCGAGTACCTCTTCGCGCGTGTACGGCTCGGGGCATTTCCGCCTGTAGCCGGTGCAGTGATAGTAGACATAGCGGCCCTTCTTAATCTCGCCCACAAATGAGCAGCCGCAGTGACCGCAGGACACCAACCCCGAGAAGGCAAAGTTGTGCTTAACAGAGTGCGGGCCTTTGGCACAGCGACCGTCGAGCCGTTGTTGCACGGATTCCCACAACTCCCGCGAGACCAGCTGCTGGTGCACGCCCGGATACTCCCGGCCGGCCCATCGGAATCGGCCCATGTAGATGGGGTTACGCAGGATCTTGTGGATAACCGACTTGCTCATCGCCGTTCCCGAGCGGAACCTCAGGCCCCATTCGCGCGCGAGCTGGGTGAGCTCTTTGAGGCTGTGGTTGCCGGTCGCATAGTTCTCGAAGAGCCTGCCCACCAGCGGAGCGAAGTCGGGATCGGGTTCGATCACCCGCTTGCCAGTGGGGCCGTCGATGTTGCGATAGCCGATCGGACCCCAGGATGGATAGAAACCCTGCTCGGCCTTCTCGCGCATTCCCTTCTGAGTCTCCTCAGAGAGGTTGTCGATGTAGTTCTTGGCCATCAAGACCTTGATCCCGTGCATGAACTTCTCGGTTGACCGAGAGCCTGGCGAGAGGGCCACATTCTCTTGGACGAAGTGGATGTCGAGATCGAGGTCATCGATGCTGACCCAATCCTTGAGGTTGCGGTAGAGCCGGTCGGTCTTCTCGACCAACAGAATCTTGCACGACCGGGTCCGCCGGAAGAAAGTTAGCATTGCATCGAAGTTCTGCCGTCCTGTTCTCTTGGCGGTTTCGACGTCGATGAATTCGCGGACGACGTTTAGGTTTGCGTTCGCCGCGTGCTCCTGCAAGAGTCGGAGCTGAGCCGGAATCGAGAAGCCCTCCTTCTCCTGTTCCTTCGACGACACGCGCGCGTAAATGATGGCCTGCGGTTTCGACGGTGCAGATGGATTTCTTGTCATGTCTGTTCTCTTTCCTGGTCGACCGCGATCTTACTCGCCTTCAAGAATGCGTTCTGAAATCGTCAAGCGGCAGTGCGATTGCGGTCAACGCCGGGGGCTCGCTGCTTGGCCTTCCATTCGAGCAGGACGCGAAAAAAGCCACTCATGTTTTCGGCGATTTCGCGCGCGTCCTCTTCTGTGAGTGGTCGCGTACTGCGCCGGCTCCATACTTCAAGCGTTCGCGCCAATCGCTCGTCGGCTAAAGTCTCGCCGCAAACCAACTTTGGGCGACGTCCACAGCGATGCACGGTGCCGGGTTTGATCGGAGGCTGCATCGCTTACTCCGAACCACGCGACACATGGCGGGAGACGCGTCGTAGGTAGTCGCCGAAAAGTGGCACCGTGAAGGCGAGACGGCCACGCTGGGGACGGTAAATGAGTCCTTTGTCCCGGAGTCGGGCGATCAGCTGCTGAGCGGTCTGATTGGGGAGTCGGGTCAGCTCGAGTACTTCGTGGATCTGAGCCGATTCACCCGACGCTGCCATAGCCCGCAGCAGTGAACGCTCTGTGCTTGAGGTGCGCGCCAAGCGTGCCTCGAAGAAGGCCTGGTCGAGCGCCTCCAGGATGGTCGGCCGGTGTTGATAGAAGTCGGCCTTGGTGATCTTGAGTGGCCACTCGACCGCATCCCAGAGCAGGGCGCCGACGAACTGAATATGAAAGGCGTAGGCACCGGTTACCTGAAGAACCGCTCGAGCCATGTCAGCATCAAACTTGCGACCCGAGAGCTCAAGAGGTTTGGTGAAGGCGAGCAGGTCCTCGGGAGGACGAAGTTGGCCGAGTTCCTCCGCTTGGAACATGCGCTCGCTGTAGCTCTTGGCGCGGGCGAGATTGTCGGTCAGGGTTGGGAGGCCGCAAAGGACCAGCATCACCGGCAGACCCTCGCGCTGGGCGCGGGCAAAAGCGGCCAGGAAGAGGCCGAGCGGGAACTGGCGATGGTTGGTCGAGTCGCGCAGAAGATGGGCTTCGTCCCAGCTGAGGAGGACGCCTGGCCGGCCGGCGGCGGACGCGCTCTCGCAGGCGAGTGTGAGCGAAGTGAACAACTGCTCCTCGAGCATTGGTATTCGTCCAGGCCGAGATCTGGGCTGGACGGCCACGGTCACGCCGGCGAGGGAAATCGTGAAACTGCCGAGCAGGTCGAGTGCTTTTCGCGCCACCTCTTGAGATCGCTGTTTGAAGGCGAGGGCGCGCGAACTCTGTTCGACTGCTCGCCGACAGTCCTCCACCAGCGCCTGTCCGAAGATGGCCTCCTCTTGAAGGTGCTCGTTGCACTCGCGCCCGACAACGATCCAGCCCGCCTCTTCGGCGAGGCGGTCGTAGCGCTGCAGGAGCACGGTCTTTCCGACCCCGCGTAATCCGGTCACGCGAACATTGCGGGGCAGGCCGGGAAAGCCGGCCAGGTAGCGCTGGAAGCGGGCCAGCTGCGGTGCTCGATCGGCCAGGTAGGTCGGCTCCAAGCCCATCCCGGGCCGAAATGGGTTTGGTGACAATTGATGACGGTCAAACGTCATCATTCGTCATCAATCCCTCCTCGAGTGGGGTCAAGCGCTGGACCCCTGAGCACTTTCGATTCGCGCGGAATCCACCGTCAGCTCTGACGTTCATGCCACCTGGCCTCCACCCGGCCGTCGTTCCCACCACAACGGCTTGCCAATGCAATCAGCGATCGCTCGCTCATGGGGCAGGATGGGCGCCAGCTGGTTGAGCGGAGTCCGCCTCCGGAGCTTGGTTACCTGAGGCGGTGGCGCTTCCGTGGCGCGAATCTCGACCGGCAGCCAGATGGATCCGATAGGACCCCAGTCCCGCAGCCGATAGGCGGTGGTGGTCCAAAAGCTGCAGCAGGTGTCGTGGCCGAACCGCGGCCGCTCGCGCCAGATGGTGTGCTGAACCTTGTCCTCACGGTCGTCGGTGGGGACGATGAAGAGAACGTGGTGCAGCTCGGCGTCGCGGTAATGCTCGAAGTGGCCGACGTAGGAGCCGACCTTCTGGCGCAGGCGAGCCAGCGACTCGGTCGCCCGGTCCCACTCCAGGTCGAACAGGATGCGGCCGCTGGCCGCCAGATAGACCCCACAGCCGTCCGGCGTGGGGACGGGCGACTTGTACTCGCGCGCGGTCGCCCGGCGCTCGGCCCGGACGTGCTCTTCGCCGTACCAAACGAGCAGGCCCTCACCTTCGCGCTCTCGGCTTTGCATGATTACGGCGACGAAGAACTGGTTGGCCTCCAGGTCGTGGGTGGCGTGCCAGCAGTGATCGCGGGCGTCGTGGCTGCGCCCGACGTAGTCCCGGGGATCGTCACCATGCCAGTCGGCGAGCACCCGTGCCCCGCGGGCTGAGATCAGGAGCAGCGAATGACGACGACGAACGCCTGGGGTTTCGATGACTTTCCAGGAGTAGATGAGACCGAGATCTTTGAGGGACTGGAGTCGCATCTGACAGGAGCGGAGGCTGGGGAAGAACAGTTCTTTGACCTGGAGGGTGTTCAGGTAGCGGTAGTCGTAGAGAGCTTGGAGGATGAGCAGGTCGCGTTGGTTGAGGCTTCGGTGTAGTCGATTGAGTTGAGTCTGCGAAGGACGAGCTTCGC
>JAYUFT010000148.1:0-5382 GCA_043738605.1 Candidatus Dormiibacterota bacterium | reverse complement strand
CCGACTGAAACACGATGAAGCTGAAGTTGACGATGCCCGAGACCCCGAACTGGAGATTGAGCGCCATGCAGGCGATGATGTCGACGCCCGCATAGACCAGGAGCGTGGCCGCGTAGTAGCTGTTCATCCGGCCGCCGCCAGGGCACCCCGCTTCGCCAGCAACCCCTGCGGGCGTAGCACCATCACGAGGACGAGGATCGTGAAGGCCACGACCTCCTTGTACTCGGGGGCGATCGCAGCGGCGCTCAGCTCGGTCACGATGCCGATGATGAGGGCCCCGATCATCGCGCCGTATGGCTGACCTGCTCCACCCAGCACCGCGGCCGCGATGATCGTGATGAGGTAGGCGGCGCCGCTGGCGACGGCAAAATTCTCCGAGTTCATCCCCGCGACAACGCCCGCCACGCCGCAGAGGGCCCCGGTGAGGAGCCAGACCAGATCGATCACACGTTGGGTCGGAATGCCGCAGTTGCGGGCCAGGATTGGGTTGGCCGCGGTCGCGCGCATCGCCTTCCCCAGTCGTGTGTATCTGAGCAAGCCGTGGATGGCAAGCATCAGGACCACTGCGACCACGATGATCGCGATCTGGGCAGTCGTCAGCACCAGACCGTTCCAGCGCAGGAGCGGGCCCTGGTCGACCTGGTACGAAGACGTGCCGAAACCGACGATCGGCAGCAGGACGTTGGCGAGAATCAGAGAGGCCGCCAGGGAGATGATCACCATCCCGATGAGGTTCGTTCCCTTGCGCTGGAACGGCGCGTACAGGAATCGGTTCAGCAAGAAGGACAGCACGGCGCCGGCCAGGGCGGCGGCGATCATGGCCACCCACACGTTGACACCGGCCTGGTTCACGTAGAAGGCAACGTAGGCGCAGACGATCATGACCTGGCCGTAAGCGAGGTTGATCATGTTCGTGATCCCGAACTGCATCGTGAAGCCGACTGCGGCGATCGCGATCACCGAGAAGCTGATCAAGCCGAAGCCAAGCGCCGCTACATAAAGTTCCACGGCGCTTGGCTCCTGTGGCTAAGCGGTCGGGCTATGCGCCACCGCCCGCGTCGATGATCGACTGGGTTTGCGGCTCGGACAGCGAACCGAGGATGACCTCGTTGCCCTTGCTGTCCATCGTGACCAGGTTGTAGCCCTGTTGCGAGTTGTTGTACTGGTTGAAGTTGTTCTCGCCGGCTGCGCCCACGTAACGGATCGATTTGCCGGCCTTGAGCGCGTCAACGCCCTCCTTGAAGGTACTGACCACGGTGGCACCGGGGACCCCATTGGCGATGTCGATGATCTTCGGGTTGTAGACGGTGCGATCAGCACTGTTGGTCGCGACCATGGCCAGCGCGGTCATGATGATCCCGTCGTACAGGTGGACCGTGGGGCTCTTGCCCTTGTAGGTGAGCGCCTTCGAGCCCCCGAACTTGGAGTCGGCGGCCGTCAGCTGGGTCACGAACTCGTCATAGCCGGATCCCGACAATGTGAGCTTTAGATCCACCGCCTGGTAGTTGGCGAGAAAGTCGGTGAGTCCGATGGCGTCCTTCACCTGCTGGAACCAGACCGGGTCGATGGTGGCCGAGGTGCCGATGAACGGGATCACCTTCCCATTGTTCTGCTGCTTGACCTCTTTCATGTATGTGCCGGCGGAGCCGATGGTTTCGGTGAGGATGACGTCGGGTTTTGTCAGCAGCATTTTGGCGACCTCGGTCCGGTACGACGGGGCGCCGAGCTTGATGGCCTGGTTGATGGCGATCGTCACCTTCAGCTTGGTCAATGCGGCAACGGCGGGGCCGACAAACGTCTGCGAGCCGATGTCGTCACCGAACACCAGCGCGACGCTCTTGTAGGGTGCGTGGCCCGGGCCGAAGAGGGCGCTGCCGATCATCGCATATGTGTCGAACGAGTCTGCCGGGACGAGACGGTGGAAGTACTTGGCGGTGGCCTTGTTGAACTCCGATTGGCCAGTCATGCAGAACATGGGGATGTGGGAGCGATCCATGATCGGGACCACGGTGGAGGCCTCGTCGGAGGTGCAGCCGACCACGCCCATGAGATTCGAGTTGCTGGCGATCATCGAGTTCGCTGCCGGGACTGCGTCTGCCGGCTCGCCTTTCGTGTCGAACTGCTGGCAGCTCACCTGGCGACCGCCGATGCCACCGGCGCCGTTGATCGAGAGCGAGGCCGCATAGCAGCCGGCGAGATACCGCGGGCCGAAGCTGGCGTCGGCACCCGAGAAGGGCGCGAGGACGCCGACGAGCAGTGGGCCCGAACCCAGTCCGCCGCCGCTCGAGGTGCTTCCGCCGCACGCGGCGAGCAGCACAAGGGTGGCGACGCTGGAGATCAGCCCGAGTCGGTTGAAGCGGTGCCTGACGCCTGGTTGAGTCTTGTTCACCTTCGCTCCTCGCTATGAGATTGAGCTGGACAATCGATTGTCGACAATTCTATGCACAATCCGACCGGGCTGCCGCATATTCTTACCGGCAAGGTAAACCGGAGCATGGCCACCACATCCACAGCAGTGACTGAAGTCGCAGTTGCAGCCGCCGACAAGCCGGGGCGGGGCGGGGCAAGCGCCTACCTGAAGCTCCGCGAAGCGATCGTCGACGGCCGGTTTCAGCCCAACGAAAGGCTCGTCGAGGCCGACCTCGCGCGCACCTTTGGCGCCGGGCGGACAGCCATCCGGGCGGCGCTGGTCAGGCTCGACCAGGAGGGACTGGTCGAACGGCAGCCAAACCGCGGCGCCCGGGTGCGGCTCGTCTCCGACCGCGAAGCGCTGGAGATCGAGGAGGTGAGGGTGGCGCTCGAGCAGATGCTCGCGAGGCAGGCGGCCGCGCGGATGACGCCGAGCGATGTGGGGAACCTCCGCCAGATCCTCGAAGAGATGACCAACCGCGTCGAAGCCGGCGATCCGCTCGGATATTCGGAGCTCAACTCCCGCTTCCACGAGATGATCTGGGCGATCGCCGACCAGGCGGTGGCCTCGACCCTCGTGGCCAACCTCAAATCGCAGAGCATCAGGTTCCAGTACCGCACGATCCTCCAGCCCGGCCGGCCCGACCGCTCGCTACGTGAGCACGCCGAGATCGTCGAGGCGCTTGCCTCGCACGATCCAGACCGCAGCGAGGCCGCCATGAGGGAGCACCTGAGCCACGTGGTCGAGACGCTCAAGCAGGCGATCGCCCGCCACCGCACGAGTTAACTTTCACCGGCGTGCTCCGGATCCTCACAGTCGCCAGCATCATCCTACCGCTGGCGATCGACACTTTCGTGCTGGGCACCGCCCTGGGTGCGGCCGGCATCGCGAAACGGGACCGGTTGCGCACGAGCCTCATCCTCACCGCGTTCGAGGCCGGCATGCCGGTGATCGGTTTTCTCGGCGGCGCCGCGATCGGCGCAGGCGTTGGGGGCTGGGCCAACTACCTGGCGGCCGCGGTGCTGGCGGTGGTCGGCGTCGTGATGCTCCGGTCTGGGGAAGGTGAAGAGGACGACGAGCAGAAGTTGCGGCTCCTGGAGACGGCGCGCGGATGGTCGGTCGTAGTCCTTGGCGTCGGCATCAGCGTGGACGAGCTCGCCGTCGGGTTTGGGGTGGGGCTGCTGCGCTTGCCGCTCCTCCTCTTAATAGTGCTGATTGCTGTCCAGGCCTTCCTTGCCGCGCAACTTGGCATGCGATTCGGGTCGAGGCTTGCAGAAAATGCGCGGCAGGCTGCGGGCCGCATGGCCGGCGTCCTCCTCATTCTGGCCGCGGTAATCGTTCTCGCCGAGCACATCGCCGGGGCCTGACCGCGACGTTAGCGTCGGGGTGCTATTACAAAACCGGGCGGCGGCGGCGGCACCCCTGCGGGTGGCTAGCCCCCGCTAGTCAGCTGCTCCCTCAACCAGTCCGCCATGAGCGGGCGGTACTTGTACGCAATGTTGTTGCACACGTGGTTGCCGTCCGGGTAGATCACGAGCGTCGCGTTGCCCGCCTCGCGCGCGATCCGTTCTGCGTGCGCCGGCGGGAACAGGCGGTCCTTCGCGCCGTGGATTACCAGTAGCGGTTGCGTGACCTTGTCGAGGATGCCTTCGAGGTTCAGGGTGTAAGCCTTGCGTTTCGCCTCCGCGTCGTCCGCCGACTTCGTGTAAAAGATGTACCCGCCTCTCGTGAGCGGGTTGAGCGCATCCCAGCACTCGCCAAGGTTGTAAGGACCGGCCAGGCCGACCAGCGCCTTGATGCGCTTTTCGTATGCGGCCGCCCGCGGCCCGTAGATGGCGCCCATGCTGATCCCCATCAAGCCGATGCGGTCCTGGTCGACGCCCAGGTCGAGGCCGGCGAGATGATCGAGCAGCGGCGTGATCACCGTTTCCCAGTTGGGCCGTATCGCGAAATGGACAGAGTTCTCGGACTGGCCGGGACCGTCGATCGTCAGCGTCGCCAGGCCGCGACGAAGGAAATCGTCTTCGATGGCGAAGAGCTCTTCCTTGGAGGAGTCGAGCCCAGGCACGAGCAGCACCAGTGGCGGATTGGGAGAATCTGCGGGCCGCCTCAGGTTGCCCGGGATGATGCCGTCCTCGAACGGGATCTCCAGGCGCTCCGCGGGAGGGTCGAGGTGCCGCAGCGCCATCCGATAGATGGCTACCGACCTGTCGCGCAGCTCGTCATGCAGCGCCGCGTGTTCGAACCACAGGAACTTGCCGAGATGCCAGCACCACGCGGCCCGCTGATACGCCTGCGCCGCCGACACCCATCGCCCTCGCTCCTCGGCCTCCCGCCCCAGTGCCTCGTGCACCTCACCCACCGCCTTCCAGTTGGGCGCCCAATCCTTCCATTCGGTGGTTTTGGCAACCGTGTCGTCGAAGTCGTTGACGTCGATCCCATTGGCGACGAATCGCGGACGCCAATGGTGCGCCGCCACCTGCACGCGGTTGGTGGTTTCGTGGGCGGTCATGAGGCCGCGATCCTCGTGCCGGATATCGCCTCTTCGAGGCTTGACCCAAGGTCGCGCAGGAGCACCTGGGCACAATTGCGTCCAGGCAGCCCCGATACAGAGCCCCCCGGATGGGTGCATGCCCCCGTCTGGTACAGGCCCTCGATGGGCGTCCGATATGAGGACCAGCCCGCCACCGGCCTGAAATAGCCGCTCTGCTCCGGCGAGTTGGCGCCGCCGTGGCATGAGCCTCGCCAGTTCGCCGGATTCCTACGTTCCAGGTCCAATGGCGATTCGACGTGCTCGGCCATCACGATCCGCCGTGAAAGGTTCGGCGACAGGAGGGAGAGTCGCTCGAATAGCTCGTTGGAGACGTCCTGCTTGATCGTGTCCCAGTGCTGCGGCCCCTGCGCCAGCTCGTACGGCAGGAAGCTGACCACCTTGAACGTGTGCTTGCCTGCCGGCGCTCGCGTGGCATCGA
>JAYUFT010000147.1:0-99889 GCA_043738605.1 Candidatus Dormiibacterota bacterium | reverse complement strand
GGCGCTGCGCCTCAACAATCTCCGCCTCTCGCTGTTCGATCTCGACATCGGGAAGGGCGCCTACGCGGGACCGCTGATGGACTCAGAGGCGTCCCACGACTGACCGTGCGGCCCGGCCGATCAGGGGGATCGAGGACGGCGCTCACCTGCCGAGTCGAGCGCGAAGAAGAACAAGCCGATTGCAGCACTTATGGGATCAACGTCGTGCCGCCCAGGTCACGCATGAGCGGTAGAGGCCGACAGGACCGCGCTCGCGCGGATCAGACGGCCCGCCTCGGCCAGGGCGCGGCGGCCTTCGGGAAGGCGATCTGCCATCACGTACCAGCCGTGCCACATCCCGGGCCACGGCTGGACCGCGATCGCGACGCCCTGCTGCTGCGCGGCCTGCGCGAGCCGATCCGTCTCCGTGCGGAGGATCTCGTGCTCGCCGACCAACACGTGGATCGGCGCAAGCCCCCGAAGGTCCTGATAGACAGGACCGAGGTCTGGCAGCGACGTGTCGTTCCCGTTCACATACCCAGCGTGCCCGGTGAGGACGAACGTTGGGTGCACAAAGGCGTCTTTCGCGCGGAGGATCCCTTGATCCTGGAAGCCGTAGTCGACCGTCGGGGAGAGCAGGATGCAGACGGGCGGCTGGGGGAGTCCCCCCTGCCTCGCGCGCAGCAGCGTCGCGAGCGCGAGCACGCCTCCGGTCGAATCGCCGACCAGGACCGGTGCGAGTTTCTGCTCGACCAGATCGCGGTACACGGCGAAGCAGTCCTCATGGGCTGCGGGGTAGACGTGCTTGGGCAGGATCCGATAGTCCGGCACGAACACGCGCAGGCCGGCGGAGAGGCCGATGTGCGCGGCCACCATCCGGAACGGTCCGCCGAGCGGCGTGACGAACGCCCCGCCGTGGAGGTACAGGATCACCGGAGCGTGCGGTGCGCCGGTCGGCGTCACCCATGAGCCGGCTACGTTCCCGACCCGTCCCGGGCGGATCGCGACCGTTGGCGGAATGCGCGTCATCGGCTCCGAGAGCCGACCGATCGTGCGAACCGCAGTGAGCATCGCCGGAACACCGCGGTCGGCGACCCGCCGCATCATCGATCGGGAGGCGACGGCGATCGGCAACATCGCGTAGTACTGGACGCTCGGCACCGGTCGATCATGTCACGTCGACAGCGATCCTCTGTTCTTACCCGTTCGCGCGGCGTGAGGTTCTCCCGGCATCAGTTATGGCATCAATGTTATTGGACCAACGTCCCGCGACAGACGCGGGCCGAAGGAGCCTCATGCCCCCGGGCGAAGCACCATAAGCGCGATGAGGATCACGAAGAGCACGTTCTCCGCGCGGCTGACGGCAATGTTGAGTGGGGCACGCAACAGTGCGTTGACCCGGCCAAGTTCCCCAGCTCTGAGCGCTCGATCGATCTCCCGACCTACTCGACCCCAGAAGAAGATCCCCGTTCCCACGATTACCACGTAGATCACGATCTCAGCCACAACCCAGGGAGCCAGCAACGAATAGCCGAAGACCAGGACTGTGAGCAGTCGCGATGGCGATGGGCGCCGATGGCCATGCCAGCGACGCTACCGTCGAGCCCAGTCCAACCTCCATCCGACGGAAGCTGCCGACAGTTTCCGCGACGCCTCGCGGGACGCGGAGCCGTCGTCCTGCGGCTAGCCGTTCCTCCGCAAGTCGATCATGATCAAGATCGCGAGCAGGATCAGCGGCGCCAGCGCGACAACGCCCAGGACGCGGACCGCCATGGGTACTCGCCAGCCGTCGACTTGTGGACCGAGAGAGAACCGGGCCGCCCAGATGATCCCGGCGTAGATCGCGAGGAACCAGATCACACCCGCGACCGCGCGCATCAGGGACAGGTCGTTAAAGAATGAGAGGGCCGTCACGACCGTTGCGAGCAGCGCGAAAGCGGCGACGATGCCTCGGAGCCAACGCGGCCAGGTGTGATGTGTCAACGCGAGGGTCGCGAGGATGATCGTGGGGAACATGCTGGCTCCCGCGGCACCGCCGAGCGGGAGCAGGGCGATGACCGCAACGACTCGCAGCACCGTCAAGGCCGGCCTTGCCAGGTTCGCCCGCCGCCCGAGATAGGCTCCGGACTGAGCCAGCCCCGCGATCCCGAACCCGATGACGATGAAGAGTGTCCCGCTCCAGGTGAACTCCGGGTTCGTGGAGATGAACCGCATCCAGAGTCGGGCAATCATGCCCCACGCGAGGCCTCCCACGAGCCCACCCATGAGAACGAAGGCCGCAGGTGCTTGCCCCCAGACGGTTAGGAGCCAACGCGCCGCCGGAGTGCCTCGGTCAGACGCATGCCTGTCGACGCTCTGCATGGCCAAGAGGGTGAAACGGTACCTCAAACATCCTGCAGCGTCGCATGTCGGATCGTCGCGGGAGCTGGCCCCCTTATCCCCCGGCCGACGATGAGGATTCAGCCCGAGGTGAGGGCACTTCAATCAGCAGCGACGACGGCTTGCCTCTGCTCCGGGCGGCCGTGTACCGATGGATCGCACGTAGATGAATCGTTCATTGCGACGCGGCGATCGTTAACTAGATATCGGCGTCCGCTAGGGAGTTCCCCAATGTGGGCGCCTAGCTGCATCAGGCGGCACCGGCGTTGGTGTCAGAACTGGCATCAGAGTGATCGGCCGATACACCTTTGGCACTCGAATGGCCCTATGTTTATTGGCGATTCTCCATCGGAGGGGTGGCAGAGCGGTCGAATGCGGCGGTCTTGAAAGACGCCGGTACGAATTAGTTAGGCCAATGAATACGGGCATCTCCTCTCAAACGGTGCCATCTCGTGGTGCCATTCTCCCCACCTTAGAGATGGCGTGATTCGGCCCAGGATGCAACCGGAACTGCCGTGCTAGGGGACGATCTGGGGCCAAAGGGCGGCGAGGGTTTGCTGCTCCCAGATTACGTACCCAGCCACGTTCGCGCCGAGGTTCGTCCAGGCCGCCTCGAGAAGGTTCGGTAGATCGGGCGCATCGCATGCCGGACCATCAAAACGGCGGACCCGCACAAGTGTGAACAGGTCGTCTGCGGCCTCGGCGACGCCGTCTATCAATGTGGGCGGGTACCGCAGCTCAAAGTCGGGCGTCGGGACAACTCCCTGGGAGGCATAGTGCGCGAGATAGCTGGTCCACGCGGGGTCGACCAGCGCCAGTATCGCGGCGCCAGCAGGCCCGCAGCGGATCAGCAGCGATCGCATAGCCAGCATCCGGGCGTGGTCCGCCGGATGAACGCCCTGGTCCATGAATGGATCCGGCTTCCGGGAGAAGCACAGTCGTAGGTGCTGCAGTAAGTAGGGAGCGCCGAGAGCCCATGTGGCGAACAGGTCGGAAGCGAATTCTTGGAGCCACCCTCTGTGCCAGAGTTCTGTCAGCTCGGCCAGGAACCGGGCGGCGTGAGATCCCGTGGGCACCTGCGCGATCTGGGGACCGAAATGAGGGTCGACATCCGTTTTCGCGAAGTCGTCGAACGTCGGACGGTAGCGGTCATAGACCCAGTGGCCCACCTCGTGGAGCAGATCAGGTAATCCGAGCAATGAGCACTCCTCAGCGGCCGGTACTTGCAGCACGCCGACGTATGCGAAGGAGGCGTAACCACTCGACGACAACGTACTCACGATGAAAGGCGGGGCGTTCGTTACGGGATCGAGCACTTGGCTGGTCAGGCGACGGCAAAAGTACGTAAGCCTCCGATCGGTCGGACCGAACCGCACCAACGCAGTAAGAGCGACGCTCTCGAAAGCATCGATGCTCCCCGCGAGCCGCTGGAATTGCTTGATCTGACCCGGCAGAAGCAATGGGTCTGGATTGCCGATACGTTCCCCAATCAGGAGGAGAACTCTCCTGGTCAGTTCGTCGATTACCGCCGTGCTTTGTGCCCGTTGGTAGGCAAGCTCAGGCAACGGGGGAAGACTCGCGAGCTGCCCCTTGAGGTCGATGCACCGGGCATTGATCACGTGGAGTCCCGCGAGGAGGACCGCGTCCATCAGGACTACGAGACGAGGAAGGTGTCGCCGGTTGCGGCGCAACGCGCGACGAGTGATGCGAAGCGATCAAGAACTGCGAAGTCTCCCTCGCGGAGCTCGTTCTGCGAGTCAGCAAGGCGTATCGCGACCGCAGCCAGTGCAGGGAGAAAATCAGCGTTTTGCCGCGCGATTTCAATTGTGAGCGTCGCGGGGATTCGGGACGCAGCGTCTTGCCAGGATGCCGGCATCACGACGCCAGGCTGCGAGAGTGCCAGCGCGGCGCCAATTACCACAGCGAGCTCCTGACGGCGCTGGTCGTCTTCCGACAGCGCGGTCGGGCCGCGTTGGTGACTCGCTAGCCACGCACGCTTCACGCCCAACAGGCTCTCGTCCACGACGCGGGCGAGTTCTGTCGCGCGGCCCTCTCCCGGGGCGAGGCTCGGGGCCGGAGACTCCCAGATCCCATTGCGGTCAAGCATCACGGAGCCTTCCGCCGTGCGACGATCCCCTCGAGTAGTGCGGACATTTCTCGCCAGCCCTCGCCGTCTTGAATTTCCTCGGTGGCGCGCCGGAAGAAGCGCATCGCCTCGTCGTTCCTGGCTATCGGACGGAAAGGTTCGGGTACGCGATCGGCAAGCATGATGAGCTCCATCGGCTCCATGTTGAGGGCCTTCGCGACGCGGCCGAGTATGCGCACCGACGGCATCCCCGGCGTGCGGCCGTTCTCGATCTTCGACAAGTAGGTGTGATCGACCTCCGCCGTCGCGGCAAGATCGCGCAGCGACAGACCGCGCTCTACTCGCAACTGTCGCAGCCGCGAGCCCAATTCGGTCTGTTTCACCTGTGCCACTCCCCGCGAGGTTTGAGAATGTTCTAGCCCAACTGTTGACAAAAAGTCAACAGCCGGGATTAGAACAGCGAGCTGTGGAGTGGGACGGACCGGGGATCAATGAATAAGTCGCCCCCAGGCCGCGGTCGCGGCAGGCGTTGGATGAACCCCTTCCGCGACAGACCAACCAGGCGGTTACCTGCGGTCGTCTGGTCGATCTCAAGGTGCTGAGCGAGCCCGGCTGCGGTGGTGGTGCCGCCCATCGCGGCGAGAACGACCAACGTCTGGTACTCCGTGGGTGTCAGATTCCCTACGGGTCGGGCTCCCAAGAGGTTCTCAGGGGAAAATGTGACGTACAGAGCGAGGTCGTTCGCAGCTGCGATCATTCCGACGAAGTTCTGAGTAACTGGATCGGCGGAACTGAAAACCACATTCATCTGCCCATATGCGCCCGCGCGCATCTGCTGACCGAGTGGGACGACGAGGTCCTGCAGTACGCCTGGTGTCAGCGTCGCGGTGCCAAGGTCAATAACGGTGACGCCGGGTCGGTCGGGCGGAACTGGAGGCATGCCGCTGTCGCGGAGAGAAGTTAGAGGCTTGGAATCGCGGAGCATGCCGCCGGTCGCCACCGAGATCACGCGGGTCGAGAACAGCAGGTCGGGCACTGGTGGTGCAGCGTACCCGTTTGTCTGCCTTCGGGCCTATGTCGCGGTTCGTGTGTAAAGTCATCCCAAGTGCTTTGTGGGGATGTGATAGGCTCGCTCTGGGAGTTCTTCAAGGAGGTCGACAGTGGCTGAGCAGGACAAGCGCATCGGCGACAAGGGCGAGGAGAGCCCCGGCGGCGGGTCCGGTCATCACAAGGTCGCGATCACGGTTGTGGTCAGCGGCAAGCCCGTCACCGTCCAGGCCAATGGTGAGGCGAAGCTGGGGTCCATCATCCCGCTCGCGCTCAAGGAGTCCGGCAACGTCGGGCAGCCTGTTGAGAACTGGGAACTACGCGACGGGAATGGTCAACTCCTGGATCTTGATCGTGAGATCTCGGACTACGGTTTTAAGGACGGGACCACACTCTTCCTCAATCTGAAGGCCGGCGTCGGAGGCTAGCGTTGTGGGCGAGCAGTACGTCCCACCCGAGGTTTCCCGCGCCAAGTTTGATCGCGAGATGGCGGAGTTCCGTGGACTCTCGGCGACCTACACGGCCCGCGGGGTATTCTTGGTGCACGCCGAGTTTCCTCTCGCGCGCGTGCTGCTCGCGGCGGCCAACATTAAGCCCGCGGCCGTCGTGATGGGCGTCCAGTTCGACTACACGAATTACGATGCCGAACCTCCGTCGGTCCGCATCATCAATCCGTTCACGAACACGCCGCTCCTCTTCAGCGAGCTCCCGACGCGCCTCCAGCGGGCAGGCGTCACGCGGCAAGTTGGCCTGCCGGGTCTCCCGGCGGGGGCCGTTTTCCAAGTGAACGAGGTAACTGAGTACCTCCAGGCCTATGGGCCTGGAGAGATTCCGTTCATGTGCATGGCGGGAGTCCGTGAGTACCACGCCCACCCCGCACACAGCGGCGACGCCTGGGAGCTGCACCGGGCCGCGGGCGAGGGCCGGCTCGCGCACCTCGTCGACATCATCCAGCGATACGGCGTTACCGCCATCAACGGATACGGCGTCCAACTCGTGCCCAACATCGTCGGCTTCCAGTTCGGCCCGCCGCCCGCGTGAGCCTCGAGTCGGTGCGGAGATTCATCGTGCCCGCCGCCGTGGTCGACAAGACTGACGCCGCGCTGCGGTCTGCAGGAGCGCGTCATCTCGAAGCATTTGTATTGTGGACCGGGGTGACGGAAGGGGACGCTTTTGAGGTCCGCGCGGCACGCGTCCCAGAGCAAACGGCCTACCGGCTCGAGTCCGGGCTGTGCGTGCGGGTGGATGGTGCGGAGCTGCACCGACTCAACACCTGGCTATATGAGAACGCGCAAGAGCTTGGGGCCCAGGTGCACACGCACCCGACGGATGCGTACCACTCGGACACTGACGACTCGTTCCCGATCGTCACGGTTCGCGGCGGCCTGTCCATCGTCGTGCCGAACTTCGCGCGGCGTGGCCTGCGTGGCCCCGGTATCGCGGCCTACCGACTCTCCGACGCCGGCTGGGATGAATTGAGCGCGGCCAGCCGCGACCAGTTGCTGGCGCTGAGTCACTGATGGGGCTCGCTGACTACTTCGCCCGAAACGCAGTGGCTGCGGCTCAAGTGCTCGCGGGGTACGACGAGGCGACCATCCGCGAGCGGCTCGCCGTACACCGAATCGGGCTCGTCATCGGGCGGTCCGCCGCCAATGGCGAGGGTCGCGCGCTGACCGATCTCACCGTGCGACTACTCGCGCGCCTCTACCCGACGTTGATCATCGAGGGGAGCGGCGTCGACGCGCGTGCGACCGAGCTTGCCGACCTCGCGCGGGCGATCAATCCGGAGATCGAACTCGACGGGACGCCCTCGTTGCGGCTGGCAGTCGGTGACGACGCAGCGGGTGTTCCGGCTACGTTTTTCGCAGGTAGCGCGGGCTGGACTGCCTTGTTCTCCCGCCGTTCGCCGCAGCCTGTCGGCAGCACGAACAACCCGTTCGGTGCCGGCGCGAGCGCGTGCCTCGCGGCCGCGAACCTGTTCCGCGCCGTCTTCTTCGACGACGCCGAGACACGGTTGGATGGCGACGCGACGTTCGCGGTCCTCGAGGCCGGTCGTGTCGACAACGACATTGCGCCGCTCCGCGTCGACGACCGCCTCGCGCTCGTTGGCCTCGGTGCAGTCGGCAACGCCGCGGCCTGGGCGCTCGCCCGGACCAATATCGCCGGTCCAATCGAGCTGATCGACGATGAGGTCATCGACCTCGGTAACTTGCAGCGCTACGTCCTTGCGGCACGATCCGATGTCGGACGGCCCAAGGTCGATGTGGCCGCGAGCGCGCTCGGTGGCACGTGGAGCGTCCAACCCGTCGCGCATCGTTGGGCTGCGGCCGTTGCGAGAAACGGCGTCCCCGATCGGGTCTTGGTCGCTCTCGATAGCGCCAGGGATCGTCGGGCCGTGCAGGCCGCCCTGCCGCGCTGGATCGCAAACGCTTGGACGCAACCAGGCGACCTCGGTGTATCAGCGCATGACTTTCTCGGGGGTGCCTGCCTGGCCTGCCTCTACCTGCCGGCCGGATCCGTGGAGAACGAGGACCAGATCGTCGCGCGGGCTCTTGGGATCCCCGAGCGGCTCATGGAGATCCGGCAGCTGCTCGACACGAGTGCGGGGACGCCGCGCGCGCTCATCGAGGCCGTCGCCGCAGCGCACGGCGTGCCGCTCGAGAGCGCGCTGGCCTTCGAGGGCCGCCCGTTGCGCGCGTTGTATGTCGAAGGCGTGTGCGGCGGCGCGCTACTGCCGATCGGCAAGGCCGGCGCGCCCCGCCCCGAGGTCCACGTTCCGCTCGTGCATCAGTCGGCCTTAGCGGGCGTGTTGCTCGCAGCCGAGCTCGTCGGACACCTAGTCGCTCCCGTCCAAGGCACACACGTTGCGCGGCTCGACGTTCTGCGCCCACTGCCGCCTGTGGTCCGTCAGCCGGCCGCGAAGGATTCGCGCGGCATCTGTATTTGCCAGGACGCGGACTACATCGCGGCCTATCGATCCCTCTACCCCGAGGCACCAGGACCCCCATCTCAGGGCGGGTAGGAGGGACCTCGCGATGGCAGCGGAGGCGATTGAACGGTGGGGTGAAGGCGTGAGCGTCGTTCGTGTCGGCGCTGGTGTGACTCCCGGGCGCAGGGGGATGCGATGACCGAGCCGACAGTGGAGCCCGGACCCGGCGGGCCTCTCCCGCTCGATGACGACGGGAACTGGATCACGCTGCCGAGCCTCGCTCTCCTCGACTCGAACAGCGACAATTTCAAGTTCCAGACGTTCCGAAACTACTTCGGCGCGTTTGCGCTCGCGATCACCGAAACGTACGGCGATTCGCCGTACGAGCTGCTCGCCGTGACCGTGCGCGGATTGCCCGGCGTCCAGAAGCTGCGGCGCCGCACCCTCCCCGAGATGGAGCTGCGACGCGCCACTCACGAGCTGCGCGCGGCGTGGGGATTTGAGATGGCACTCGGTCGGTTGGCCGAGATCGCGACTGACGACGCGCCAGAGCTCGTGATGATCGAGAACCTCACCCTCGCGGTCAGCGCCCACTTCGCCCTCTACCGCGCGAGCCGAGCACTTGCACTAGCCCGAGGCGATCAAGCCCCGGAACAGCACGAGACATACCTCGAGCAGACCGCAACTCAGCTGGTCCAGCGGGGGCTGCTCCCGCCGCCCCTGTGCTGCAGCTGCGCCGCAGGCAGTCCGCCCGACTCGCCGACCCGTGCACCGCATGCGTTCAACGGATTCCCGATGGAACGCGTCGAGCCGTGTGACGCCGGGTTCTCACCGGATCCGGCGCTCATGTGGCAGTTGATCGCGAAGGCGCTGAAGACCACGCGTGACAGCCACCGGACGTTCGAGGCGAAGAAGGAGGCGTGGCGGAAGAACCATCCGGTCCGGCATTCGCGCAAGGCGCGCGGTTCAACGCGGAAGCGCCCGGTGCCGCACGAGGTGCAAGATCAGATCTATGCCGAGATGCGGCCGGTCAACGTCTTCGACCTGATCTATCGGATGCGCCGTCGCAGCCACTACCTCGACGACGTGTCGTTCCTCTCACCGTTGATCTCTCCCAGCGACGCCCGCGCGTTCAATCGGGACCTGACTCTCATCACGCGTTCAGCACTCTGCGCGATCGAGGTGCTTATCGGGATCGCGGCCGGCTCCGCGCTCGTGGAAAACGCGAAGTCCGAGTTTGCAGCCCGCATCGGGTCGACGCTCGTGAAATGCACGTTCGGCGGACGCATCGTCGGCTCCGTCGGCCGCCTGGCCGGGTCGTGAGCCGGTCAGTTGCACCGCAGACCGCCGACCCGATCGGCGACCGAGCGGAGCTGGCTCGCGAGCTGCGCGACTTCGCGCGACAGGCCGCTGCGAGCGGTCCGCTCTTTGAGATCGTCGCTACGCCCGAGGAGCAATGGGCCGATGGTCATCCGCCCACTTTCGGAGAGCTGGTCGGATCTCGTATGCATCAGCCCGCCCTCACCGGCACGAGCGCGCCGTTCGCGATCCGGCCAGCGTTCGCTGACGCGCAGGCACTGATCGGTGAGCTGATCGAGTCCTCTCAGCGGGGCTATCCGGTCGCGATGGTCGAGTTGCCGCAGCTGGGGCTGCTCCGGCTCTTCGCCGCCGAGAGCGTGATGGGGGAGGTCGACCTGCGGCTGGAGCGCGCCTGTGGCGAAGCGAAGGTCGACTATCCGCCGGCGCTCAAGTTCTGGGAGGATCTCCGACCGCAGGTTCGCGTCGTGACGACTCCCGCGATCGACCCGCTCGCCTACGCGGAGATGGCGAAGCGCGACGCCCCGGATCTGCCGACGGCGTGGCTCTCCGAGATCCTCGGCCCTCCATTGACGTGGTCGCGCGATCACAACCTCCAAGAGCTCGGGTTCGCGCAGGAGTACCGGCTTGAGATCGCGCTCTCCATCAAAGAGCTCGCCGGCGGCGAGATGTTCGGCTACCTCGCAGTGGAGCTCTCAAGCGCCGGAGCGTCTGCGCTGCGCGAGGCGCTGGCCGACCTCCTCATCCAGGCGGTGCGGATCGCACGCGCGAATCCAGCTGCGACCGCGTTCGTTGTGGCACTGACCGCTGCCGCGATCATCGCCAGCGTCACCTATGCGCAACGCAACGGCGCAGCGCTGCGGCTCCCCAACATCTCTGTCGCCATGCAGGGCTCGGTGCAGGCGATCGGAGCGATCGGTCGATGGCATCAGGAGGTCACCGCTCGAATCCCGGCAGCTCCGCTTATCACGTCGGATCTACCGCTTGAGATCGCCCTCGCGCGACTGCTCGCTTACGCTTCCGTGCCGACGAGCGTCGATCGCTTAGAGGCTCGGCTGGCGCGCGATCGGCGTAGCGACTCGGTAGAGCGCATCGAGGCGACGCTCGAGGCATCGCCGCTCTTCAGCCGGAACAGCTATGGGTGCTGGCAACTCGGGGCGAGGTCACGGATCACCAGCTAGCGCCGCCAGTGGTCGAACTTGGCATCTGGGAGGGAAGACCGCCTCGGGGCGGTTGCGTTGGGTGGCCAGCGGCACGCGGGAAGGCCACGGAGGACGCTATTAGCCGGGCGGAGCCGTTTGACTTGACCAAATGGGCCGTCGCAGCACGCAACTTGGTGGTGCAGAACCCGACGCGGGAGCAGTTCGATAGCCTGATCGCCCAAACCCACGATCACGAGATCGCGGAGTACGTCGAGATGTTCATGGCACGCTCGACCGCCCAGCAGGTCCCCGCGCTCGCTGCGCTGAGCGCCGCAACGCAGGGACGGATCATGTCGCTCCTTTCACCCGAGCGCCGTCGCGAGATCCTGATTGCCGAGGCGCGCCCCGGGCCGTGCTGTTGGCCGCCATCGCGACCGAGCTCAAGGTCAAGCAAGTGCTCCGCAACGTGACCCCGGAGAAGGCGGCCTTCGTGGACATCATCGTCGACAGCCCGCGCGACGTGTCAGTAGCTGCCGTTGCCCTCTTCTACAGATCGGCTGCTTGTCAGTTCACCATAGGTCAAGCGTTGATACGAGGAATACGCAACGACCGGCGAGGCCGTCCCTACGGTGACGCGGAATCGCTGGACGGTCTACCGCAAGCGCCGCCCGCATGGAGGGAACCCCATGACCTGGAGCACCCGCGTGACGGCCGCGCTTATCGAAGCGCTCCTTCTTTCATCAATCGCCGCGGCACTTCCGCCAGCTTCAGCGCCGTTCCTGGCTCCTTCCGCCGCCGCGGCGGCTGCGCCGCCCAGGGGGCCATCGTTAGTCAGTAGCGAGCCGGGGTCGCGCGGGTCCGCACAGCGTGCTGACACCGGGCAGGCGCCGATCCGTCTGCTCGCTCGCGCGGAAGCGCTTGACCTGGGCCAGCCGGGACGAGCGGCCGCAGCTGGCTTTGACTTCGGCGCGTCGGGGACTGCGTCGGGCGCTGCTCCGATGGTCATGGCGCTTGCCGAACAACTTGGCACAAGCACGGCGACCGACCCGTTCACCCCAGACAAGTCGGCGCATCTGTTCACGATGTCTGACGGTGCCCAAATCGCGATCTACTTTGACGGCACGGACACGGTGTTCCGGACGCACGTCGGTTCGTGGTCTGCGCCGACGACCCTCCCGATGTGCTGCAACCGCCACCACGACCAATCGGCGTGGACGCGCAACGGTGACACCGTGTACGGGATCACCGCTGGCTCGACGAGCGATGTCGCCGCGGTGTGGAAGCTGGCGTACTCGGCCGGCGCGGTCACGCTCTCGTCCAACACGGTGTGGTGCTGCAACGCGCCCGGCCGCGTATTCGGCGCCTATTGGGATGCCACGAACCAGCTGATGCACGTCTATTACGAGATGGGTAGCACGTTCGTACTCAACGCCATTAACAGCTCGCTGGCCCAGGTCTACTTTGCCAATGGCATCGGCGGCTCGGCGGCCGCAACCGATGCGATCGCCGGTGACGGCACGAGCGTCTTCTATTACGGCTACACCAGCGGAACCAACGTAACGGTCGTCAAGGTGACCGCCTCGGCCAGCGCGTACACCCAGCGGACCGAGGTCGGCACCCCGCAGCTCTCGGTCGACGGACGCGGTGGCTCGATGATCTGGGACGGCAGCGAACTGCTCTATGTGATCAACGACGGGGATTCAAAGCTCCGCCTGCTGCGGCGCCATGCCCAAGACACGTATCGGCCTACGACCTCGCGACGACCACGCTCGCCCCGGGAGCGCAACCCGCGATCGCGCGCAAGGGCTCGACTGGCGACCTGGTACTCCTCTATACAGCTCTTGCCGGGCAAGCGAACGGCGAGATTCGCTACGTCTCTCGCACGAGCGGGGTGTGGAACGCTCCGCTGACCCTGGCCGGAGGCTCGGCGGCCGGCTGGGGCAGTGTGGCGGTCACCGACGACACCAACAGTCCCGGCGTGTTCCCGGTCGTCTATCGCACCGGCACCCAGGCGCCGTACGGAGTGGTCGACGATCAGCTGGTCGCGCCAAGTGCGCCACCGACCACGTACACCATCTCTGGGGCACTCAGTGTGTCCTTGGGCGCGATCATCCCCGGCGTGCCGGTCTCCGCCTACGCCGGCGGGACCGCTGCATGCTGCCAGCTGGTTGCGACGGCGCTGACCAACGCGGTCGGCTCGTACAGCCTGCTCGTTCCACCCGGGACGTATCGCGTCTTTGCCGACACATCGACGACCGACAACGACTTCGCCAGCGCGTGGTACGGCGGCAGCTCGTTCGCCTCCGCTTCCGACGTGGTGGTCACCGGCAGCCTCGGGAACATCAACGTCGCTGCCCCGACGGCGCAGCAGCTGAGTACGGCCACCGGACTGGACCCGGCCGCGCCCGACCCTTCGGTCCACTACTTCGTGATGTCCGACGGCGCGCGCCTGGTCCTCTACTTCGACGGGACCGACACCGTCTATCGCATCAAGGTGAACGGGGTCTGGTCTGCGCCCACGACGCTGGCACAGTGCTGCAACCGCCATCACGACCAATCCGCGTGGACGCGCAACGGTGACACCCTGTACGGGATCACCGCCGGCTCGACGAGCGATGTCGCGACTGTTTGGAAGCTGGCCTACTCGGCCGGGACGGTCACGCTCTCAGGAAACGCGGTGTGGTGCTGCAACGCGCCGGGCCGCGTCTTCGGCGCGTACTGGGACGCCACGAACCAGCTGATGCACGTGTACTACCAAGCCGGCAGCACCTACGTGCTCAATGCGATCAACACGTCGCTGGCCCAGGTCTATTTCGCCAACGGCATCGCCGGATCAGCGTCGCCGACCGGCGGGATCGCCGGAGACGGCACGAACGTCTTCTATTACAGCTACGTCACCGGTACCGCTCTCAGCCTGGTGCAGGTCACTGCCAGCGCCAGCGCCTACACGTTCCGGACCGAGCTGGGCACGCCGACCCTCGCCGCCGCGGCCACCGGCGGCAGCTTGTATTGGGACGGGTCGACGATGCTCTATCTGGCCAACGAGGGCGACGCGAAGATCCGCGTGACCAGCCGTTCGGCCCAAGACGCGTACACGAGTTGGGCAGATGTCGTTAGCGCGCCGCTGTGCACGGCGACGCGCCCGGCCGTTGTGCGGAAGGCAGGGACCCCTGACTTCGACCTCTTCTACTGCAATGCGGCTGCGCAGAGCAACGGTGAGCTCTACTACCTGCGACGCGTCGCGGGCAGCTGGGACCCAACGCCCGGGACGCTGTTGGCCGGCGGGGCCGGTGGCTGGGCCGGAGCATCGGCTGCCGTCGACGACACGAATGGCTCTGGACGTGCTCACATCGTCTACCGCTCCGGCACCGCCGCGCCCTACGGGGTGGTCGAGGACGTGTTGGCGAGCGCGAACGACTTCGCGGCCGCCTATGCGTACACGTTCGGCGGGCTCAACTTGGCGTCGGGCGCGTATTTCGCCTCGGCCGAGGACCTCGCCATGCCCGGGCGGCTCCTGGCATTCTCGTTCACTCGTTCCTACAACTCCGGTGACGGTCGGGTCGGATCACTCGGACCAGGCTGGACCCATAGCTACGACTGGGCCATCACCGAGGATCCCTCAGCAGCACATCTTCGCCGCGGGGACGGACGCCGGGATGACTTCACCCCGATCGGTGGCGGCGCATACACGGCGCCGCCGAACGTCTACGACGTGCTGGTCAAGCACGGCGACAACTCGTACACCCTGACCACGACCTCGCAGGTCCAGATCGAGTTCTCATCCGCCGGCGTGCTGACGCGGGTCCACGAGCTGTCCGGCAATCAGCTCCTTCTGGCCTATACGGGCGGGTTGCTGACCACCATCACCGACACCGTCGGTCGCGTCGTGACGCTGACCTACACCGGAACACTCCTGACGCAGGTCGCCGATCCGCTCGGACGCAAGGTCACCTACGCGTACGACTCCAACGGCCGTCTGACGACCGTGGTCGACAAGATCGGTAACACCGCGGGTCAGGACCCCAACCTGCACAAGTGGCAGTACACCTACGATGGCACTTCCCGGCACATCAGCACGATCACCAACCCAGACGCCAAGGTGATCGTGCGCAACACCTACGACATCCAGGGTCGGCTCACCGCCGCGCGTGATGGCCTTGACAATCAGGTCGTCTATTCCTACGTGCCGGGGCAAACGACGGTCACCGACCCACGCCAGCATCAAACGACCGTCGCCTTTGACGCCCGCCTGCGGCAGCTCACCCAGACCGACGTGGTCAGTGGCACTTCGCGTGTCCTGCGGTATGGCTACGACTCCCAAGGCCACCGGACGAGCGTGGTCGACCGCGACGGCAACGAGACCGACTTCACCTACGACAGCAGCGGGAACGTGCTGACCAAGACCGACCCGCAGATCAATCAACAGACCCCGCGCTACATCACCACTTTCACCTACGACAGCCGGAACAACCTGACCGTCATTCTCGACCCGCGGAACTTCACGACCACGAACACGTACGACCCGACCACCAACGTGCTGCTGTCGACGACCGCACAGATCGACCAGACCACCAGTGCGGTGACGAAGTACGAGTACGGCGACGCGACCAACCCGGGGCTGCCGACCAAGATCATCAGTCCGCGCGGGAACACGACCGGCACCCCGAACTACACGTACTCCCAGAGCCTGACCTACGACGCGCAGGGGAACCTGGTCACCAGAATCGACGCCGATGGAGCCAAAACCACCTATGGCTACGCGAGCCCCAACACCATCGGTCGGGTGACCAGCATGGTTGATCCTGACGGGTACGGACCGGGCGGGGTACCGAGCGAGCACACCTGGCTAACCGGGTACGACCAGAACGACCAGGTCACCAGCCATACTGACCCGCTCGGCCACACCACGATCCCCGCGTACGACAGCTCGGGCGACCAGACCTCGGCCACCGATCGCGATGGCAACATCACGACCTACACCTACGACAACGCCGTGCGTCTGGCGACCGTGGTCCAGAAGCCGGATCCGATCAACCAGCCGAACCTCACCTACACCACGACGATCCTGCGTGATCCCAACGGCAACGCGACCAAGGTCACCCAGGCGAACAACGTGGTCACCGATTACACGTTCGATGAGCTCAACCGGATGCTCAGCACGATCACCCATCCGACCGGCGGGACCGCGCTCACAACCAGCTACGCGCTAAACGGGAACGGCCAGCCGACGACCAAGACGACGGGCGACGGGGTCGCGATCACGTACGCATACGACACCATGGCCCGGCTCAACTCGGTCGCCGCCACGGGTCTTTCAACGATCACCTACGGCTACGACGAGCTCAGCCACCGAAAGGCGATGACCGATGGCACCGGCAATACGACCTACCAGTACGATGGTCTCCGCCGGCTCACCCAAGCGGCTCAGCCCGACGGCACAACGACCTATGGCTACGACCTGGACTCCAACCGCACGACCCTCGGCTACCCGACCGTCGGCAACGTCACGTACGTGTACAGCCCCGGCGGACGGCTCAGCACGGTGACCGACTGGGCCTCCCACGGTGCCACGTACCAGTACACCGCCGCCGGGCTCGCCTCGAGCGTTACGGTGCCGGGCGGGATGACCACGACCTACACCTACGACAAGGCCCACCGGCTCACCGGGCTCCTCAACGCCGTCGGCGCGAACACCGTCTCCAGCCACACCTACACCCTGGACAACGAGGGGAACCGCACGGCGCTCGATGAGGTCGTGAGCGGGATCACCGCACCGCCGGTCCAGAGCTTCCCGAGTGTCAAGGTCAACAGCGACACCGGCACGACCGTTCAGGACCACCCGGCGATCGCCCTCGGGGCGGATGCCGCGAGCTATCTCGTCTGGGACGACGCCCGGCTGGGCAACGCCGACATTGAGTTCGCTCGCCGCGATCAGGTCACCGGCAACTGGAGCGCGAACGTGAAGGTGAACACCGACACCGGCACGCGGATCCAGCAGAACCCGGCAATCGCCCTCGACTTGTCGAACAACGCGTACGCCGTGTGGCAGGACGAGGTCAACGGCGTGGGCAAGGCAGACATCTACTACTCGAAGCGGACCGCCGCGACCGGCAATTGGCTAACTCTGGACGTGAAGGTCAGCGACGATCCGGGCAGCGGCGGTGGCGGCGTGCAGCGCAACCCGCGGATCGCCGGTACGGCGGCCGGGGCCGAGACCGCGGTCTGGGTCGACCTGCGCTCGAGCCAGAACAACATCTACAGCAGCACCCTCACGTCAGGCGGATCGGCGTGGGCCGCCAACAAGAAGGTCACCGACAACACTGCCGCGCTCAAGGACAACCCCGATGTGATCGTGGGAAGCGACGGCACGAGCTACGCCGTCTGGCAGGACAGCCGCAGCGGCAACGCCGACATCTACTTCTCCAAGCTCACCTCCGGCGGCTCCGCCTGGAGCGCCAACGTCAAGGTGAGCGATGATCCCGGTACCGCGGCCCAGACCGCGCCGCGGATCGGCATCGATAGCGCCGGGAACCTCACCGTGATCTGGCTCGATGCCCGGACCAGCCCGGCGCAGCTGCGGACGAGCCGCCAGACTGCCGGGACGAATACTTGGACCACGAGCACCCAGCTCACCGACGCCGCGGCGCGCCCGACCGGCACGCCCGCCCTTAGCGAGCGCCCGGACGGGTCGGCCTGGGTCGCCTGGACCGACATTCGGATCGCGAACACCGACATCTGGGGCGCCCAGTACACCGGCGGCACCTGGACGACCTCGACCAAACAGTCCGATGACCCCGGAGCGTTTGCGCAATCCAATCCGGCCCTCGCGTACAGCACCGCCGAGCTCGCCCGGGCCTGGCGCGACGACCGGGCCGGCAACGCCGACATCCGCGCCAGCCGCGTCGCCTACAACCCTGGGATCGATCACTTCGGGTACAGCTACGACGGGCTCGAGCGGTTGACCGCCGGCACCACCACCAACCCCGAGAGCTTCACCCTTGATGCCGGATCGAACATCGCCTCCCGCACCGGCCCGACCGCGACGTACACCTACGACACCGCCAACCGGCTGACCAACGACGGGACCCAGGTCTTCACCTGGAACACCGCCGATCGGCTGACCAACCGCGGCACCGACACCTTCGGCTACGACCCGCTCGACCGGATGACCAGCTCTACCGTCGCCGCGACGGCGCGCACCTACACCTACAACGGGGACGGGCTGCTCAAGAGCCGGACCCAGGGCACGGCCACCCAGTTCCTCTGGGATCCCTCCAGCTCGCCGAGCCGACTGCTCGTCCAAGGCGGGGACCGCCTCGTCTACGGCCTCGGCCCGCTCTGGGTGGTGAAGGCCGACACCACGACCTCCACCTTCGCCCGCGACGGTGGCAAGAGCGTCCGGGCCGAGGTGAACGGCTCGGGCACCGTGACCGCCTCGTTCCGCTACCGCGCGTACGGCGCGATCAGCCAGTCCAACGGTGCGAGCGCGCCCTCGTACCTGGGCTACGCCGGACAGCTCGTCGACCCCTCAGGGCTGCTGTACATGCGGGCCCGGTGGTACGACCCCAACGTGGGGCGGTTCACGACGCGCGATGCTGCGAAGGGCGACCCTTCACTGCCGGGCTCACTCAACGCGTTCGGTTATGCCACCGGGAATCCCGTAGCGAGCACGGATCCGAGCGGCTTGTGTACAGATCCGACACCCGGCTCATCAGGAACCCGTTACTGAGTAGCTGCCTACATCCCGATGGCGGTGGCATGCGGGCTCGGCTGCTATCAGGGAGACGATCGTGGTCCCGACCCCAATGGTGGTACATCAAGGATTCAGTTTGGAATAGACGACAGCGGGAACTTGGTCGGCGCGTATTCGGACGACAGTGTGAGGGTCGACGGGAGTCAGAGGGCGCGCGCCCACCCAGCGTGTGTCGGTGACGATGCGCGCTATTCCTGCGTCGCGAAGAATCCAATGGAGGCGGACACACCAATTCTCGGTGCGCTCGTTCCGCCGATCGACTTCACCGTCACCATGGGTGACGGCGGTCCTCGGATCAAGGGTCGCGCCTTCCCTTCGTACGAGATTTGGCAATACAACCCAGATGGCACGGCAGACTTGCTGTTCAACTATGACGGACGGATGAATCCGTTTGGTCCGTACGGGCTGTTCTTCGGGATTGATGTGCCCAATGTGCCGTGAAACTGCAATGACAGGATCTGCACCGAACTCTGAACGAGATGCCGGGTTCGTGGGACGATCGCGAGTCTGGCTGGCCGCCGGGCTCGTAGTTGCTGCCCTCCTATCGGGTTGTCTGCCGGCGACCGAATCCCGGCAGCGAGAGCTATGGCGACTGCCCGAGGGCTATCGAGGCTGGGCATACATCGAGTTCGCGAACCCACGGTGTCCTGCATTGTCGACCAGGGGCGACTATCTGGTCATCGACGTTCCCTCAAGAGGTGTTACCTGCACTTCGACCCGACTAGAAGACGGGACGGCGAGCGACCGCTTCGTCTATTTCATGCCCGATGGATCAGAGCGAGAGATTCCAGGCACCGAGGCACACGAACGACTGCCAGACAACAAGGCCCAGTTGTGGCTCTTCATCGGCACGAAGGACGATTTCGGGCGCGTCCGACCAAGTCCCCCCAGCAGCTATGGACCTTAGAGAGCCCGGAACTTGCCCGGCGCCTGACGGGATCGGCGGTTTGGGGGCGCGGGCGCGGAACCGAGTATTGCATCGATCGGTTCATTCCCACCGAGCAGCATCGCAGCGCGCGCAGTGCGTTTCGACGAGCCATACAGTTCGAACTCGCCGAGGCTGCCAGTGGTCCAATGTCGCCCACGAAGCAGCATGCATCACATAGTCCATTGATACGACGTGCCGTTCGCCTATCGGCCCGTCGTCGCCCAGTGGTCCTTTGGGTGCTGGGCGTTCTTGTGGCTTCGATCACGATCTCTTGCAATAGCGTCAATTCCCAGGATCTCCTGGGAACTTGGACGGTAACGAACGCCTCTCGACAGTTCTTGCCAGCTGAATTGAAGGGAGGTGTCTCGTATCTAACGCTCAGTTCAGACGGCACCTTTGACGCTGTGGATATGCCCGGAGCATTTCACGGATCGTTCGCGGTAGTCGTGAATAGTGGTCGAGGCACCTGGAAGGTAGCAACGGTAGACGGCCGGGAAAAGGTGCAGATCAGTTTCTCGGAAGGTGGCGGCACGCAACTGGAAATCTCACACTTCCCAGGTTCTCAGAGCACTCTGAGCTACTTCATATCCGACCCAGACGCAGGCAAGCGGGTTGAGCTCACGCGCGGGCCGTGAATGCGCCTCCGTGGGCACCGTAGGAAGGAGTGCAATATGGCGACGCTTGTCGCAGTGGACCAAGCACATAGTTTCGTGCTGAACGTGCGCTCAGCTGAGGCTGGCGCCGTCAACCCTCGGTGGGTTCGGTGCGAGGTCAGCGTGCTCGGCGGCGCGGCCGCAGGCACGCAACGCGTCAGCCTGACCGAGAGCGATGTCGAGGAGTTGATTGCAGGGTTTACAGCATCGCCCCCAGTCTCTCTGGGATTTCGGGGGACGGACGAGAACCTAATCGTGGTACTAGAGCCCGCCGACCGGATAGGAACGTTCTTCTTCTCGACGTGGATCGGCGAGCCTTATGTCCTAATGACTGGCTGGCGTTTTCCCGTGACGGCAGCGGATGTGTCGGCCTTCGGGATGGCGCTGCGTCGGGAGTTCGGCGTTATGGCGTCATAAAGGTCTGCGCCACATGTGCGTCGCCCAGCCCCCAAATCAGAACTCGTGTGCGGATCGGTGACTACTAGTGGGGGACCGGAAGTACCGCCGATGCGACTCGCGAGGAGATCGCGGATGGTCTGACCTCGGGCGGTCACATTGAGAAGGCCTATAACAGTGTCAGAGGGTCGGTAGCAACGTGTTCCGAATTGCAGGTTACGACGCCATTGCCGTTCGCATCGCGCATCACGGTGACGCCAACCCACGGTTGCACGCCGTAGTCGCGCGCATAGAAGTCAGCTTGGGTGTTCGCGTTGCTGGTTGACTCGCTGAACGAGATGGTCGATGTGCGTGTCGGCAAGCCGTTCCAACTGGCGACGCCCGCCCGAATGATGGGGTCGTATGAATGATTGGCAGTCACCGGCGAAATCCAGAACATTCGTCGGTCTTCGAGAGTCGGCCGCGGCGTGGCGGCCGCGGCAGTGCGCCCGCCTGGCTCAGCGCCTCGGCGAGCAGCCTCCGGATCGCGTGTTCCTGATCCCGATCCAATGGCGCCACAGCGCTGATATGCGTCCGGGACGGCGTGACTTGGTCGATGCGTGTCTTGTTGGGTTCGCAGTAGCGTTGATCCACCCGGGGTTCATCTCGGTTTGGCTTGGGTGGTCACGCATCCAACCGGAGGCCGCACTGCGCATTTCATTTGAACCGCCTTCCTCGACTCGGCAGTTGCTAGGTGGTCGAGCTGCAAGCAGCACGAGGGATCCAACCCCTCGTGCTGCCCGGGGTCTAAGGGCAGATGTTGCAGTCGCAAATCTGATGGCCGCACTGATCCATGCTGTAGTAACAGTACGGGTACAGATTGCAGGTCGAGCCGAGATAGGTATAGGTGCAGTCCGGCACGCAGGCACGGGCTGAGAGGCGCTGGCCGAGCTTCGCGAGGCCGCGTGCCATCAGCGCATCCAACGAGTGCACCGGGAGGCGCATTGCGCCTTGCTCAATGAACTCAATCACTTTGGAACCTCCTCTCTAACGCAGCTTCTCGACTGACAGTGCGCCCGGTTGAGGTAATGTCAAGTGACACTAATTGTTACTCTTCCACTCTTGAGGTCGTCTTGTAGCGCAACCGAATGGCCGTCCGGCAAATTGGCGGGGGTTACGTGACGATGCCAATCGAACTCGGCATTCCTTCCGCGGTGCAGACGCTCCTCGACATCGGCCTCGCCGGTTTGCTCTTCGTCGCAGGTGCGGGGAAGTTGCTCGATCTAGAAGCTTGGCGCGGGGCGCTTTGGGGCTACGGCATCGGCTGGATGCGCTGGCGCCCACTGGTCTTGGTGCTGCCGCTGACCGAACTCGCGATCGGGCTGGGCGTTGCTCTGGGTCGGCGGATCGGCGAATTCTCTGCTGTCGCACTGTTTCTCGCCTTCGCGGTCGTGCTCGCAGTCGCCTACCGCGGCGGCGCCCGCGGCGCATGCGATTGCTTCGGATCGGTGCTGCCCAGCGCCATTGGACCGGCTGCCATCGCGCGCGCCTTGACATTGGCCGCGATTGCCACGATTGCGGGGCTAAGCGTGGAGCGCTGGCTTGATCCGACGGCGCAACTGCTCGCTTCTGTGGTCTGCGCGGCTGTTGCACTGACGGCGGGCGAGCTCAACACATTGCGGGCGCACGGTGCGTAGCCCGCCTAACGTCCGGCATCGCGGCCGGTACTCGGAGCATCGTCCACGCGTCGCCGTTCTGTGCGATGACTGTGACGACAGTGGATTCATCCATCAGCCGTGGCGCGCCAGACACCTGTCGTCGAAGTGGCGGGACCGCCCGCCGAGAGAAGGAAGGACGGCGGTCCTATCAGCAGCGCCACCCTCGCAAGCGAAGTCGGCCGAGGCATGACGGTCTCGCACTCGATACGAGAGCTTTCGAAAGCCTGAGTACATGACTTCGCGGGCTACTGTTCGGAGTATGGAGAACACGGCAGAGGCAGGCCGCGGACAGCGCTCGCTGTTGCCGTTCGTCGCGCTGCTCGTGACGGCGCTGGTCGTTGTCGGTGTCACGCTGGCGCTGTTTCTGCTCGCCGCAGCCCGATTCGCACCTAACGGCGGTCCGGGCCGACTCGGTGCCAATGACCTGACGATCTGGCTGCTGCGCGCCAATCCGGCGCCCATCGGTCTGGCGAGCGTGCCGACTGGCGATGTGGCCGCCCAGGCGAACAGGTCGCTGCCTGCGCTCATCGCGCAGAGCGCGCTCAACAGCGCGTTCCTCGTCGTTCCCGCCGCACTCCTCGCGGCGCTCATTGGTGTCCCGCTCGGGTTCTGGGTCGCGCTGCATGCACCGCCGCGTTTGGTCGCGGTACTGCGCGCGGTGACCAACCTCGGGATCGCGCTGCCCGCGTTCTTCGTCGCGTTCCTGCTTCAGGTGGTCGCGGTCGAGATCACCGGCCGGATCGGCGCCAACCTGATTCCGGTGTACGGCTTTGGGTTGGACGCACATCTGGCGATCCCGGTACTCGCACTCATGCTAGGACCCGCCGCCGCCATCACACGCCTGGTCGCGCTCGCGGCCACCGAGCTCAATGCGCGTGAGTTCGTGCGGACCGCGCGGGCGAAGGGCCTGAGTGAACGCGCGGTGATTTACGGCCACTTGGCGCCCAACATGTACGGCACACTGGGTGAGGCGGTGCTCACCGGTCTGCGGCTGGTGCTCGGCGCACTCGTGATCGTCGAGTTCCTATTCGTATGGCCAGGCCTCGGGGTGTTGGCGCTGCGCGCGCTCAACGTTCAGGACCTCCCGGTATTGCTCGCCTGCGTCGGGGTCATGGGCGTGGTGTTCGTGCTCACTGAGTTGGGGCTCGATCTCATCACCAATCGCACCGGCGTGGTGACGGGATGAGCGGCAGCTCGGCCGCGCGGATCGGGGCGTCCTTAGGTGCATGGCGCTCGCCGCGCAGGCGTCCGATCGATTGGGCGCTGTTGGTTGGCGGCCTCGCGTTCGCTGCGATGATCGGCCTCGCGATCTACGGACCGCTCATCGCGCCGCACGATCCGTTCGATACCAACTTCCTCTATTTGGGCAAGCTGCCGCCGTACGATCCGAGTCCCACCTTTCCGCTTGGGACCGACGCCGCAGGGCGTGATCGGCTCTCACTGCTTCTATGGGGCGCCCGCAACACGTTCGTGATCGCCTTCGCGGCCGCAGGGTTGCGCTTGGGCTTCGGCGCGTTCCTGGGTGTCCTCGCTGGATGGCAGGGCGGGACGAAAGAGCTGTGGCTGTCTCGCTTGGCGCTGGGTCTCTCATCGGTGCCGGCGACGATCGCAGCGCTGATGGCGGTCATCGCGTTCAACGTCTACGCCGGACCGCTTGCGTTCATCCTGGCGCTGGGCCTCGTGGGCTGGGGCGATGCCTTCCATCAAGCTCGGCGTGTGACTCGCACCGAAGCCGCGCGCCCGTTCATCGAGACCGCCCGCACGATCGGCATGAGCGAGCAGCGCGTTGTGCTGCGGCACCTGCTGCCAAATATTGCTCCAACGATGCTCACGGTCGGCGCCCTTCAGGTCTCGGCGGTCCTGCTGCTGCTGGGGGAGCTCGCGCTGCTGCGGATCTTCCTCGGCGGCGCGATCACGGTCGAGCTCTTCACCTCGCCCCTGCGACTGCCGACCGAGCCTGAGTGGGCGAGCCTGCTGGGCACCACCCGTCCGATCTTCGATCTGTACGGCAACACGATCGCCGTGCTCGCCCCAGCCGGCGCGCTCCTGACTGCAGTCGTGAGCATCAACCTGTTTGCGGATGCGCTCGCCCAGCGGGCGCAGCGGCTTGATGTGTTCGGGCTGGTGTCCCGACGCATGGCTGTTGTTGTCGGTCTCATTGCACTCGTGGCGCTGACTCCGGCTCTGTTGTGGCCGAACCGCCTCGCGCCGCAGCTGGAGTACGGGCAGCGATTCAATCCGACCACGGCGCTCGGCGTGGCGACAGATCTGGCCGACCCACGGTTCGAGGGGCGGGTCGCGCAGACCGCGGGCGCGGCCGAGGTGGCAACGCTGATCGCCCAACGTCTGGGTGGGACTGTCGCACCGATCCACGAGCAGCTCGTCGCGGTCACCGGAGCGCGCCTGGGCGTGGAGGGTCGCTCAATCGATGCGCTGGGCGCCCTCACTCCGTACGACGCCAACGTCACGGCGGCCTTGGTGTTCGTCGACTTCGTCGGCTCGGTCGGTGGCAGCACCTTCACCCGGAACGTGGCCGGACGCATCGCTGTGGTCAGCACGAGCGCGCAGGCTTCCGTCTCCTTCTGGATAGGCGCGATCGCACGTGCGAACGGTGTGGGTTTGATCGTGTTGTCCGACAACCCGGCCGCGCTCTTCCCCTCGCCGGACTATCCGATCCCGGCGCTACGAACCACCCCGGCCGCGTTCCGCGCCGTGCTCGGAACGGACTTTCCCGTCCCCACGCCCGGCAGCTCAGCGATGCCACTCAACGTGAACGCGTCGGTGACGATCAGCGCGCCTCCCATCTCCGTCGGCGGAGTGAACGTGATCGCACGCGTGGCCGGTCGCGTCCCCGGCGGGCCGCTCGTCGTGGTGATCGCGCCCTACGACGCTGCGCCGGCGGTCCACTACCTGGACTACCCGCCATCGGCGGACGCCACCACCGCGACCGCGGTACTGGTGGCCGCGGCGGAAGCGGTGCGTGCCTCGCCGATGGCCGCCGATGCCGTGTTCGTGGCCGCGGGGTCCGAGATCTACGACCACGCGGGCCTCAAGAGCGCACTCCGCGGCCTCTCGCCGGACGAGGCACGCCGACTGACTGCAGTCATCTTCATCCCGAGCGCGCTGGATCGCCAGGTCACCGTCCGCAGCGATCCCGGCGATGCACAGAACCCGGCCGGCAGCTTCCGGGTAGCCGGGCGCGTCGCGAACGCGTTGGGCGAGCGCTCCGGCCAGCAGTTCGGTCCGCAGCTGGTTCGGGCGCTCGCGGCCGTGAACACGCGGGCGGCGACCTTCGAGTTAGGGAACTTCGCGGACGCGAACACGCCACCGTCGACCGAGGCGCTGGGCGCGTCGGGCCATGCGCTGCTGGCGCTGCTGTCGTACATCGCAGACCACCCCGAGGCCCTCAAGTGAGCTGGACCCGGCGCTTCGCGCTGAGCAGTGGTCTATCCATCCTCTTCTTCGGAGTGCTGTCGAACTGGCTGGGCCTGCTGCCAAACGCCGGCGCCAACCTGGTCGTTGAAGCCGCGCTCATGGCGCTGGTCGGGCTGTATGCCGTTCGGGTGAGCGCGATTGGGATTGGCCTGGGTCTCTTCCTCGCGCTCTTCGCCCTCAACGCCGATCAGGCCACCCTCGCCTTGGGACTGCCGCAGTTGCGTGCAGGTACCCCGGACGACTACTGGTTCACGACCACGCTTCCCGCAGCAGCGGTGTGGTTCGCCTTCCCGCCGCTCGCCCGCCTGTTCGCACGCGTGCCCAAACTCCCGGGCGGCATCGCGATCGGTACCGCGCTCTTGCTACTCCCGGCGCTGCGCTACGTCTTGCGCCCTGACGGGCTCTCCGAGATCTACCTGCACCCACGGCCTGGCAACTTCGCGATCCTGCCGGTGCCCTGGCTCGAGCTAGTGGCGCTGACGACGGTCCTCGCGACAATCGCACTCGTCCTCATCGAGCGCTCTCAGACACGAACGCTGCGGCACATCGCGGTCCCGCTCCTGGTCGCGATGACCCTGCTTGTGCCGACGGCCGACGCGCTTCGGCGTGAAGCGCTCCTTCTCTCCTCTCTCGAGGTAGATCCGCCGCGCGGCGGGCCACTGACCCCTGTCACCGTCCGTGCGCGCGTTGCGACCGAAATGCCCCGAACCCTGATGTGGGACGGTCAGCCTGTCACGACCAGCTCGTTCCTCCGTCCGCTACAGCTGTTTGCACTCGGCGGCGTCACCCGCGGTGACTTCCTACCCGCACTCGAAGACCATCAGGCGGGCAGCCATCGGCTGCTGCTGCGCGCCTCCGACGGTCAGCGTCAGGGAAGCTTTGAGGTGTCCGCGCCCGCCGGCCTGCGCATTGCGATCGCAGACGGCCACATCGTCGTGAGCGGCGGCGCACCCGACGCTGACCTCGACCTACTGACCATCGGGCCAGAAGGACCCGAACTGCTGCATCGACGGTTCGACGCCTCCGGTACCTGGCGATCGCCGCTTGCGGTCTCGCCCGCAGCAGCGCTCGTGATCATCGCCCAGAGCGGCGATGCATGGGTGTCACTCGGCTCGAACTAGCGCACGTCATTTCGACCGGAAGACCGAGAGAGGGCAGCGTCCCCACTTCCCGGAAAGCGCGAACCATTCCCATGTAGATCACGTTTTCTCCTGCTCGACCGACCCACGGTGCAGCATGTTGCTCCAGCTGGCTAGACGTTCAAACAGCACTGTGTCGTGCGCTCGTCGTATCACGAGAAACCCGCGCTCCAGGACGGCTGCCTCATCTAAGACGTGATGAGTGATGATTCGCAGGTCACGCGGCGCTCGACACAGCGAGGCATCGAGTTGATCGAGGAATCTGCGAAGCGCCGCGCTGGTGAACGGATTGAACAGGAAGACGTATGTTGCGCGATCGGACATTACCGTGGCGGTCGCGTCGCCGGCGGTGAGTTCCACACCGCATCGACGAGATTTGGCGACGCGAGCCAGATTCGAACGCGCAATATTGACTAGCCTCGGTGAGATGTCTATCCCGACTACGTCGCGAAAGCCCAGTTCGAGCGCCGCTAGCATGACTCGGCCTTTGCCGCATCCGACATCAAGGAACACGTCTGCGCGCGCGAGTTCCGACCGATTAACGACGCCGCGGAGCACATTCCACGGGGCTGGCTCGTACATGTTGCCCACATGCTCGGGGATCCCCAACTCGCTCGAAAACACAGCTCCGCGGGTCTGAACCCCGCGACGCCAGTCGCCGATTGCTTCTGCCCAACGCGCAGGCCGCCCGCTGCGCCTTGGACGCACATGGACCGGAAGCAACAGTCGACCTCGCACAACGGCCAGCCCGATTCCGCGGACTTGGTCAAGATTGACAGGGCCCGTGTGTCGAGAGTCCCCTGAATGAGCCCGATTGTCACCCAAGACCCAGAATGAATTTGGCCCTAGCGTGATATCGGAGCCAACCATCTCGCCGGGTACGCCGGCGATTCGCTTGACATTGAAGGGTATGCGTCCGTCGGGGAGGGGTGCGCCGTAAACGACGATGTCGCCGCGCTTCGGAACCGGTCGGCCGCAGGACAGGCGTTGAGCGAGCAGCACATCGCTCGCGTGCAGAACGGGGCTCATGCTCTCACCGTCCACCTCAACAGTTAGCAGACGGGATCGGGCTGCGACCATGCCGATGCGTAGTAGCAGCCCCAGGGGGCTCAATTGAGTCGCTGCGGAATCCGCAACCCGCGAATCTCCTGTTGTTCGTGCCGTTCCGCAGCAGCGGCCCGCCTGAAAATGGCTCCGTGGGTTCCAAATTGCCGCATCAATCGGGACGCGATCTGGCAGTGGTATGCCCATGCTTGGAGAGGTAAGGCCGGTGCCATGAGGGCGGTCGAGCGGCGTGAGCGCCACCTCGGGAGAGTTCGCTGCGGCAGATCGTCGACACTTACCTCTTGCCAATCATCCCAGTCATTCGAACAATCGTCACCTGATCCCCCATAGTCAAGTGGCGAATAGTGATACTGACTCCTGGCATGACTCCTGCATCTTAGTTGCAGCCTCGCACGCGACTGAGAGGTACCGCTATGGACCTGCTGGCGCTCTGGGTCTTGACCCTGCTAAATACCTTCACGATCGCGTTGATTCTGAGACAACTTGCCCTTCGTCCTCAGCTGGCCGTCAAACGCGAAGGACCGCCTGTCGGCAGCACCATGCCGACATGGAGTCTCGACAATCTGGATGGTCAAGCGGGCCTAGTGGCAAGGCTTCCACCGTCCCATGTGTTGGTCTTCGCGTCGACCAACTGCGGTCCGTGCCACGACCTGTTTCGTGATCTTGCGAGTCATCCTGTTGACACAAAGAATCTCGCATATCTCGTGATTGACCAGGACGCAGTGACTGTGCGGCAAACCCTGAAGGACGTACCGTCTGGAGCCTTCGCCGGTGTATTCATTGGATCGTCGCCGGCGCTGCTCGCCAACTTGCACGTTCCGGCAACCCCATACGGCGTGGCGATCAGGGACGGGCGGGTAGTTGAGGCGCGAACCGTTAATCGAGGAGGCCTCCTTCAGGCGCTCGTCGCATCCGCCAGCGCATCGGCATAGCGGCTCTTCTCTGGCTACGTCGTATCGGGACGATCCCGAGCCGGTCGCACAGACTAGCCAACGCTTCGGACTGGCCGCGAGCGCGTCCACCTTGGGTCCGGCTCGTTCAGTAACACAATCGGTGCCACGGGAAGCCCCAGTGCCGCCAAGCTCCGGGTTCGCCGGCATCACAAAGAGCCGCGTGTGAGCGACGAGTCGGTGGGGAACCGCGACTGGCACACCGAGGAGATCCTCATGACGGTGAAGGCGTATCCGAATCCGCAGGAAGACTTCGGAGAAGCCGCCTGCACGGCTGGAATGACAGGAGATGGGAGATGGCTACGGGTCAATCCGGTTCCCTTCCGCCAGCTTCAGAAGGAGCAGCAGTTCGAGAAGTGGACCTGGATTCGCGCGAGCGTCCGTCGTGGTGGAGACAACCGACCCGAGAGCCACGTCGTCCAGCCCGAGAGCATCCAGGTTGTGCGCAAGGTGGGGACCGGTACCAACGGAGACTGGGCGACACGCAACGTGTCGATCGCACCCTTCATGGTGGATTCCGTCGATGCGCTCAAGCGCGAAGCAGCTGAAGGTCGGCGAACGATGGCGTACCTGCGGCCGCTAGAGATTCGTCGATTCATCATCGAGCCGCGCAAGGCGCACGAGCTGGCGTGGAACGAGAAGCAGGCGGCGCAGCTTGGACGCCAAACACTCTTTGGGCCGTCAGTTGATCCGTTGGAGCGGATCCCCTATCGCTTCTACTACGAGTTCGTGTGTCAGGACGCGTCTTGCACAACGGTCCACCGGATGCAGGTGTTGGATTGGGAGATCCACCAGTCGTACCGCAACTGGTTGGTGGACTACGGTGCCGAGGGGTGGGAGGCGGCCCTGCGGAACAAGTACGAGCACGAGTTTCTGAACGAGCGGGATCTCGTCTTCAACCTGGGCAACATTGCGGCGCACCAGCAGTCGTTCTGCATCTGCGCCCTGCACTACCCGCCGCGTCTAGAGGTGGAGAACCTCCAGCTTCCGATGGGTGCGTAGGGCCTCGGAGGCGACGATGCCCCGGTGGCAGAGCGCATGGTCCGCCTCGTAGCAGAGGATGCAGACCGTTCCCGCTCGCGCGGCTTTCGCGACTGAGTGCACCTCAGGGAGCCGCCAGCGGCGCACGTAAGCCAGGTACAGGCCGGCGAACCGATCAAAGTCGCGGGTCTCGTACAGATGCGCGCGCAGCTTGCGCGAGCTTCCGAGCTCAGGAACGTGCCGGTACGCGATACCGGCGGCCCCGGCCGCGGCAGCGATCCGTTTCGCGTTGAACTCGGGCCGACGGCTGCGGGCGACCGCGCGAATGTCCAGCAGCAGCCGCACATCGTTGGCAACCAGGCGCGCAATCATGCCGTGCAAGCTGCGGCCTTGGTAGCCGATGGTGACTAGTCGCTCCGTCGCGGGGGTTGTCACCGGGCGAATCGTGTGGCCCTGCGGCTCCATAGTCAATCTGCCTCGAGATACTCGCCGAGCGATCCGAGGGTCCACGTGATGACCGGACAGTGCAGCCGTGCGCACACCGATCGACCATCAACCATCGCGTGACTCGGACGCGCGCCGTGAATCACGATGGGGTAGGGCCCGCCTCGCCCACTCGCGATCTATCGGCGGTAGGAGCTAGACGTGTACCAAACCTTCCAAGTGCCGCATGATCTCGTGCATCGCGGCACGCTCGTCGCGGCTGAGGTGCGGAACTGCGTCTTCTGCAGCCAGCACCGCGTTCACGGCAGCGATCACGTGAGCGTAGCTGGGGGACACCAACCGGCCCTCATGGGCGGCGAACCAGGGCTCTACCTCGCTCCAGCGCCAGAGGCTGCGTCCACCGAGCACGTACGCGGGGAGGGGGAAGCCACCCGCGCCACGCTCTCCGTTCACCAGCTGACTGATGCTTTCTCGACTGCGGGTGGTGCGGGCTGCGATGTCGGCCGCATACACAAGGTCACTTGGCTGCACCTCAGCGATCGGAATCTGAGGGAGCGCCTTCCCTACATCGGTGATCGCCGAGATCAGCGCGCGAAGAAAGTCCGGAGCCGTACGGTCGAAGCTGACGTACACCCGGTTGTCTCGCTCGCTCACCGTGGCGTCGGGGGCAGCGTCGTAGAGGGCGGCGATCTGCTCGTCGCGCAACTGCTCGGTCTTCAGCAGCAGCGTGACGCTGTACTCGTCCATCTTCATCGGACGCCTCCTAATCAATGATGGGGACATTTCGACACCTCGTGCAGGATCCGGGCGGCGTGCGAGCCAGGACTTTGCGGCGAGCCGTTCACTGAGACGCGGCAGCCACCCCGCTGCCGAAACCCGCAGAGGAGGAAGCCCCAGTGGCCTCCCGGCTCGAGCCGCCACCAAGTGCTGGCCAGAACCTTCTCAATGGCCACTCGAACCTCCTTGTCCTTGTGCTTCACCGCTTAGGATGCTCCCAACTGTTGACACCTGTCAACAGGCAAGATTCGGGCCACGGCGCGCCGCCGTCTGTCGGGTCGAGGGCGAGCGGCACATACACATAGGAAACTCAAAGAGGGTCACTGCGGCACTTCACTCCGAGCGCGAAGGCCTTGCCTTCGTGGCCCGCCGTCGCACCGGCTTACCTGCCGATGTCTTACGAGCTGACGCCCGTCTCGCCGCAGACCGCTTATCGCGATTGGCTTTGGCCTTACCTGCCGCAGCGCGCTTGGCCTTCTTGTCTTGGTTGTGCGCATACGCATCGATGCGATCCTCGAGCGCGCGGTACTGATTAGCCAAGCCGAGCATCGCGCCAGGACCGGGCTTCCAGGGCACGAACTTCGTGCCCCTCTTCTGCGTAGCAGAATGCTTGCGCATCGCAGAGCGATTGCGCTGATGGTCGCCTGGGCCGCTGTACTTGTAGGGCTGCCAGAAACGCACTGTCCGCACCTTGGCCTGGATGAGACTCTTCGTGCAATCCAGGCACGGCTCGTTGGTCACCCAACACTCCGCACCCTCCACCGCGATGCCATAGCGCGCCGCCGCGAGGAGAGCGTTCTGCTCAGCGTGCGCACAAACACATTCATCAAGCTTGGTGCCTCGATCGATCACCGCGTTCTTGCACCTCGGGCAGCCGCCATCAAAGCAGTTGCGGTAGCCCTCGACGGTGCCGTTGTAACCCACCGCCCGAACGCGATAGTCCTGAACAATGATTGCCCCGACGGGGGTCTTCATGCAGTTGGTGCGCGTCGCGACCGCCAGCGCAATGGACATCATGTATTCGTCTCGTTCCGGACGCGGCGTAGCCATAGTTGCCCTCCCTCGGCGCGTGCGGCGCAGACTATGGCGCGGCCGTACGACGGTCAAGGTGTGCTGAACCCGGCATTCAGCGCGACGGGCGGCGAAGCCGGACCGGGTGCTCGTAGGGTCCGGTGTCGGGGTGATCATGGATCCAACCGGGGACCGGGTAGGTATCGGTGACGAAGTGCCCGTGCTCGAGCACGCGGAGACCCTGCTCGTACATCGGATGACCCGGCTGGAGTGCGTGCTTGTGCATCGGCTGCATCGGCGGAGCTCCCGCGTCGCCGGCGTACTCGGTAGTCTTGCGGCCCTTGGCTTGATTAACGTCCATGCACTGTCCATAGCACAAGAAAACAGGCCGTGTGGGTTTTTGAGGCAGCAGCTCGAAGACGACAACGGCGGACTCACCCTCTCCGATGTGCGGGTGATCGAGGCGCATGTCGGTCGAAGCGGGCAGCTCGGGTTCCTGATCGGTCAGAGTGTGCGATCGGCGTACCTTCGGATGTGCGGTTTCGCCGCGCTGCCGCGCCAAACGCTCGCGGAGAATGAGCCCGCGCTCGTCCCCGCCGCGCACGTCCCGGCGCTGTGCGGGATGCTGCTTGGAATCGAGCTGGTGAAGGGGTCGGTGCCCGAGCTAGCGCCGTTTCGCCTCGACCATCTGTTCCAATTCGACACGCGCTACGCGCTGAAACCCTCCTTTCAACTCACGGCCCTGCAGCTGCTCGACGGTCCGTGCGTTTGCCAGGACCCGCGGTATCAAGCGGCCTACCGGGCCAAGTGGCCGGCGGCTTGAAGCCGGAGCCGGCACGCCCTCCCGCGGGTCGCCACACTCCCGTCTCAGCCTTGCCGCCGTCACCCATCTCGCGCTACTACACACAGTGGAGGGCCCGATGCCGAAAATATCTCTGACCGGCGCGAGTACCGAGGATCTTTTGCGTGAGGCCGCTGGACGCAGGGATCTGCCCGAGGCCGTGACGCGACTCGGTGGCAAGGCCCTTCTCTTCGAGGCCGCCAAACCCGAGTGGCACGTGGCCATTCCAGCTCTGGGCACGGTAATTCGCTCCGCGACCGCTCCCGTGCCGCGGGTTTCTCGCGCCGCTTCTAAGTCGGCCTGACCAGCGGAAGTGCGCGAGGGCTTACTTCGCGCCTAAGGCCCGATCGGGCGATAACGCCTCCGACGCCTTCTCGAGCGCCGCTAATCCTGTCTGAGTGTGGGTCCAGCCGGGAGGTTGGGGGCGCGGAAGCGACTACGCGCGTTTTGGATCCAAGCAGGCCAGCGCCGCTTCATCTTGCTCATGGGCCTCTCGAAACAGGTTTCGATCGGCGAGCTCGCGGGCGTATGCGCGATGGACTTTGGCGCGTCGTCGCCCGGGTTGCAGCCCGGCCGCATCAACGGCCGCGTCATATGCGCGCCGGAGCACGGGGACGCTCGGACGCTGTTGGGCCACCGCTTGGGCCCGAACAAAGGCCGCTTCTGCGCGCGCGTAGGGGGACGCCGAGCGGTTAGCCAGCGTGCGTTCGCTCAACTCCACCGCCTGCGGCAGTTGCTTGCGTGCCAGCGCGAGCTCGGCCGCCGTCACGTCGAGGAGGGCGTTTAGCTGCTCGTGTCCGGCTGCGCTTGCGAGCTTGCGGGCCGTCTCTAACGATTCGCCAGCGCGACCCAGCTGTTTGCGCTCGATGTAGAGCCAGGCCAAGGTGTTCCACGATTCGGCGACCGCGCGCTGCTCACCGAGCCGGTCGTAGGTCTCCAGACTCTTGCGGGCCGCAGACAGCGCCGCTTCCAGATCACCCTGCTGCTGACGCGTGATCGCGAGCCCCGCGTAGAGATGCGCGAGCGCATCGAGGTCCGTCACGTCCTTTGCGATGGTCAAGGCGCGCTCGGCGCGCACGTCTGCAGCGCCGGTCTCGCCAAGATCGACGAACATGGCGGCGAGAAAGTTCATGACCTGGAACTCGAAGGTCCGGTCGACCACGACGCGAGCATCCAGCAGGCGCTCACAGTCGCTCGCAAGGCCGACCGCCTCGGCAAACTCGCCTAGCGCGGCGTGCGCTTGGGCCAGCTCGTAGGTCACGCGGGCGGTCAATTCCGGATCGGGCGATGAGCGAAAGGCCCGCCGCGCTTGATCTAGGGGCCCGATCGCATCACGCGCGCGGTCGAGGCGCAGGAGGATTTGGCCGTGGAGGCGCAGCCAACGCGCGCGCAGCATCCCCCGGCTGCGCTCGGAAGCGGACTCCGCGGCGCGCCGGGCGCCCTCGAGGTCGCCGGTGGCCTGCAGCCGCTGGGCGGCGAAGAGCTCGAGCTCAAGTTCATGTTCACCTCGGCTGGCCGGCACCTCGAGCAGCTCGCTGACTGCCACGCCCAGTCGCCGCGCCAGGATCTCTGCCGCACGTAGCGATGCCCGGGTCTGACCGCCCTCCAGCAGGCTGATAAATCCTGGCGTGAAGTCCTTGGCCGCGAGCTGCGCCTGGGTGAGGCCCCGCGCCTGTCGCAGCCCGCGCAGTCGAGTGCCAAACCTCGGGTCGATGGGCCCCTTGGCCTTCTGTTGGATCTGGCGCGGAGCTGGCGCGGCTTGTCTTGGCATGCACCGAGGATAGAAGGAGGTGCCACGTGCGTGCTGCACGCGGCACCTCCTGCACGAGCTGCCTCAGCAGCCGGCGTACGGCAAACAGGGCGGCGTCGGAAGAGGTGGACCACCGGCAGCCGCCTGACCACCGAACCCGAACGAGATCGCCAGTAGCAGGGCCGCAAGCAGGAGCGCGCGCCGTAGAGCCATCAGGGCCTCCCCGGGGAACGGCGATTTGTGTTTCGCGGTTGCCGTTTGCCCCGGAGATGAACACTATTGAGTAATGCTCATATCTGCTTGACACGAGGAGATCTAATGTCGAGTGTCAGATATCAGCGGAGCGCGCGACTGCGCGCCGGCAAGGAGAACAAGCTTGAATCGCCAGGTAACCTGCGTCACCAAGCCCGACCGCCCAGGTCCCCACGAACGCATCCAGGCCATCGGCGGCACGGGCTGGAAGCACTCGGAGGACGATGCGATCCGCTGGATCAAAGCGGGAACCGAGAGCTACTACGTGAACCGTGGCGGCGCGACGGTCCGGGTGATCATCGCGGCCCGGCTTGGGCGCGAGTACCTGAAGACCGAACCCGATGGTGAGGCTCCCGACAACCTGCTCGCGCTACCGGAGTGTTGAGCGCGCCTGTGTTCCGCGGCTCGGCACCGTGGGCGTAGATCTCGCGCGCTTCGTCTACCTCGCGCTGACCGCGGTCATCATCGGCTTAATCGCTCTAGGGGTCCTTCTCGGACGCCGGGTGGCCATCGTCGTCGGCGTCGTGCTCCTGCTGCTCCTCGCCTGGCTCGTGATCAGCGGTCGCCTTCCCGCGCCGGGGTCGCTCCTTGCCCCTTGACCTCATGGGACATTTGGCGTCAAACCAGCGGAGTGAACCACGGCATTGCGGCTGTTCTGTTCTGGCCACTCTTTGACCTGGCCCTCATTGCTGCTGGCCTGATCGGTGTGCTGCTCGCCCAGCGCGAACGCTACTCCCGCGCGGAGCGGGTATTTCGGACCCGATGCTGCGTTGGAGCAGCTGCGATCGCCTTGGTCCTCGTCGCTTGGGAAGTGATAGCGGCTGCGGTTCGCTAGCCCTCCGCCGAAAAACAACAGCGGAGAGGCCCCAGGCATACCGGCTGACAGTGACCGCACAGGGCTAGCGCTCTGAGCTCGCTTCGCCTCGCGATCGCCACCCTGAGCTCGGAGGTTCACCTGCCTTGCCGCTGCGATGCGACACGGCGCCTAGAACCGCGGCCTCGAGCGACGTGTTCGCGTCGAGGTCGCCCGCGGCAATTGCAGCAACGACCAACGCTACGCGTCGGTTGACACCGTAGTGCCGCAGGAGTCGGCCGCAATGCCACTTCACCGTGCTCTGGGCTATGCCGAGGACGAGCGCCATGTCGCTGGTCGTACGGCCATGCGCGACCAGTCCGAGGACGGCACTCTGACGAGCGGTGAGGGGAGATCGGTCGTCGTGCATAGTTGGCATTGGTATGAGTAAACAGCTGTATAACAAAGAGAGCGCGCCTCGTCAGCAGGGTGGGCTTATCCCAGAGCCGGTGTTGTTGGGCTTTCGCGACGCGAGCGCCGACCAACTAGCCCACCGGCCAACTGGCTGAACTGCTGCTGCGTGAGACAGTGGCGAGGACCCGGGACACACATCGAAACGACAGCCAACGGAGGGCGCGGCTAGATCTGGCCTTGAATCATGTTGGAAGACGCTCTAGCTCGCGTGCGCGGCTGCACCGCGCGGAAGGATTGTTAAATGCGCTTTTACGAAACCCGCGCTTCAGCATCGCATCCATTCAGGCCGAGACCAGTTGTTCTGGCCGTCTTGGCCACTTTGGCCGTACTTGTCGGCAGTCTGGCGATGGGAACTCCCGCGAAGGCGGTCTCGGGTACGCCATACCAGTGCGACTCCGTGTCCAAGTACTACTGCTCGACCGTGCAGTACGACCTCGGCTCGCCCGCGACCAACGTCAATCGTTTCTACGAAGGCAAGATCAGCTGCGGCAGTGGGTGCACCATCGTCGCGTGGGAGCTCTGGTGGATGCAGGACTGGGTGTGCAGCGGCAGTTGCACGTTCATTCGTAACTACGGAGAACAGCCGTGGCAAACCAACACCGCTTTTCAGTGGTGGGATATCAACGCTAATGGAACGATGACGCAGGATGCGCTGGTGAACATGAAGCTTAGATATCACGAGAAGGATGCCATCACGGGAGCGGACACCTACTGGTGCTCGCCGCAGCTGGATCACTACATTTGGAGTGGCACGTCAGCCACGATTGGAAGCGGCGGATGTTGAATCAAATCAAGGGCATCTTGCGCGATCGACGCATGCATATTGGGATTGCTCTCTTGGTCGTGGCCATCGCTGCCGGCCTGGTTGTCCTCCAACAGCGAGCGACCGCTGCACGGCCCGAACCTTGGTTGCCCTTCACAATGGTCTATCAAGACACGAGAGTCACCAATAGCGCGGGAGACTTCGTCGTTCAAACCTTCCGGCTCGAGTATGTCGACAGCCGCCACTTCGTAAACACGTTGCTTGCGAACTCGGCGGTTCCCGGCGCCGCAGGCTGGACCCACACGGTGAACGGGAGCGGATCTACGACGACCGATCCGCGCTTGGGAACCGTCTCCACAGCCACCTGGAAGCCGGAGGACCAGACATTGCCTGACGACTGGCTGCGTCCCGGGGTCACGCCGTGGCTCGCGTATCGACCGGGAGCGCTCGTCACGCCGCTGGCCGGCGGCCTCGCCCAGGTACGCATCGTGTCCAATCTCGACGGACGGATCGACATCGAACAACTGACCTACCGTCCAGATGGGATTCCGACGCAATACACCGAGACAGTCGACGGCAAGGAAGTGCGTCATGTTGAGGTACTCACGCTGACGTTGAAATAGCGCGACCGAGGTCGGGCGGGCGAATGCGCCCGTCCGACCGAGCTTCAGGCCGACCCCTGGAGACGTGCGGCGATTTCGCTAGCTGCTGGAGACCCTGCGGCTTACCGAATCGATCGAGGAAGATTCACTCGTCCTCGAGAAGCTGGCCACGATCACGCCGGCACATCCAGACGATGCCGTCGAGGCGTTGCGGCTCCTGCTCGATGAGCCCAAGGAGCGCTGGCACCGCTAGGTATGGCTCGCGGACATCGTGAAGATTCTCGCAAGCGCTATCGGTACGAGCGCAGACATGGCGGCGCGGAAGCTCGGCAACGGCTTGCTGGCCGATGGCTTCGACGTTGGAATCGTCGAGTTGCTCAAGCGATCGAAGAACTAGCGATGGACCTACGGCATGAGGCATTGCTCGTAGCGCTGCTTGAGCGGATCATTACCGCTCGGGCTGCAGCCGAGCCCTTGAGTCGCCGCCCAGACTGGTGCGGACACCTCGAGATGCGGCTCGCGCAGCTCCACCACATCCAACCCTCGATCGTGTGGTTCCTCAAAGAGCAGACCGGGCGGGTCAACCCGATCAACCCAATCGCGCCGCTGCAGTCGGCGATCCAGCGCGCCACGATCACGCAGAGCGATCTCGTGCGCGCCGATCGCGGCTGGACCTTGACCCCCGAGTTGCCCCTCGAGCCGGGCGAGGTGGCAATCACGCTGATGTGGGGACTCGACACGAGCGAGGAGGAGTTCGTGATCAAGGCTCGAGAAATGTTTCGCGAGGGCAAAGCGTCGCTCGAGGACATGTACGAGCAGCGTCGCCGCGCAGCACTCGAGCGCGAGCGAGCGCACGCAATGCAAGTGCGCGCGGCGGCGGCTGAAGGGGGACCAGAAGCCGAACTGTTCGAGGCACTGGCTGCGGCTGCTGATGAGCGGGTCACGCAGCTCGAGAAGCCGCCGCGCGCGACCCGGCAGCGCCTGGGTGATCGCCTTGCGCGTGACATGTGGTTCCTGCGACGGTTTCTTCACACGGGAGATAAGCCCACGGCGGTCGCGGCCGCGTGGGGTGCAGTGCTCGAGAGGTGGTCGGTCGCAGGTGCCGTGCGCGATCCGATCGATGCCCACGCGGCCGCAGAGTGGCGAAGGGCAGGAGCAACGGATGAACCCCAGGTTGATGCGGCCGAGGTCTCGCGCCGGTTGAAGAAATGGCTCGGTCCGACCCTTGGACCCAATCGGCTCGTCCGACCCGATCCAACCGGGCCAAACGGCTTCCGGGCGTTCTGTGCGCTGGATCCTCGTCTGAAGCGGGAGGGTCCGGTCGCCGGCCCATCAATGTGCCACGGTCTCACCGGGCGGGCGCACCAGCTGTTCCACGAGCGCAGGCCGCCGGCTGACGTTACGGGCTAGGGCTTATCTGCCCTAGCGGGTCTGGCCCGCCTGCGGTGAACTTGCGGCATGAGGGCGCATCACCGCGGACGCCGATCGCGCCTTCGCCGAGAGACCAGCGGGCCGAATCTTGTCAGCCTCATCAAGCTCCTGACCGCATTGCTGTTGGCGACTGTTGAAGTCTTGAGGTTGCTCCATCCGTGACCCGAACGGCCGCCGGCTATGAGGACCTGTCACGTGCGACGGTGTTCGAGCTAAATGTCCCGGTGATACCTACCGAGGCGCGCCGGTAGGCCTTAGGCGGTCGTGGAAGCGAACTAGAACCGGTAGTGAGTCGGACGGCAGCGCCGACATCGGCGGAGATACCTTTGCTATCTCCCCTCAGTTCCACGTTCAGTGGATTCCATCTCCAGGTGCAGTGCTAACAAGACGCTGGTAGGCCAAGATCGGCCGCGGAAGTCCCTCGCCCCGCAGATTGCGAACATCGCCGACCGAGGTGGGCGCTTCCGCGGCTGATAGACGGGGTGAGTGGCCGATTCCGGGTATGGGAAACACCTCGCAGGACGGCGCGCGCCACCAGCATGTGGGGCTGCCATGACCGTTTGGTCATGCCTTTGACTGCACTAACGAGTATTAGTCATCCTGACTTAATCGTGCAGCGTGGAGGCACAGCGGTGATTCAATTCTGGGAAACAAGCGGTATCTCGCCATGAAACTGGGCCGACGCCGGTTCCTCCAAGGATCGCTCAGCTTGGGTGTGCTCGCCCTTCCGATAGGCCGGCGGACCAACCTTGAGCCGCGCGATTATGCGCATGGTGCGATCCGTACGATCGCCGGTTCGCCAGACATGAACCGTCGACCGTTTACGGGAGATGGAGGCCTCGCAGTGGACGCGGGGTTCGCGGCCATTGTGGCGTTGGCGTCCCTCGCCAACGGAGACGTGCTTCTGGCGGAACGAAGCCTTGGCGCGCGAGCGCCGTCAACGGTGTCTGCAGTTCGTATGCTTCGTTCCAGCGACGGCCGCGTCGTATCGGTTGCTGGACAGCCGAATGCAAAGTATCAATACGACTACAGCAGCGGCCAGTGGAAGCAGGTCGCGAGCTTTCCCGGCGATGCTCCGATGCAACCCATTCCGGTCATCTCGGGCCTCCTGGCCACGGGGAGCTTCGTCTACATCGCGACGAGCGATCCCCTCGAGCACGACCGGATCTATCGACTCGACCTGGCTCAGGCTCGCCTGACGCTCATTGCGGGCGGTGGAGGTCAGAGCGGAGATGGAGTGCTTGCTACCAGCGCCGAACTCCTCGGCCCCACTGGGCTGGCCACCACTGCAGGCGGCGCCCTGCTCTTCGCGGAATTCGGTTCTAACCGAGTGCGACGCATCGATTCAAACGGAACAATCTCGACGGTGGCGGGGAGGACTCAACCCCGTCCTACGGTTGGCTTCGTCGATGCGAACAAGGGGCTCATCCAGCGCACAGACAGCGCTGCAGTCGGAGACGGAGGAGCGGCCGTGGATGCCACGTTGGTGTCGCCTCGCGACATCGCCGTCGATTCCGCAGGCAACGTGTACATCGCCGAGGCGGGCGGTCACCGCGTTCGACGGATCGATGTAACCGGACGGATCACAACCGTCGCTGGCACCGGCATAGCAGGGAGTACGGGCGACGGGGGCCCTGCCACGAACGCTCGGCTGTATGCGCCGCAGGCACTCGCCCTGGACAGCCTGGGCGGATTGCTGATCGCGGATACGTTCAACCATCGGATTCGCGCGGTCGATCCAGCGGGAGCGATTTCGACGATCTGCGGCACGGGCCGCCCGGGGTACAGCGGAGACGGCGGACCCGCCACGGGCGCCCAATTGGACACTCCGGGCGCGATGCGCTTGATGGCCGACGGCCGGCTCCTGATCGCCGAAGAGGGCAACCGGACTCTTCGAGAAGTGCGCTTTCTATGAAACAGCGACCGGAGGCGTGCTATGGGCGGTAACTGGGCTGGGTTTGATTCTCTGTCTCGGGCGTCCGACGCGCCTGGGGGCGGAGTCGTTCTTCTTGGCGGAGGCTGCAATCCGGATCCGAACACACACGACTTGGCGTCGTACACCGCGTTGCACTACACGGGATCCGCGAACAAATACTTCTGTCGCTACTTCCAGAAGACCAACGGCACGGGTCTCTTCGTCCCGAGCATTGAGATTCCGGCTCTCCGCGCCGCGGGCTTCTTTTATCTGGTGCCTATCAGCTCTCCAAGCAAGGCGCTCGAACAGATGAACAACCAAGCCGGCAAGGATCAAGGTACGGCCGACGGTCGCGCCGCGTGTCTTGCGATGGTCAGCGCACTGAATTCGGGTCAGGGATTGGTGACGCCCGCGCGCACGTACCTGTACTTGGACGTGGAAGGCGATGTGGCCCTTAGCAACTGGTACTGGGAAGGGTGGGCCGAGGGAGTCTTCAACTTCTACGACGCTACCTACGGGAGCCCGTTCTTCCCCTGTGCATATGCCAATCCGGACCTGAGCGTGAACTATGCCGTGCGGAAGCAGACCATGGACTACCTGAGTTACTACGCCGGACTGGTCGGTAGTCCGCAACGCTGCTTCGGGCTCTGGACACAAGCACCCAACAGCGGCTCACAGGCCGACTGCAACAACGCGCCACCACCCGCATACAGCCTGGCGATGAACTACGGGCAGCTCACCTGGCACCATTGGCAGTACGCACTCGAAACACCGGGTTGCCGCAGTTGGGACGCCTGCCGGGCATGGGTCGACAACGATCAATCGAACCCAACGTTCGAAATGACGGACTACATGCTGAGGATCGCGTGACACGGGGTCGCAGCGGGCAGCGCCGGGGACGCTCGACGCGACACGCCCCGCGGCTGGCGGTGCTGCTGATGCTGCTGACCGCATGTGGCCCTTCCGGCCAAGCGGGATCGACGCCTTCGCCGTCGGTTCAGGTGAGCGCTCAGACACCGTCAACGTCGCCTTCTCGCTCGCCCGTCACAACGTCAGGTCAAGCCACCGCGACTCCTTCAACTAGCACGTTCTCCGTGCTTCTGGAATCGGTTCCCTCAGGCACGCTGATCGCGGTGCGCGGCGACCGCATCTTCGTCGCTCAGGTAATGGTGGGTGTGCGGGCGATCGATACGCGGGCGCAACTCGCGTCGCTGGCCACCACCGGGGGCACCCTCACGGTCGTCGGGGGCACAAGCGTCGCAGGAACGATCGGCGGCTTGCTTGGCGACAACTCCTTGTATGTCAGCGTCGGAAGCGACGCATCCGAGAAGGACAACTACGTCTACCGATTGGACGCGACCGATAGTCGGTTAGTCCTTGCCGGAGGTGGTGCGCCGGCGGGATCCAACGGTGACGGTGGTCCGGCCGTGAACGCTCGGCTGCAGGGACCGACGGGTCTGGCGATGAATTCAGGTGGTGCTCTATTCATCGCCGAGCACGGGGCCAATCGCATCCGTCGCGTCGATGCGGGCACCATCTCCACATTTGCCGGCAATGGAAGCTGCGCGGCCGCGCCCCTGGCCAGTCAGGTACCGGCGGCTCAAGCTGCCATCTGCGGGCCGCAACTGCTGGCGTTGGATCGCGACGGCAATCTGTACGTGGCGCAAGTTGGTGGGGCGGCAATCGTGCGGGTTGACACTGCGGGACGCCTCTCGACGGTCGCGACCGCGTCGGCGATCAGCGCGCTGCGGGCGGGCCGGCGGGGCGAGGTTCTGTTCGCCGACACGGCCGCGGGTGGACGACTTGTAGCCCTTGAGCCGACCGGCACCCAAACGGTGATGGCGACGGGACTCGGCGGCATCCGCGACATCGCCATCGCGTCGGACACGAGCATCTACATCCTGCACAATCCCGATCTGGCGTCGCCACGAATCCAACTGTCTCGACTGGCGCCGTAGCGCACCCGACAAGAATGGCGACGGGTCCCGCGAGACGAGGCAAGGCCTCGACGCCTTGGAGGACGACCCGCAACGGACTGGCTGGAGGCCCGGGTTGCGCTACGCGATTCGCACTCGGAGGCGACATGTTCCTGGCACCGGCGCCTGCGGCGTGGGGCTTGGTCGCGGCGCCACCGCGTCGTCGCTAGACGCGAGGTGGCCGGTTTAATCGTGTCGGCCCGCTTCTATGGCGTCAAGCCGATTCGGACTAACGCGATGTCGTAACCCCAGCCGGAAATCTGCCGCGCCGCATAACTCAAGTTGACCTGGCTGAGGAACGGCAGGCTTGGACCGAGTGCGCCACTGCCCTTGGCGATGATCGCGAACACAACACCGTAGTCATTCGCATCTGGCTTGAGAGACGGAAAGAATTCGACGGTGCCACACGCCGACGCCACGATCGTCGCGCGGGCGCGCTCGCGGTACGTCTGATCGCTTGCGAAGGCCTGTGCCGACACCGTCCCCTGCGCAAACAAATGACTCAGCGTCGACGAGCGCGTGCGCCGCTTCGCGTGGACGAACTGCTTTCCCGCCGTGAACAGATCGCATACCTCGATGTCGGTAGCGGCGTCGGCGGCACGGACCAGCAATTGATCCATAACTACCACGGGCACGCCGAGCTTCGACTGGACCTCCGGAGCTGCTCGAATAAGGTAGTCAGCCTCATGCTCGCCGGGGGTTGCGAGGGGAAAGCCCCAGTCCGTGTGGTCGAATTGGGCGATCCCCGCAATCTGGTGAGCGATGTCCGCTGCGAACGTCGGATCGATCTGGTACCAAACGCCACCGCTAAGCGCGAACAGTTCGGTGGCGTACGGTGTCTCAAACACGCAGCACTTGTAGACAGCCCACCCGTCGAGCTTCGCATCGGTCGGTCCGCCAAAGGCGAGCACCTTGTCCTTGCGAAGCCGCTCGGCGTCGAGTGGTGCGCTCCCACGCGTCCGCTCCTCGTGGACCGCCAGGTATTCAGCCGCGTCGAGATCCGGCCGCAACGGATTGGTCGCGGCCTCCGGCGAGTACCGGAAGCCGGACACATTCTCCCAATCCAGCTGCTCTGGCGGCGCGAGATGAAGCTTTTCGAATACTCCGGCGACGAACGCATCCACTAACAGCTCATCAAGAGAGGAAATCACCCCCTCGTCGACGACCACCCGCAGGTGATCGATCCACTCGAAGCGCACCTTGTAGTCGTCCCGGCTGTAGGCCTCCAGCAGCTGCTCGCACCTTGTGCCGAGTTGATCGAACGTGACTTGCCCGTGGAGGCTGCATGCATCGCGGCCCGTGATCACACTGCCCAATCCCGGATCTCGTGGCCGCCCGGTTACCCCGCCCAAGATGTCCCTGGTCACGTTGATGCCGAAGCTCTCGGGGCCGGTGCTGCGACTAGTCTGCCGACGCGTCTGAACGGTCATTTCTTCGATCGTCTTTAGGTCGACGCTGCGTAGCTGATCGGGATCGACCGTGTTTAGCGCGGTTCGTAAACCAAAACCCGCTTCTACCGCGTCCTCCCGAATCAGGTGGCGCCCGAACCCAAAGGGGATGGCGAACCAGTGCTTAGCGACACTGATCACCAACAACGCCGACGTGTGGCGATTGAGGACCTTGAGCGCATCCGCGTTTGGGAGGCCCTCGTTCACGAAGTCCTGCCACGTTGGGGCGTGGGATCGAGGTGTCTGGACATACAGCGCGCCCGTGAAAGGAAGTCCGTTCCGCAAGTCGAAGCGTCGTGCCTCCGCGAGCGCACTTGAGTCGACAGCGCCGTCCGGGCCGGCGGTGCCGAGCTGCATCAAATAGACGGTCACCTGCCGTAGGACTGTCGGCTGCGGTCTCGGGATTTCCCTTCCCCTCTCGAAGAACGCGGTCACGACTGGGGACGTTGGCAGAATAGTGACATATAGCTAATCTTGAGTTCTGGTTAGGGGCTACAAGTACTACGCGCGTCCGCCGATTCTTGGGCGCCTATCACCTACGAGCTTCTCCCGCTCGCGATTGCTTCGTCCGCACTCCTTGAGGGAATGCGAACTCGTAGCCAGAGCCGGCACCGGTGACGGCCATGCAGGCCAAACGACTTCGGAGCGGACGCTAACCTGCGGCGCACGCCGCTAATGCCACACGTCTCGGCCGGCAACTTCATCGTGTTTGCGAGCGCATCGCACCAACGCAAGCGAAGCCTCGTGAGCCGTGCCGTTGCGAATGGCAAGTGGCCGGGCTACGCGCGAAAGGAGGACTACTGGGTCGCGGTGCGAAACGTCCTCAAAAGGCTCATCAAAAGCGGCGATTGGAGTAAGGCGACGATCGTCAACGAGTCGGCTCGTTTCAACCCCGATCGCCAGGCAGAAGCGGTGAACTTGCTGATGAACTTCGGCGCGGCCTGGAAGGCGCTTGGCGCGGAACGGGTGGATGGACCTCGATTCCTCGCGGAGCTGGGCGGATTCACTATCGGATGCGCTCCGCATGCGAAAGCGCGCATCGGTCGACGCCGTCTTGCGCTGCGATTCAGCTATTCCCAGACGACTCTGTTGAGCCGAGATGAAAAGACACATCTGGAACTGCTTTGCCTGGGAATCGGAAAGAAGGGATTCACACCAGCGGTCATCAACGTGAGGACCGGCACGGTCTTGGTATCGCGGCGGGATCCCATGATCGTCCAGTACGTGCGGGCGGAGGCTGGGTACCTCGCCACACTCTGGAGGAGCCTGGGCGGACCTCCATAACCCGCCCCGCCGTCCGCAGAGCCATCAACGCGCCAGCCGCCGACAGGCTGGAACCGCCGGTCGCGCTCGCATGATCGAGCCATCGCCGTAGGCACGGACGCGCTTCTTGGAGGCTCAGGATGATTGATCATCCGCGTGAAGGTGCGCACGATGATGCCGAAGAACACGACGATCGAGCTCAGCTTGATCGAGATGCCGTGCGCCATGTGATCGACAAGGCAACGCATCGCGCTGACCGAGCGACGTTCCGCGTGCCGATTGCCCACGATGCCGACGGTCAGGATGTCAGTCCGGGCGTGGCGGAGGCCAAGCCGTTCACGTGCTTGGATTGCGGCACGATCGTGACGTTGCGACGGGCGCACGAACGAGACGGTTCCCCGGTCCGTGCGCACTTCGCTCACCGGCCTGCGGTCGGCTGCGCCTTCTCCGAGGGTGAGGGCGAGCAGCACCTGCGCGCGAAGCAGCGGATCTTCGAGCTCGTCGCCGCGCGGACACGCATCACGTTGGTCCGGCGCTGCCGAACCTGTGACGGTGCGCACCGCCAGGCGCTGCCGAGCCGGGTTGTCCGGGCATCTCTTGAGCACCGCCTGCTCTCCGGGCGACGTGCCGACGTTGCGCTACTTGACGCCGAGGACAACGTTCTGGCCGTGCTCGAGGTCTTCGAGACGCACGCGGTCGACGAGGACAAGCGGATCGACCTCGCTGATCTGCGCTGGTGTGAGATTCGCGCCGCCGTGATCCTTGCTGACCTGGAGTGGGAGCTCGTGCAGGACCAGCTGCTGCCCTTCACCTGTCTGCGCTGCCGGTACACCGCGGTCTCACGGTGGCTCGGCCCGGAGCGGCTAGAGGTGTCCTGCCCGATCCCGAACGCGGGCACGGTCGGACCGGTCGAGACCTGCTCGAACTGCAGCTATTTCCTCGAAGCCTTGAGCGAAGGCGTGCGTTGCTGGGGAGGGGCGGCGTCATGAAAGCGCTCAATCCGTGGGGCGTCCCGATAGCTGGCGAGGAATGGAACCGGCTCTACCACTACGGCACGCAGCTGCTGGGTTACGGCTACCGAGTGAGCAGCACCAAACCGAACCTCTTCGTGCGCTCGTACCCGAGCATCGTGTTCTTCGCCGACCTCCGCGGGACGCGCAATGTCCCGCTGTCCCGAGACTCCCGCCCGCTCTTCTACTGGCAGCTCGGAGCGAACATCGACCCGGCGCGCGGGGCGCGCATGGTCGCGATCGAGGCGGCCCGGCTTGATCCGATCCCGATCCGGCTACCCAGCATCCCGGATCTCGAGCAACCCGCACACAGGGAGCTGCTCATGCAGGTCGATCGCGCACCGTTCGAGCGGCACGGGCCCCGGACAGTCCCCGCTGCCCCGTCGCCAGCCACGTTCCGGTTCACGCCGCGCCTGTTCGAGGCTCTCGATCCGCGCACGGGTGAGCTCGTCGCGTCGGGCGACAAGGCCGCAGCCCGCCCGTACCTTCGTTGTCCGCGGTGCCGGGTGCCGGTCACGCGTCAGTGGAACGGTTCGCTCGATCGATACGCGTTCGAGCATCCACGCACGACCTGCCCCATGAGTCCAGCATGAGGACCGGTGCCGCGCCCATTCATTCGGGCTCTTTCGGCTCCCCTCCGCTCTCCGCGGCTGGCTCGGCGGTCGCCACCTCCTCGTCGCGCTCTCCCTCCGACAGGGGCATGACAGTCGCATTGCCGATCACCTTTCCGGTGTCCGTGGCCACGATCTCGAATGACGAAAGCTCGAACCTGCGCCCCTGGTCGTCAGGGTCTGCCGAGGGAATCGCGACGTTGAGCTGGAACGGGGATGGGATCTCACCATTGAAGTCGAGCAGCTCGAGTTCGTGGACGATGTGCTCCGTCGTCCGCCCACCCTCCGCGGGAAGGCGTTCGGCACGGACGCTTCGCGGCCCCACCCGCGGGCAGCTCTGCCCCGGCGGCACGGTCGCGATCCGCAGTGGACGCATTCGGTAGCTGTAGCGGACCTGGTTCCGCTCGGGGAGCCGCATCGGAGTCGCGCGTAGCAGCTCCACTTCGTCCGCCGTCGCCCCGAACAGCTCCATTAGTCCGAGTCGTAGCGCTCCAACCGCAGCCCTCGTAGCCCGCCGGGCGTCGTCGACGAGCTCGTGCAGCGGACGGGTCGAGTGCATGAACTGTTGCCGGAACCGTCGCAGATGCGTTGCCTCCTCTTCGCCAAAGTGCCGAGTCACGAGGTCGATGATCCCGGTAACGTCGGGCACGTCGCTGGGGGCACCACACTTCTTGCAAGCGATCAGTCGCGTCGTCGGCAGGCCGCGCTTCTGGGCCAACAGCGGGTTGATTGCCTCGAGTCCCGTCCAAGAGGACGAGAACCGGTCGAACACGTTGGTCTCGCCAAGCGCATTGCGATACCAATCCAGCGCGCGAAAGATCCGGCCACGATCATGCGTAGCGAGCCCGTTTACCCGTGCGACGAGCGCCTGCATACCCTCCTTCTTCACCATTCGACGGGCATTCGGTTCGATCGGCCACTCGGCGAATTGCACGACGTTGCAGCCGTCGTCCGTCCGCTCCACGTAGGCGATGAACGGTCGGAGCGATCCCGCAGCCGCGGATGACGCGAACGAAAGCAGCGAGAGGGTGAACGAGGCCGGGCTGAGGCCACGTCGGACCGCGTCGTCCGGATCCGCGGCGTCGAGCGCGACTTCGACGAGCAGGCCTCGGTGTCGCTCGCCTGCGTCATCACGTTCCGTCCAATTCGTCACAGTGACGATGCCCGCCTCCGACGGGAAGATCTGCGGCGCCGGCACGGCCAGCGCTGTCGAAGCACGGAACTTCACGATGGCCGGGCGCAGCACTTCCGTCTCAAGCAGGGTTGTCATGTGTCAACACCTCCGTTTGGGCGCTCGCACGGGGCTTCGTACGCTGGAGCGCGTGAGACGTTCATTGAAACGCCACCCGGCGCCACCGCCGAAATGAGCCGGATCATCATCGCGCGCGACGAGGCCATCGCGAGAACAGCCGATGCGGAGCGGCTGGTGGCCGAGGCTTTGGCGGCGTTCCCCGTCCTCGCAGCTGATGCGGAGGAAGACCTCTTGCCACGGAAGAAGGGGGTCGGCCGCTGCCGGATCTGTGGCCAGGAACGGAAGCTGACGAAGGAGCACATCCCGCCACGCGCGGCCTTCAACCGGTACCGAGGGCAGTTGCACTCGATCGTCGAGTGGCTACAGCGCGACGGCCTCGGCGCGATGCGCGGTGGCATCCACCAACAAGATGGTGTCTGGGGCTACACGCTCTGCAAGAGGTGCAATGACCTGACTGGTCACCGGTACGCCGGCGAGTATCGAGAGTGGGCCCGCACGGCACTAAAGATGTTCGCCAACGAGGATGTCTCGGTCCTCGACGCCCAGCTCGAGCAGCCCGTCGGCGAGTTCGGCTTTCTCGGAGACGCAGAGCATGCTGCTCCGCGACCAGGCGCGTTCGTCCGCGAGGTGCTCGCGTTGATGTGCAGCATGGGCGCGGACCTTGATCTCGCGGGCCGGTACCCGGCGATCCGCCGGCTCATCCTGGATCCATCAGTTGAGGCGCTCCCGAACGGGATGAGTCTCGGACTCACGATGTTCCTCGGCGGTCGGGCGCGATTCGCCGGACCTTCGCTCGTCGTCGAGCCGAGCACCGGCGTGTGGCGCGTGGTGATGGAGGTGGCATATCCACCGCTAGCGACGCTGATGGTTCTCGCGACGAACGGCCCGGGACCGCACACCTGTGACGTGTCGCACCTGACGCTGGTTGCGCCCGATCTGCACCAGGTATTTGCGGGTCAGTTCGCCGTCGGATTTGGCCATGCGGGGATGCCTGGCGACTACCGAACGAAGGCGATGATCGAAGCTGCAGCGGACCCGAAGGAACGCACCTTCCAGGCCTAGACGCGCGATCACCTGCGTGGAATGCGGTAAACCTCCGCGGTGCCCTGGGTCACGGCGAGCGTTCCGAGGACGTTCTCCATGCTCCGCCTGGTCGTCGCGAGCACACCGTCGTAGGTGAGGACGCCTGTCCGCTAGAGGACGCTCACGCTCGCGTTCGTTCTGCCGGCCCGGCCTCCGAAGTCGATGACGACGTGCCAGTGCCCGGCGCTGGGGACGAACAGCCGAATAGGGGATTGCGTGTAGTAGCCACCTATGGCTCGGTGACCGCGCCCAGTCCGGAAGTACGAGAAGTTCGTGTCATCGAGCAGACGAACGTTCGCCGCATCGCCCGACAGTCGCACCAGGACTGCTCGGCCGCGATCCTGGTAGCCCAAGTCCCAGTCCTGAAAATTCATCGCATCTCCAGTCGTCCTCTACTCGGCCTCGCCGCTCTTCCGTTTGCTAGAGCAGGGGTAGCGTGTCGCGGAGTGCGGCCCGCAGATTTCGGGCAGTTGGATGCTCGGCGTAGCTGACCCAGCTGACGGCGCAGAGCGCGACCGTGAGCAGCACGATCGCCTTACTCGTGGTCACGACACTCTCCTTTCGAACCGCTGAATTGGGCTTAGCCGCGGGGCGGGAACGGATCGTTCCCGTAACTATTCCGCATCCGGATCTGCCCGTTCTCACCGTGAACGAGGAGCTCCGATTGCGCTGCCCGCGCTGCGGCGGTGCCCCCCTCGATCGCCGCGTGCTGGGTCCGGTGGACCGAGGTCGGCTGCGCTATTCCCTCAGGCTTGACGGCCCACCCATCGCCCTGCGGGACGACATGCTGGTTCCTTCCCATCGTTACTTTCCCTTTCGCCCGGAGCGGAGCACCTGTGCAGCCTTGGTCTCGCTGGCTTCGCGGCTGCGCGGGTTGCGCAAGACTCGACCGGCTTCGCTCAGCTGTGCCTTCGTCGGTTTCGCCATTGGGAACTCCTCCAAACTTGGTAGCGGTTGTTCGCACGGTGTCTGAATCGTCGAACACCACGGACGTTACCAGTCCCCGCGGCCCTGTCAACAGCTGTTGCAGAATTCGCCCACTGTTGCCAAACTGCAGCGGGAGGTGCCATTTGCCACTACGAGCCGCGTCCGTCGACTACCGCGCCCTCTATGGAGCCATAAACACCGCGCGTCTGGCTCAGAATCTGAGCTTTCGCGAGCTGGCGGCGCGGATCGGTACCAGCCCTTCAACCTTCACCCGACTCGCGCAGGAGCGCGGCATCGACGCGTCAACGTTCGCGGCGCTCATCGCGTGGCTCGGCGTCAATGCGGACCAGTTCATTACCCACCGTGGTAGCGCATTGCGGCGCAGCAGCGGAAGGACGGCCACGCTAGCCGCGATTTCCGGACAGCTACGAGCAGATCGCACCCTCGGACCGGAGGCAGCCAAGCATCTCGATGCCATCATCGCCTCGGCATACAAGGCCCTGACAGTGGAGAAGAAGAAGGTGGGGCGTGGTTCACGGCTTCAAGAGCAGAGCTGAAACGGAGGCGGGTGGCCTCCGAGCGGAGCTTGGCCTCAAGGACTCCGAGCCGCTGAATCCGTTCGTACTTGCTGAGTACCTCGGCGTTCCAGTGTTGCCACTGCAACGGATGCTGGCCTACGGGGCGACCTCCGAAGCGATCGACTTCTTCAAGGGGCCTGGCCGCTCGACCTTCTCGGCGACCACGATCACAGATCCCGACGGCTTCTCGATCGTGGTCTACAACGATCGCCATGCCGCTGCTCGCCAGATGAGCAACGTCTGCCACGAGCTCGCACACATCTGCCTATTTCACGAACCGGCAGTCCTCGTAGATGCCCAGGGTCATCGCTTCTGGGATGCGCAGCGCGAGGAGGAGGCGAACTGGTTCGGCGCAACGCTCCTGGTCCCGCGCAGCGGTGCCCTGGCCCTGCTCGATCGCGGGGCGAGCCCACTTGAGGCAGCCGAGCACTTCGGCGTGAGCGAGCAGCTCTTTCGCTGGCGGGTCGACCAGACCGGCGTGTCAAAGCAGCTTCGCTACCGCACGCTCGCGCGGGCGCGCCGGAGCCCCGCCGGTCAGGCGCGAAAGCGAACCTCTCTCGGCAGTTGATCTGCAAGCACTAGGCGAGTACCTAAACCGAGTTCCGGCCGAGAAGAGAAGCCTATTTACAAATCAGGAAATAGCCGCTACGGTCTGCACATGATCGCTGCAACGATTGCTGAGGCCATCACGAGCAAACACGCGGCTCCCGCGCAGCGGCTATTTGCGCGTGACTTGATGCTTGAACTGCTGGCGCGGCCCTTCTCAGCCGCCGAATCCGCAGATAAGTTGGGGATCAGCAAGCCAACGGCCCTCAAGTGGCTGCGCGCCGGACTCCTTCGTCGTGCAGACGGCACCTCCGAGAGAGCAAACCTGTTCGATGCCGCAAGCGTCCTGAGTACTCGGAAGGTCCTTCAGAGCTTGAAGATGTCCGGAACCGTGGCCCAGCGCGCCCGTGTCGTCGCGGAACTTCCGGAGCGTCTCTACTGGGACCGCAACCCGCAAGCGTTGAAAGGCCTGATGCGCTCGTTGCAGCAAGCGGCCGCGGGAAAGCTCTCCGACGTGACGGACGAGGAGCTCGCGCGAGGGCGCGAGGTGCTCGCGCGCCGCCGTGTTCCCGTACGTCGGACAAGTCGACCTAACCGTCGGAAGGCGCCCGCCCGCGTTTCTTAGACCCCGGAAGACTCCGGAGTTCATCGCGCAACAGGCGCGCATCCGTTCGCGGATTGCGCAGCAGCAGGACAAGGACGCCACCGAGCTCGAAGAGCAGATCCTCGCTGCAATCGTGGTGATCGGAGTGAAGCCCTGTGAGAGGTAGGGATTTTGAAAACTCGTTCCGTCTGGCTCGCGTGGTTCGGAACCCTTGCGTTGATGCTGGGCATGCTGTTTCAGGGTGATGCGGCTCGCGCCAATTCCAATTGCGGCGACAAGCTAATCGGCGGCTCGATGCCTGCCCCGGCACGCGGCACAGGCTACAAGCTGGATCTGCTGATCAATGACGATTGCTCGGTGGCAATGAGTTCTCCGCAGGCAATGACTGACCAGGAAGTCGATTCGGCGAATCGAGACAATGTCAGTTCGGGACGCGCCGCTGCCGAGCGGCGCCAGAGACTTGCACGAATCGGCTCGACCCGGCAACGCCTGGATCCGGACTACCACATGGACACCCACCTGTGGGACTGCTGCAATACGCTGCTCAGCCATCTGGTCACAGACCTCAACTGGACCGATGATGGCTCGACCGTCACGGGCTGGAACACTGGCGGATATACGGGGGAGCACCCCGAGTTCGGGACGTGTGGTGCGGGATGGCAACTCGCCAACTCTTCGATTGTCCAGTACAGCGGCGGCACCGGCCAGAGTTGGATCACCATCAAATCGCACGCCGAGTTCTCGTACCTCGGAATATTCGACTGCAGCGGAACGACGTACTACAACACGTTCGAGCATTACATCACTGGTTACGGCTCGGGCTCGAGTGCGTGCAACTACACCTACAACCTCCGCAATACCTTCAGGGGTTGGCATTTGCAGGTGCAGTGCTACAACCCGACAATCACGCTCGTGGACATCCCCTACAACTAGTCAACAGCGAACGAGGACTTGGAGGTCGCACGAATGACTGTTATCGCAAGGCCGCGACATCGAGCGCCAGCGTTTATTGCCCTGATTCGCGGCCTCCAAGTCTTCGCGGGTTTCGTAACGATGTACGGATCGACGGGCATGTCGACCAGCGCCGGCTTCCGCACGCCGAATGCGATCGTCTATCTCGGCCTCGCGCTCGCGGCATTGGCAGCGGTGGGCCAGCGGTCCGTTGGCGCGCGATGGCTCGATGGGTGGTGGGCCTTCGCTGGTGCTTTCTCTGTTGCGCTGGGCATGGTCCTCCTCCGGACGCTCGGCGCGCCGGAATGCGCGAGCGGCCATGAGTTCACCTCCGGTGAGACCTTCTGCGTCAGTGCCGGCAGCCATGCGGCTTTCGTCGTCGCTGCTTTGGTCGCGACCGGTAGCATGATTGGTGGCCTTCGGGCTTGGGGTCGCGACCGCTAAGGCCTGAGCTCCTCGATCGTTCTCGTCGCTGTGGCTCGTGAACAAGGAAGCCGACAAGGACGAGAAGAAGAACCGGACGTAGCCGTCGGCCGCTCCTCATTCGGTAGCGTCATAGACGCTCTTGCGGTGCTAGGTCAGTTGCATGGACCTCGTTCCGCCCACGGTCGACCGGAACCGATTAGCTGAGCAGTTGGCCATAGCCCTCGACCGGGCGCCCGCAGGCCTGCCCTACGCGCCCTTCGCACGCTGGGCGGCTGAGACCGCAGGGCACAGCCTTCCGCGGCTGCGACTGGACCAGCTGCGGCCAGGTGCTGTGCGCCCGCGTCAGCACCTTCTCCAGATCAGCTCGGGCCCACGGCTCGATGTACGGCCACTTGTTGAAGGGGATCGTCTCGGTACCCTGGGTCACCGACAGCAGCACGCTCATTGCAATCTGCGACATCCGGTCAGCGTGGTACTCGCCAGCGATCCCATATGCCACGCCCCGGGCGAGTTCGCTCGGTTGAGCGCCGAGCGCCTCTAGACGCGCGCTCGCGCCGCCGGCCCACCGCGCGCGCTCGACAAGCGGGTGTGCAATCTCATGGGTGAGCAGCGATAACTCTTGAATCCGATAGCGATTCTCCGCGTCCTCCGGCGCCCGCCACATCCGTGCGTCGATGACGATCACGTCGTCGGAGAAGTCGTCCTTCTGCCAGAGGTTCTTCCCCACGACCCCGCCCACCTTCTCGACGTTGATCTCCGTCGGTACCGCGCCGCATCGATACCGATGAAGCGCTTCTTCGAACCCGTCCGCGAGCACCACGGTGACCGCGTAGTTCGGGATCTCGAGCTCCTCACGCGTCGACTGAAAGACCCGGTGGATGAGTTGAGCGTCCTGGGTGAAGCGCTCGGCCGTCGATGCCGGCACATCCGCCTCGATCCGAACGACGAGATCGCTCATATCGGATCGACCGGCTCACCATGTGGGCCGGCGGCGATCAGCGGCTCAGCGCGGGTCACGACGCTCCGTAGCCGGGTGCGTAGCGTCGCTGTGCTCTCCGCGAGGACGGCCCGTCCGCGCGCGAGCTCGTCGGCTTGGCCGAGCCGACTGGCGTCAAAGATCAGGTTGGCGGCGTACTCCACGGTGTTGAGATCGTCGAGGGCTTGCGGCAGCAGCTCGGAGATCTCGTGCACGTGGCGGCGGAGTTCAAGATTGAGCTCGCTGGTGCCCGCGCCGACCTCGGCCTGAAACTCACGGGCCCGCTCAGCGACCCCCTCGTAGATTCGCAACGCCTCGTTCGGGCTCCACCCGGCCTCGGGGACCTCGCCGCGCGCGAGCTCCTGGATCGTCGTGTACCGCTGGCGCGGCTGTGCGGCGGCCACGTCGCGGTAGACGATCGCGTGCCGGATCAGCGTGAGCGCGGCCCGGGCCACCTGGCGGGTCGCGGCCGACCGGACCGGGGCGACCTGGGCCTCAAGACGCATCCGCTCGCGGTGCTCACGTTCGGTAGCGATCATTCCGACGATCGTCGTGCTGATGACACCGATGATGGTGACCACGATCGCGATCGGCGTGCCGGCGAGGACGAAGGCGATGAGGGTCGCGAGGATGCTGATCTCGCCGGCGATTATCGTGCGGCCATGGCGCGCGAGCGCTGATCGGCCACTGGTCCAACGCGGGTGGACCTGCGATGCAGATCCGCCGACGGTCAGGGCCGGCCGGCCGTGAGCACGTTCATGAATGCCGGCACATGGTCAGGCCGCGCGCCGATACGGCTCGAAAGCGGCGCGGCCCCTCTCGGTGATCCGGTAGTGCTGCTGCTTGGCCTTGGGCATCGCCGGAACGGTGAGCTCAAGCCATCCGGCCTCGATCGCGGGATGCAGGAAGCTGCGCATGAAGTATCGGTGGTCGTTCACCGCAGCCGCTCGTTGCAGGTCCGCGCGCGTCTGCGGGCCGCTGGACAATGCGAGACCGAGCATTGCGACGGCCCCGAGGCCGATGTCGTGGGGCGAGACCGGCGCCTCGCTCATCGTGGACGCTGCGGGACGACGCGCTTGAAGCGCGCGAGTGCAGCGGCGACCTTCGGCCAGGCGGGCTTGTCAGTCGCCGCGATGATCAGGTTGGCGCCTCTGTCCCACTCGTTCTTCGCGGTGTCCCGCATCTGATCGAAGTGGGGATGCAGCTCCAGGTCGCTGGGGAGCCGCGAGGTATCGAGCTTCTTCCTGATCAGCGGCCCGAGCTTTAGGAGTTCGGCCTCTGAGAGCACTTTGGTCGCGTACCACCACAGGTCGTAGGCGTCAGACGCCTCACCGCGGGTCAGGAAGGCGCGAACCTTCTCCGCCGCGCGCTCGCGTGGGTCCATGACGGGAACGCGGATGATCTCATCGCCACGAACCTTGTACGTCTCCATGACCGGCTTGAGCAGGAACGGCTCGCTCCAGTTGATCGAGAATGTGATTCCCATCGAGGCTGCGCCGCGGAGCGGGCGACAGTGCAGCAGCAGCGTGAGGCTGTCTGCCCCGCCCGCTGTGATCCTGTCGATCTTGCGCACGACGCGCTGCGCCGCAGGGGTTGAGAGGGCGCGTTTGATGTCGCGCTCATCGACCGCCCGGCCCCGTATGTCTGCACTATCGAGGTCTCGCGAGAGCCGCGGGCTGCGGTTGACCAGGTGCAGCATCGCGGCTCCCTTATGGGCGATGTTGCCCTTCAGCGTCTTGTCCTGGGCCAGCAGGCCGGCGATCTGACCGATCACGAGCGCGCGGTCGAGATGCTCGGTGGCAATGCCAACAGCTGACGCCCGCCGAGCGAGATCGGTCCGGAAGTTCGGACCGGCCGGCGCCTTGCGCTTGCTCGGGCTCATTCCCGCACCGCAGCCAGCAGCTCCGCACGCGGGCGCGGCAGCTCCAGCCGCCATTGAGCGTCACGAGCGCGCACCCGCATCCCGAGTCCGGCCAGACGGGTCCAGTCATTCGACCGTTGGGCAATCTCCAGGAGCTTGGGGTCCACGACTCCATGCTCGATCTCCAGGAGGAGGCCGAGACGACGCGCGAGTGCAGGCGAGTTGATCGCCAACGCGCGCGCGCGCAGGCGCGTGACGGTCATCCGTCGAAGCGCAAGACCCGTGCGCAGAACATGCAGCAGCTCCGACCAGTTCGGTGCGAGCTTCGGTGCCTCGAGGACATCGCACAGGGCCTGCTCGGGCGAAGCGATCCGGACGCGCTGCCCGTTGAATGTCTGCCCCTTGGCCTCAGCGGCGCGCAGCCGGCTGGCCCAGGGGATGAACTCGAGGCGCGCCTGTCCGAGTCGGAGCGGACGGAGACGCCTGGGGCTGACGTACTGCCACGTCGTCGTCTCCTGGTCGGTCAGGTTGTGAAGAACGAGCGCGCCGTAGAAGCTCAAGTAGCCTCGCGGCTCGAGTTCGGTCGCAATCGTCGGAAGCGACAGCATTTCGCCTGAGGGGGCGGGAGCGAGGTAGAGGCCCCGGCGCGGGCGTGCGATGCGTCCGTCCTTCACCAGATCGTGCAGGATCCAGGCGGGCAGCTGTGGCTCCTCGAGCAGGGGCCCGTTGTCCACCAGCCAGGCCATGGCCTGCTCAATTTTGGGCTGCACGACCAATCCCGATTCGTACACGTTATGTTGCTTCACCGCAATATCGTGTACGAATCGGGATAGTCTGTCAAGGCCTCGGCGCGGCAGCCGCGACTACAGCGACTCCGAGATTATGCAGCTCCAAGGTTGGAGCTCGCCGAAGATGATCGGTCGCTACTCGGGTCGTCTGCCCCGCAGTGCTTTGATCCGATGACGAGCCGTCGTCGCCCACGCTTCGTTGAGTCTCGTACGACGGCTGGACCACAGGCGTAGGCGGACCGGCGTGGTCGGCGGGCGCGAGGTCTTGTCCCTGAGAAGGTCACACCGTTGGTCGCGAGGGCATCACCGAACTGATAAAGGTCAACAGCGAACGCCCCCCGACGCATCGTTACGAGATCGTGCATTGACCGACTCGATTCAGCAATCATGATCCGCTGATGGATGACATCCAACCAAAGTCAGCTGGCGAATTCGCTGGGAGGATCGCGCTGATGTTCGAGTGGCTTCGCCGGCCTGTCTCTCGACTGGTCATCCTTGTGCTGGCGCTCTCAGGTCTGCTTGCGTCGTCAGCCTATGCCTACAACAACTACGACCCCGAATGCTGGTGGTCGAACCCATCCGGCCAATACCTCTACGTCAACTGGAAATGGGGTCCGAACATCAACATATCCGGAGGTTGGGCGGATGACTACCGCCTCGCCTCAACGAACTGGAGCAACGCCGGAACCAAGGCGCGGATGGGGTACAACTCTTCGGCTCAAGACACGGCAGATACCTACTACACCATTGAGAATAGACCTGCCTACACCGAGTACTGGTGCAACTTCAACTACACGATGGCCGACGCCCACGCGTACGGGAATCTCTACGCGTTCTCCGACAGTGGAACTCCAGACAGCTACCGTCGATTCGCTGCCGCGCAAGAAATGGGGCACACCCTGGGTCTTGGCCATAGCAGTGACTCTGGCGCCGTGATGTACAAGTTCGTCAATACCGGCCTCTACTACCCGAGCTCTGACGACACGGCCGGCTTGAACACGATGTACCCGTGGTAACGATCATGAGATCCACCTTGGTCCTCGCGCTGATCCTGTCTCTCGGTGCATGCGCTGCGTTTCAGCGGACCGAGGGGTCAGGATTCATCTCGGCATCGAACCTACCGGATTTAGCTCGCGCAAGTGATGTGGTTCTCGTTGGCGTGATTGACAAGGCCTCGGGTACGCGAAACTTGGCGCGCAATCCGAAAAACCTAAGCCAAGAAGACCCCAACATCGTCGTCGTCGGTCAGGACTATCTCATGACCGTTACAAGCGTCCTCAAAGGCAGCGCGCCGGCAAAATCAACTATCACGGTGGCTCGGGGTCGCGGAACGCAGGCACGAGGTGTTAAGGACGATACCGACTGGATTCCGCTCACGGCCGGTCAGGAATATGTTCTCTTTCTTAGGACGCTGCCCTACGACCCGTCGGTTTTCGCGCTGGCGATCGAGCCGAGTCGCTTCCGGATCGCTGCAGAAGTCCGCCCTGAATCGCCTTGGCAGCAAGCAGACAAGTACTTTCCACCCCAGGACCGAGCGTCGTTTCTAGCGGCGCTTGGCGCGGCGGTCACCTCCGCTCGCTAGTCCCATGGCGGATTCCCGGACTAGTCGCCGGGCCGCAGTGCCGCACCTGCCCACCGTCTAGTCGTGATCGACGCCCGCGATCGCCCGGAGCGCGGGCCGATGATGGCGCCGCCGGGCGTCCCGAATCCGCCGGAGGGTGCCGCTCGGGCGGGTTCTACGGGCTCGGCGTCGGTGGTACGAACCGGCGACGGGTCGATTCCTTACCTCTGATCCGCTCGTGCCGGTTTCGGCTCTCCAATCGCAACGGCTTGGAGGCGCCGACGTTAAGCACCGGTAACTCGCTGCAGGGCGACCGCTCGCAACGATTGTCCGCTTCAGTCTTGGGATCACCTGTCCACTCGCCTCATGACACCGAGATCGCACTCGTCACCGTTGCTAGCGGAAGCCGGCTCGTTTGTTCAAACACACCGACGCGCTAATTCAGCTCGCAACGGAGCTGTTCTCGGCCGACGAGTGGGCAACGCTGCGCCGGATCTCGGCCACAAGTCCGCTCGACCGCCGAGGGCTCGCCGATTTTGATGACTCGCTCGGTGGCCCCAGCATGAGGAGGATTGCCGATTCCCGCACTGGCGACGGGACGCTCGGCATTCCTGGCCACGGCGTCGGTCGCTATGAGACCGATGACCGAGATGTCTTCCGCCCGCTGCAGTACTGCGCAGTGCACCTGGGCAGCAGGGCCGGCAACGAGGAATGGCTTACCCGAGAGGTGGTCGAGATGGGAGGGCTCCATCTCGAGGGCCTAGTCAAGCGAATCGGTGGCCTCCGGTTCGTGCCGCTCGGGCAAGGGTTGCGTCGGGCACGGGTCAGGCGGAACTTAGAGGCAGCGACCGCGGACCAGCTTGACCGGTACGCCAGAGTGCACAACGCGGCTAAGCACGGCCTCGACCACGACGGCAACACGCATATGTTCTCGATGCAGGACGCGGTCCTCGCGTACGCGATATCCCGGCGCCTTGGTCAACACCTCTACACCCTCGCAAAGGTAGTGACCGACTGGCGATAGGCGCCGAGTCGGGCATCACATTGACGGCCTGCTTTACCAGTGGCGCGACCTTGTGCTCCTATCACTTGCCTGAGCCGTTCAAGCGGTGGCGCATCGGTCTACCGCCTTGTGGCGGGTCAGCAGCCGGAACTGCTCGTCCTAGGCGAGCACTTTCGGGGCCCGGACAGCTCGGCGAAGGGCGGTAATCCTTCTCCGGTCGGAGCGCGTCTGCGGTTCCAAGACGTGTACGAAGCCGTCGCCAAGCTTCAAGGCCAAAAATCCGAGCGTGAGCGGACGGCCATACGGAGAGCCCTTCTCCGTGAGGAGCGAGAACGCTGCTGCCCAGGTCAGCGTTCTTCAGTTCGGTCGCAACCCTAAGGTTCGACCGAAGGCCGGTGGTGCGCGGCCCCCGATCCGACGGACGCGGCCGAAACGCATCTGGGTCGTAGCCCTCGACAAGACGCAGACATCCGAGCGCAATGAATCGTTGCGCCCCTCCATTTCTCGCGCTAAGTCGACAGTGAGTGGCACGTCGGAACAAGCAAAGAGAGCGCTCGAAATCGCTAATACCGATTAACTCGAGCGCGATTGATAGCAAACCGATGAGCACCGCAACGGACTTCTGCGGATTGAAGGAGTAGGCAATCGCGTCGAAGGCGGTTGTCTATGGCGCACGTTGTGCCAACCTGACGCAAACGGTCCCGAGCGGAGCTCAACGGATCAATTGCTTTCCTTTGATATTCCGGCGCGCCATTACTAGATATGCGAGGTGACTAGTAATGACCGAGACAGGACAAGCGATCGTTTTCGAGGGCTACGACCTCCCAGCGTTCCTAACCGCCGAGGACATTCACGCGCTACTCGGGGGCATCGTGGCGCGGCGCACGGTGGTGCGCTGGTTTGCGAGCGGCCAGCTCAAGGGCTTTCGACCTGGACGGCGCTGGGTGATCCGGGCTTCCCAATTTGTGAGTGACTGGGAGGCTCTGGAGCGTTCGACCCCGGGACTGCGTGGCGCGCGGGTGACCATCCTTGAGGTGCCGCGCCTTCGGCGCCATGCCTCTGCTGGCGCGAGCCGGAAGGTGGGCGTGCGATGAAGGTTGCTTTCAATCGGATGGCTCACTGGGACGGTCTCGATGCGGCCACCGTGTCCTTCGCCCGCCGGATGCACAACGCAGGTCGGCTGACCGGCAGTGAGTACGGCCGAACCCGGGACTGGCTCCGCACACTGGAGGAGGCGGGACTGCCTACCGACCTCGATTTGGATTTTGATGAGCCGGATGTGTCGACTCATCTTGAGCGGCAGGTGCAGCTAAGCGGCAGCTGCGCCTCAGAGACTCCGCGGCCCAGACACCTTCGCGAGCTGCGCCGCGGTCTCAAGATCTACGAGCTCGCGTTTGCGGAAGGGGTGCGGACCCGTCCCGTGCCTCCGATCGCGCTGCGGCAGACCCGCCGCTTCGCAATCAGCCATGAACTGATCCGCAATCGGCTGCCGGCGGCCGACCAGGCGGCACTCGCGCAGATCGAGACGATCGTAAACACGCTCGCGCGCCTGCAGTGGGAAGGTAAGGGCGGGAAAGCGTTCCGTACGAGCGACGGACGCAACCATCACACCACGATCGCCATCACGACGGCCTGGGCAGACCTGGACGCAGTGCGCTCCTTCTTGCAGCACTGCCACCGGAAAGACTGGATGCCCTTCACATTGGACGCGCTGCTGACGCCGGAGCGGGTCTGTGACTTCCTCTTCTACGGGGAGAGCTTCAATGGCAGCTTTCGGACGGCCGGCTCTCTTCGCAGCTTGGCGTTTGGACTCAGGGACTTTTTCTACCGCGGCCGCTTGCACCATCCCGACCCGGTGGTCGTGATCTCGGAAGAGCGTGAGAAGGCGATCGACGCCCAAATCGCCGTTGAAAAGACCCGCACACATTTGCATCAGGTGCGACCCGCTCGTGAGAGCAATAGCGGCGAGTCCAAGTGGTTTCCGTCGCTGAGCCAGGTCGAGTGGGCGGTCACTGCGCTCAAAGACGACATCGCGCGCGCCGAGAGCCGCCACGCGCGCGGGGGCATGAGCGACCGCGACCACTGGCGTGCCGTGCGCGACGCCACGCTCGCTCTAGTCACTCTCTTCTCCATGGCGCGCTGCGATAGCGCATCCACCATCTCCCTCTCGCACCTAGCCCGAGACGGCGACGGCCGGATTCTCACTCAGGGAGGCTCCGCGATCGTGCGCGGAATCGTTCGCGCCAAGACCCACAACCGCTTGCATTACCCGTTCGTGCCCGAGTTCATTCTCCCCGGCAACGTGCTCCCCCTGATCAATCGCCTCCTGGCGATTGAGGGACGCTCCTTGGAGGCGCCGTTGCGGTCTGGGGAGCGTCCGGTCCGCCTCTCCGCGGCTGATGGCGACAAGTGGGGGAGATCGCCGCTTCCCAGCGGCGCCTTCGATGTGGTGCCGCTGTGGCGTTTGCGGCCTGACCATCCGCGCGGCCTCGCTTATGCCGCGATCCGCCAAATCCTCGAACGCAAGCTCGTCGAGCTGCGCTTCGGCAGCACCAACCCGCACACCTTCCGCGCGACCGGCGCGATCTATTGGAGCTTCGTGCGTGGCATGCCCCAGGAGCATGTGATGGCGATCGGGTTGTGGAACTCGCCGGAGGAGCTGCGCGCCTCCTACGCCAAGATCACCTCCGCCGATCGCATGCGGCTCATGTCCACCTACATCCCTCTGGAGGGAACCGATCTACCGGCCGCGAACGGCGAGCGGGAGCGGGCAGCAGCCGAAGCGATCGGGGTGCTCACAGACATGCTGTCCCAGCCCCGCGACGCGAGTGGTGTAGAGCGCCTGCTCGCACGTCTCAAAGCTCTTCTTGAAGGCATCGAGCGCACCGTTGCAAGCGAGCGCGGTGTGCATTGGGAACCGGCCGTGTTGGACCGCTTCCGCTCCGGCGAGGTAGAGCGCCTTGACGATGCCTTGCGCGGAGCCGGCTACGGGGCGGGTATCAAGAGCGTCCTGGGACGCGACTTCTTCGCCGCCGATGCGCTACTGAATGCTGCGAAGCAGGCGGCCCTGTCCGTCACGCCCCCGCCACGCATTCAGCGGTTGAACACCACGCTCGCGACGCGCAAACCCATTGAGGCGAGAACGCTACGGAGGGCTACTTGATCCGGTGGAATGCCGATCCCACGTCACTGACGCAGCTCAACAGCCGCTACCCCATCGAGATGGCCGATGCGGCCCGGATCTACGCCCGGGCGCACGGGCTCTCCATGAAGGTGGTGCTGGCGGCGGCTCTCGCCGAGTACTTGGCCCGGCGCGCAGATCACACGGTGGGGCCAGCACCGCAACTGCACTACCGCCGCGGCCGACCCACCGCCCAGTTGATCGCGTTCCAAGCGCGTTTGATGCATGTCGACCATCGAGGTCGCAAGATCCTCGCAGTGGGCGCCTCCAGTGAAAAAGGCGCACGTCGCGCCCGCTCACGAATGGCTGTCGACGCCGGCGATGGCGCGCGCACTGGGCTTGCATCCGAGCACGCTCGCGAAGTACGCGCAGTCGCACCGCGTGCCGCGCGAGTTCCTCCACCAGATGGGCAAGCGCTTCCGCTGGCGCGCTGACTTCGCGGACCGACCCGTGTTCTTGGCTCTGCCCGATCTCGAGGATCAGGGAGGGCTGCGGAGTGGCCCGGCTGCCTAGCCAGCGCTAGCGTCGCGTCCGCAGCCGTCAGGTGCTGCGACTTCGGCGCGCTGGAACTCGGACCAGCAGCGGTCCCAATGACATAACCTCTCGCCGTGTCCCTTGAGCATTGGGAGGTCCCGAACCGTCTAGCGGCTCTGTGTCGCTACCTCCGGGAGGTGTACGAACGCCAGCAATCTTTGGACGTTCCGAAACTGATGGATCTCATGCTGGCAGCGAGCGACTTTGAGGACGCGGACCGCGGAGTGTTCGGAGACGTTGGCGCCCGCCGAGGGGAGATCGTCACCGAACTCAGGAAGAGCGGAGAGTTCTTCGCACGCCGCCTCTTAGCTAGCGGTGAGGTGCCGCGTGACGCTGGGGATGCCCTACGTAGGCGTCTCGGATTTGAGTAGCGCGCAGTAGGTCAGCAGAGTTTCAAAGAGCAGCCGGTCGTATTCACGGCCCGCTAACTGCCACCTGCGCCACAGGTCAGGTGATTCGGCCGATTCGCAGCGCTCGTAATCGATTGCCAGATAGGACTGCCAGGCAACCTCCCAGCGTTCGCGGGCGGACGCGTGCGCTTCGACGAGCGCCTGAAGCTTCGCATTCACCATCTCTCCGTGCCTCAGTTCTGCCGGGTCTGTCAACGGGCCAAGAACGAGCGAGAGCGCGGGTCCGCTGACTGAGCCGCGTCCTCTGGTACAAAGAAGCCCCTCCGACTAGTGGTGTTTGGTCTGATCACCGCGCACCCTAGTCGGGGGCCTCTATTTGTGACTCAGGTCTGGGGAGACCTCACCTAGTCGGGCGCGAGGGGGCTACTTCTTGGGCGGCTCGTAGTAGTTGCCGTCGCGGTCGTTCTCGGCCACCTTGTTGATGTCCTCGGTAGTCTGTTGCGGGCCGCGATCGACTCCTGGCCCGTGATACTTCGCATCCTTCTCTTCTTGCGGCGTCTTACCCATGGCGCACATCCTTTCAACTGCCAGGCGTGTAAGCCAAAGTAGTCCGCGCGCCGAGCCCGTCAAGGCATCAGATCGAAACGCCCGACTGCGGCCTGCACCCATGTGCGACCCGGTAGGAGAAGCTCCTCCTCGTGGCGCCCCCGCCGCGCTCGAGGCGAGACGCTCAACCAGTACTGCGCAGCGAGCGCACAGTGCGCTCGCCACATCTCATCTGGCGAGAGGCTGTCGGCAGGCCGCACGTTGCGGACTGCCATGTCCGCACACCACACCGGTCCATTTGTCTCCAGGCGGCACACGTGCACAGCGTGCGCCTCGGGGCGGTAGCGACGCGCGAACGCCAGCGCGCGCTCGGCCGAGCGCGACGCGAACGTGACTCCGATGCGGCTTGGCAGCTGCCCAAACCGCGCGCGTCGCACGCGTTCGAGCGCGAGCTCGGCCAGCGTGAACGGCAGGTAGGGCGACGCTGAATTGCGCTCGATGAACAGTCGCATCTCCAAGGCGCTGGCGGAGAAGGGCGCCTCCAGTTGTCGCGTCAGAGCAGGCATTCGCCACCCTTCTAGCTGCGTGCCCACGCCGAGCGCCCGGGGAGACGCATGAAAGAGCAATCGTCCGGCCACACTCCTGACATATCGCGAATACCCGACGGAGCAGCCAGGAGCACGGGCGTGACATGCTGACGCAGCGCGCTAGGTAAGCGCTAAGTGAGTGCGCCTTACGCCGAGGCTGCGGGTGAATGGACGGTTTCGATTCTCCGCTCGCATTCGCAGCTATTGGCGAGCGGAGTGATTACCCGTCACGACCTCGAGACGTGGCCTACCCTCGCGGCTCTGCGCGCGGCTCCGCGCTTCAACGGGCCGTTGGGTTAGTCGTTCCGTTCAGCGCTCGCGCGCCGCTTCGATCTGCATGTCGACGTAGTGGTCGAACTCGATCACGGCATGCGTGCTGTAGTCCTCCAGGATGTCGAGCTTCCCGTCGATGCCTTGGTACACGGTGAGTGCGTGTAGCGTCTCGGTCTCTTCACGGAGCTGTTTCGCGATGTCCGTCGCCTCGGTCGAGCTTCGCATCGTGGCACGCGGCTGCCACGTGCGGCGCAGTTCGACGAGCCGCTCCTGGTACAGGCGTTCGGCGACTGCACCCTCGTCCCGCAACTCCTGGGTCAGCGGGATGTTTCCGACAACTGAGCGCCGTACCGGATCGCGTCGCTCACCGAAGTCGAGCAGCTGTTCGTCTGCACCGTGAGCGTCACGGAACTCCAGACTCGCCATGGACGAGTCAAATTCGTCCCGCGTTCCTGGCACGTACGCCGCCAGCTCCTCGACCGCTGCGGCGCGCCCGACAAGATCATCTGCGAGCTGTGTGACCAGTTCAGCGTGAGGCACGGCTAGCGCCGCGCTGAGCTCTTGCGCGAGCGTAGATGCGGCTTCGCGCCAGTTGATCGAGCTCCCGTGCACTGGTACGCCGAGACGACGAAGCGACTCGATCTGCTCAACTGGCAGGCCGCCAGACGTATGACCCGCGAACTGGGAGCGCTCGAATAGTTCAGCGACCGCCTTGAAAAACACGCGCCCGACCGCACCGATCGTCGCGGGATTGTGTCGATCGCGGTGGTACGCAGCGTTGCGGTACGAGTGCCCGACGCGCAGGACCACAGCGGCGTCAGTTGTGACGAGAGGCCCGCCTCCGCCGCTGACGAACGTGTCAGCCGTGGGGTCCGAACAGAGGCTGACCCGTTTCCCGAAGTCATTCCGTGCCTGGCGGCGTACGTCCTTCCCGTAGGGACCCAGACCTACGAATTCGTTCTCACTGACCCGGTAGAGGCGCTCCAGCCTGCGATACAAAATGGCGTCCGCCAGTCCGTCGAGCAGGATCACGGCCATGCGCGCCTTCGCTGGGCTCCCGTCCAGGAGCAGCTCGCGGCACAGCTGCAGCTGCTCGAGGGCGAGCGTGAATCGTTCCACCGGTTCGGAGGTCGGCATGGCCGCATTAGACAGCGCGGGAGCCTCCGGCGCTGGGGCAGCGGCACATCAAGATATGGGGACGGAACGCGACAAGGCGTCCCGCGAATCAGGACTAGCCCTGCGGAATCCAGTCACCGGTCTGCAATAAGTCGGCACATCGGCACGGAGAAGCGCGTGGCTCGTGCGCGTATTCGAGCAGCGTCGCCGCTCCAACGTTGGACGACGCCAAGCGAGCTCGCTACCGGTCGGGTTACAAGGGCTCGTTTTTCGGTCTCTTGACGCCCGCGCCTCGCGCGCTACGTAAGCGTCAATGAGTGGCACTTACAGACCTGTTCGACGCTGGTTAGGGCGAGGCGCGTGATCGGACTCCGAACGCTCCCCGCGCAAGAGCTGCTGGCGCTCATGCGGCTGTCGGCCGAGGAGCTCGAGGCGTCGTGCGGCGAGACGCGAATAGCGGTCGCGATCCGGGCCGAGCTGTGGCACGGCAGTTTGGCCGGCGCCCGCACCCAAGCAGCCCTCGGAGCGGCGAATCTGCTGAGCCGAGCCGCGCCATGGAAGTCGCCGGCGCTGCTCTACCTCGGGGCTGGCCGTGAAGCGCTCAGGACCTGCGCCGAGAGCGAGGAGGCCGCGATGTTGACGCACTGCGACCAGCTATTCCGGTTCGCCATCTGGGCCGTCGCCCGGGAACCCTTCCTCGCGGCCGGCTGGTTGCTTGGGCTAGCCGACATCCTTGGCCCGATCAGCGCCGTACATCCCGGTCCGCGAGTACTCACCGCGATCGAGCGAGTGCGCTCCCTGTGCGACGAACTCTCGCGTCGTTTGCAGCCCGAATCTGGCTTCGCTCGCGCGCCGCGCGATGCCTCGCGGCGCCTTGCCGGCTGGCGTGGGCCGTGGCCAGACGCGGACTCCACCGCGCTGCTGGATGCGTACGACCGGCTGCCGCCACCCGGTACGCAGCTCTGGGTCGAGTGCCCGCGCCTGGAGCTCTTGATGGCGCTCTCGGAAGCGGCCCGCGGCGGGCATCAGTTCAACGCCGAGATGTCGTCCTTGCCGCCGAGCTTGACGACCGCGCCTTGGCCGTGGACCTAGCTTGCACTGGCGTGGCGACCCCGCCATTTCTCTCTGTGCGGCAACGCGAGCCAAGCCGCGGGAGAGGTGGCAGATGACAGCAATCGCAGGACTCGTCGAGAACGGCCGCGTCTACATCGGCGGCGATTCCGCTGGGACCAACGCGGGCATGGGTCAGCAGGTACGGAGCGACCGCAAGGTGTTTCGCAAAGGCCCCTTCGTGATTGGCGGGGCCGGAAGCTTTCGCGTGAACAATCTGCTGCGCTTCCGCTTCGTCGCGCCCGAGGCCTACGACTGGGAAGATCTCAACAACCCCGAGCACGCGCACGCCTTCATGTCGACCCGATTTGTCGAGGCGGTCCGCAGCTGCCTGACCGAGTACGGCGCGCAGATGACCTATCACGGAGAGAGCCAGGTCTCGGCCGCGTTCCTCGTGGGTTTCCGTGGCGCGCTCTACAAGGTCGACGGGGATTACCAGGTGGGCCTCAGTCACGATCCCTTTGACGCGGCAGGCAGCGGCTACATGGTCGCGCTGGGTTCCCTCCACAGCACCGTCGGAACTGGCATGGCGCCGGAGCGGCGCGTCGAGATGGCACTCGAGGCCGCATCCCGCTACAACGCGGCCGTCCGTCCGCCCTTCGTCATCGAGTCGCTCTGATGGCAGAAGAACGGCCCTACGAGATCCGACTCCTCGAGGACGACGCGCTGGTCATGAGCTTTCGGAACCGCACGGAAGCCCTCAAATTCGTGCTCACCCACAGCCCGGCTTCGATCAACCCCATGTGCCTGATGCATCGCACCGAGGAAGGGGAGTGGATCGAGATCGCCCAGGGCGCGGCCCTCAACGCCCTCGCCCGTTCCGAGCGCGGTGCCCCGCCACAGCACCGCGTCCTCATCTACTCCAAGCCCGTTCGCGGCCGGGAACCGGAAAACGTGGTGGTGGATCTGATCAAGCGGGTGCTGCTGCAAGGTCACACGGAACTGATCACCATCGAGGTGCTTCGCGAAACCGAAGAAGGCAGCGACAACTGGGACAACGTCCTCATCGCGACGCGCGAGGTGGGCGACCTGTACCTGCTGGCGCTGCGCAGCTACCGCACTGACCGGGCAACAATCGAACTCGACGAGGACGACGCCGCGAGCGGCAAGGAGCCTGCGTAGTGCAGGATCCGCCCTACCGGCTCAGCGCACCGCTCAAGGTGCACCCGCGCCGCTACGCGCAGCTCGCGGCCTCAACCTCAGCAGAGGTGCGCGATCTGGTGAACGATGTTTGTCAGCTCGCCGCCAGACTGTCGGTACTGGACGCCGTGCTACGGCGGGGCGCTCGGCAGCTGCAGGTGGCGGGCCTGGCCCATGACGCGGAGCGCATGCGGGACCAGCTGCGCGATCCGGTTGCGATCACTCCGTGCCCGCAGTGCGGAGGGGAGCTCTACGACAACGTGCTCTTGGATCCCAGCCGGCGGGACGGTATCTGTCCCACCTGTTGGACGCGGGTGACGGAGTAGCGCCTCGCCGGCACGTGGGGCCCTACTGGCGATTGCGCCCGCGCCGACGCAGCTCTTGTCCTTCGAGCGCGTACTGCTCTTTGAGCTGCCGCAGCTCTTCAACGGCCTCGGGACCCTCAACGCGTGCCTCGTCGTCGATGTCGCGCATGAGGTCAGCGAATGTGGGCTTGGCGAGCCGCTGCTCTGCCCTCGCCGCGCAGGGCGTGGGTGGCGCGCCGCCACGTGCGCGCGATGATGCGAAGCCCTAGGCCGCCCGCGCTTGGCGCTCCACACCATTGAAGATGATCCGGTACCGCTCGCGGTCCGACCCGGAGGCTGTTGCGGCAAGCGCATCGCGCAGACGCGCAACATCGCGGTGCGTGGCCGCTGGCTGCTTGCGGTTGCGGATCGCCCAGTGCTCCGCACGGAACGCATCGGTGTCGTCCGCGTTGAGGAACCGGTCACAGTGGGGAAAGCCACGGCTGTCGAGCCCCGCACGATCCTCACAACCCCAGAACTCACACGCTCCGATGCCGATCGCGTTGCGCGAGTGGTCATCCGCCCGGTGACCGCACCGGCAGATGCCCTCAACGCGGATCCCGTACCCATCTGGCTTCACTTCTTGTTCTCCGTTTCGTCGCCTGCAGCTCCGCTGCGGCGTCTCGCTGCTCAGGACGGGGCGCGACTTTCGAGAAAATGCAAGCGATCGCCACCCAATCGTTCGGAAAACGGCCATTGGGGAACTTTCGCGCCATCGCTTGCTTTTTTGGTTGCACAGGTTCTTAATGATGTGGACGCGCAGTTGACACCCTCCACCGATGGGGGTGTCTGGAGAGAAAGGTGACGATTCTGATCATGCCGGAGAGCTCCGGCATCGCGTATGGCCAGCAGCTTGACGAGGACCCTGCCGTGGACGCCGAGGGAGCGCGGATCTTGGGCGAGACGATCTTCAGCGCCAACCGGCCGGCGCCAGTCCTGCGCCTGGCGGTGATTCCGTTCCACAACCTGATCGGGCCCAGCCCCGCTTACGCCCTCGGAGCGTCTGCCGCGCAGTTGAGGGCGATCGCGCGCCGCAGCCAGGAGCATCTGGCGCGCGCGAGCCGCGAATGGGCCCGCCGCGATGGCGAACCGCGGCTCGTGGCTGAGCGCCTCAATGCGCTTCGACGCTCGCTCGGACGCGTCGACACCAAGACCCAGCTCCGCGAGGCCTGCGACCCGGCTTTCCTCTTCGTCAGCGCCCTGCGCGTGGAGCGCACCCTGATCGGCGAGGGCCGTCTGACTCCTGAAGCCAGGGCGTTCATCGACGAGCTGGACCGCCAGCTGGAAACGCTGGAGGTCGCGTATCCCGCCACCCCGCTCATCGAGATCGATCACGGCCGCGCCGTGCGCATCGCCCGCGACGCGCTCGTGCAAGCCCACCTGTGCATTCCGGTGCGGTGGGCCAAGCACGTGATGCGCCTCTCCCGCATGCCCTTCGACGATCTGGTGCAGGCGGGCAACGAGGGTCTCGTGCAGGCCGCGGCCTCCTACGACTGGCGCCACGGCGCGCCTTTTGCGGCCTACGCGTATCCGTGGGTCAAGACGCAGATGCGTCGCATCGAGCGGCATGGCGACGCGCTGCTGCTGCCGCTTGCGTTGCACGCAGCCCGGGGCCGCGTCCGTCAGGCCCTCGAGAACGCCGAAAACGTCGAAGGTCTCCGCGAGGGCTTGGCCGCAGCGACCGGTCTGCGTCCCGATGCGATCGAGGCGCTCGCGGCGTCCACCCACCACGTGTCGCTTGATGACGAGGCGACGGTCCGCACGATCGCCGACGCCGCTCCGCGCCCGGCGGAGTTGGCCGAGCGTCGCGAGCGCACCGCTCTGTTGGGCACAGCTCTGGGAAGGTGCGGCCGCCAAGAGGCCGAGGTACTCCGCCGCCACTACGGGATCGGCTGCACCGCGATGACGATGCGGGAGCTCGCCCGCGCGATGGGCCTCTCGACTCAGCGGCTCTACCAGCTCAAGGCCGCCGGCCTCCGTCAGCTGCAAGCCCCCGACACCCGCAGCCTGCTCGCCGACTACGCCGCATGAGCGGATCGACACGCCGCCTCCAGAAGCCGCCCCAGTCCGCGGCCCCACGAAAGCGCTCGAAGCCCCGCCTCGGCGATCTTACGCACGCGCAGTTCGGGGCGATCTTGGGGGCACGCATTCGCGAGCGTCGGCTTGCGGCTGGCCTCAGCCAAGCGGATCTCGCCGGCAAGACCCTCTCACGTTTCGCGATCTCGAAGATCGAGATGGGCGCCTCGCTGCCGAGCCTCGCCACCCTGCGGCAGATCGCCCGCGGTCTGGGCGTGAGCGCCCGCGACCTCATCGGCCCCGACCTCTAGCGCGCCCACCGGGCTCGGCTTGCCGCGCGTCGGGCCGCACGCTCGGCGGCGCGCCTGACCGAGCGATCCCGCCGCTCGAACGGAGAGTTCGTCTCTGGTGCTTGCGCCCACTCCGGCGCCATCCATGCATGCGCCTTCTCCAGCCAATCAGGATCGAAAGGCCTGGCGCTCACGCGCGGGAACGCCACGAGATCCAGGATCGGCCGGGTTGGGCAGACGGTAAGCGAGTGGTAGCCCGCGCCGGGACCCGGAACGCTAAACAGCAGCACCGCCTCGCGGAAGCGTCGGAGCACGCCCGGGCTTCGGCTGCGCGGCTCGCCGAACGCAACTGGGGGCGTCGGCTTGACCAGCTCATCGTCGCAGTAGATCAAACCCGCCTCGTCCTGCTCATACGTTTCGAGCTCGATGGTCGAGAAGAGCATTCGGCGCCCCGGGCTCTTGGCCGTGTAGCGGGCGAACACCACGTCCGCCTCGTTGTCGGGATCAGTCAGCTCGCTCGTGCGGACGATCCGTATCGGCGGCGTGCCGCCCAGCGCCAGCAAATGCATATGGTCTGCGACGAACTGCTCGTAGTCGCCAGCACCGACCGCGATCAGCAGCTCCGGTCCACCCCTGGCAAACGGCGGTTGCACTGCGCTCCCACGCTCCTTGTAAGTGGCACTTAGCGCGGCGAAGGAGCGAGCTCAATCACTCCACAGGAGGAGGGGCAACACGGCTGAGGCTGGGCGGGCGTGTCTAGTCGTCAGGAATCAGCGAACGCAACGGGACACCCAGCTTGGTGGCCAGGTGGCGAAGGCTCTTGAGGCCCGGACTGATCTTGCCGAGCTCGACCGCGCTCACGTACGCGCGCGTGAAGTACGGCGCGCCCAGCTGCGCTTGGGACAGCCCCGCCTTCTCGCGCGCCCCCCGCACGAGCACCCCGACCTGCACATACAGATCGCTCCTGGGCGCCGGGGTCCGCCGCCGGCGCGCGGGTTTGGCTGAGAGAGTTGGCACGCGCGCACTATGCCACGGTGAGTGCGGCCGAGGGCACCGAGTACCGGATCCAGGGCGCCACCGCCGACCACGAGTCGGTAGAGGCATGGAGCACCAGTCGCCTCCCCTTTGAACCCACCAAGGTCACCGCGCGGCCGTGGCTGCCCCAGTTCCGGTCCCGCCTGCGCGAAGAGGTCAAGAAGCTCCCGGCGGTTCCGGGCGAGATGCTGATCGTGCAGTTCGCTACCGACGAGACGCAGCTCTTCGATGCGGAGAACGTGCTGCTCTACAACGTGGGTCTCGACGCGTTCCGGCGTTCGGGCTACGACGGCGTGCGCTTCGAGCGACGCGATTGGGCGTGGGCGCCAAACGGTCTCGATGGGGCCCACTGCTATCACCGCTACTCCTTCGGACCCAGCGAGAGCTCTGCGGGTGGCGTGGCACTCGCCCGGTGGTCGGGCGTTCCGCTCGACGCCTTCGCGCGGGATCCCAGTGCGTCGCTCGCCTGGCTCGCGATGCGTACCGCAGAGGTCGAGGTGGCCGCACCGGTCGCGATCGGATCCCGCTTCGCGGTCCACATGACCCTCGATGTGCCCGCAGGGTCGAGTGCCTCGGCGGTGCAGCTCCTCAAGCCGTTGCTGGACGGCACGATCTCCGCCTTTCACGACTACGTCGGCGAAGACCTCGATCGGATGAGCCTGCGACTGGCGGAGGTCCTTCGCGAGGAGCAGCCGCGGATCCGCTCTCTGCTGGTGGGCGCCGGCGTCGCGCTGCTCGGACCGAGGCGCGTGATCGGTGGCTGGGGCGCGACTACACAGTGGAATCCGGCCGACGACCTCTGCACCAGCGGATCGCTGATCGTTCGTCGCGGCGACGCGCCTACGTGGCGTCTCACTGGCGCCCTTACGAGCATCGGCTGATCTAGAAGATGCGCCTATGAGACCGGACGGCGTGCTCTTGGCGCGGGTGCGCGCCGCCTAGGCATCGGTGGAGATTGCTTCCGAGTCTTCACGGTCTCGGACGTGCCAAAGGCTCGCGCCAGACGACCGTAAGCGCTGGGGGCCCGGAGAGACGCGCCCTCCCGAAGTCGCGTTCGGACGTGTTACTCGTCGTAGCGAATCGAGCGCAGGTGGTAGGTGCCGTCTGCGTTCTTATAGGTCTCGTAGATGAACGAGACCGGGTCACCATTCTTGATCCCTGCTGCAGCTAGCGTTGTGACCTGCACTGTCTGATTGGGCTTCCGCTGTGTCAGCAGCGTCTGATCGGTGATCGTGAAGGTAAGCGTCTGTCCGTTCGGAAGAAATGTGGCGTTCGTAATCGCTGCGATCTGGATGACCTTGCCGTCACCCGAGCTCGCGAGCACGCCTTTGGCGGCGCCGATCGGCGGCGGCGTGCGTCCAGGCGGGATCGTGGTTCCTGGCGCGATGTACACGCTGGTGCCGCTGGGCGCGGTGCTGGTTGGCGATGTGATCGTCACGACCGACGTAACGGCCGGAGTGGCAGCCGCGACCGTGGCTACAGCCGTGGCCGTGGGAACGGACGTGCTGGCGAGCTTCTGCTCCCCGCCACCGCACGCCGCCAGGGCGAACGTGGCAAGGCAGGCGACGAGAAGGATCAATCCGACGTACGCAGACAGCCCTCGCATGCCGTTCCTCCTAGGAAGTTCATCTCCGACGCGTGTGGTCGTGCAAACGGACGCTGCACCACGGTCCCGACGCTCCATTAACGCACCGTGACCGTCAGGAAGACGCCCTCGTCCTGCAGCCACGCGAGACCATCCACCACTGCTCGCACGGAGAATCGGTAGACGCCGGGGCTTTGTGGCGCCCGGAGCTTGAAGCGGAACATGCCCACCTCGCCTGGCGCGACGCTCGTCTGATCCGTGGTGGCGACGCGATCGTCCCACAGCCAATCGACGTTCATGCCCAATCGGTAGGGCGCCTTGTTGTCGCCGTTGAGTCCGAGGTTCGCCTGGCTACCCCAGGCGCCGCGGGTCCAGGTGGTGGTGCCGCTATTGCGGAACGCAAACCACAGCTCGCTGATCTCGCCTGCTGCGAGGGTGGGGTAGGGGCTCTGCGCGACCCACTTCGAGGACGCGTAGGGCGCTGACGCGGGCCGAGGATCGCCTCCGATGGAGGTCATCGACTCCTCTCCACCGCGCAGAGCCGAGATGATGAGGTAGCCGGGGACCCCTGGTGCGGGGTCGGTCCAGTACAGCTGGTCGGCGTTCACGGTGAACGTGTTGGGGTTGAAACACATCGACGCACACTTGGTGATCCGATACGCCGCCGGGGCGGCGCCGACGGGCGGGCTCCAGTGCACGATCCGCCCGAAGTCTCCGCTCTCGATCCACAAGCCAGTGGGCGCCCCGACGCGCGCGGCCTCGGTGCTGAAGCTCCAGCTCTCCGTTAGCGCCGCCCCGGAGCGGTGAAAGGAGAAGGTCACGCGGTACGTGGTGCTCGGCGCTAGTGGCGCGAGCGGAACGGCGCTGAGCGCCCGGCCGCCCCAGTTCTCAGTCTTGATGCCAACGTCGCCCGCGGGTCCGCGCAGCTGCACGCCATCGAGCGTCACGACGCCGGCGGCGTAGCCCCATTCGAGCGTGATCGGGTAGCCGAAGGGGCCCTGCAATCCGACCACCGGGCTCGGGGTCTCGTTGCCGACCCAGCTGAGGGGGACCGCCGTTGCGCCGGGAACGGGGTACCGCGCCACATCGGTGGGCGTACCGGCCCAGCTATACCCGAGATCCGTGACGCTGTGTCCAACCCCGCCGTACCCGAGCTCCGCCACGTCCGGGGAAAGCAGGATGTGCCGGTGGTAGACCGTCGCCAGCAGCAGCTCCACGGACGCGCGGCCGTCATGGCCGCTGGTGATCACCTCACCGACCCCGTTGGAGTACCCGGCTGCCACCGCGCGATCTGTGGGCGTCGCGCCGGTGAACCCAGGCTTGCCCGCCACCTCGGAGTGCGTGATCACGAGACCGTTCTGCGCGATGTAGGAGGAGTGCGCGGACGCGGCCTGGATCAGATTGAGATTGGCGCGCAGGCCCGGCAGGCCGGTTGCGATCCGCGCGTCGTTGACCGCAGTCAGGGCGGCTTGAGTTTCCCAATCGACGGAGAGCGAGGTGCTTGCGAGGACCGGGGCCGGCACGATGAGCGACGCCACCAGCCACATCGCCGCTGCCGATGCGAGGACTGAGCGGCGGGGCGCCAGAATCGTCGCTGGTCCGTGACCGAGCATTTCACGCCGATCAGTTGGGCGGACCATGCGACCCGCGCGTGACTCGAGGGTGCGAGCTGCGGCATCGTTGAAACGCTCACGGGCACGGACGAGTTGGCTCATGACGACCCTCATGAAAGGGAGATCTTCGACGGAGCTGTCGGAATCTCGCCGACATGTACGACGACCTGCTCACCTGCATTGACGAAGACGCGATGATCGAGGCCGGTTACCTCAACCTGCCCTTCCTCCACCGTCACCGTACTGGTGCCGTCGGCCATGACCTCGGTAACGAAACGGGTTCCGCGGACACCTACCGCAATGCTGGGTGTACGGATGTTGAAGTGTGATGGACCGAACAGCTTCTGCAGTGTGCTGGTGACCCGTCCGCTGTACTGCATGAGGTCGGTGGCCGAGTAGTCGGGCCGCACATCGAGCGCCTTGACCCCCACCTCGGTGTTGGGATCGAGGGCGACCGTGCTCCCGTCGGCATAAACAAGCGTTGCGCGACTGGTCGCGTCCATGATCAGTCGGTCCCCGACGCTCACGACCTGCGTGTCCAGCGGCACCGGCCCCGCAGCGCCGGCCCGGATGATCTGCGGATTGCCCTCGTAGGTGACCAGGACAGACGAAGTCGACGTTGGCCGGGGCCGCAGAAACGCGATCGCTGCTGCTGCCGCTGCCGCGAGGGGCACTAGGGCGATCGGCCACCAGGGCGGACCGTCCGTCGCCGGGCTTGGTTCTGGGCTTGGAGCCACCGGCGCAGCGACGGCGACCGTTGCTGCGACCGTCGGCACGGGCGTTGGTGGTGCAACTGTTGGTGGCGCAGTCGTAGCCGTCGGCGTTGCACCCAGACCGATGGGAACGCCGTTGCCCTGTGCGTCGACGATCCACGCGACGACGCTCGGGGCGCCAGCTGCACCCGGGCGCACGAGCGCCGCCACGTCTGGAGAGGTGGGGGTGATCCAGAGAACGCCCGGACCGTGGTCGGAACCGAGCGTCCCACCACTCACGAGACTCACGCCGTCGACTTGGGAGGGGCCCGTCGTGTAGACGCCAAGCGGCCCGCTGTACGGCGGACGGACTGCCTTGATGATCAGCCATGGTCGATCGAGCGTCGTGGTCGGGTTTCCTGCGCTGTCGCGCAGATGTACGGTGACGGCAAGCGCCCCATCCCCTTGAGGCTCGACCGTCACAGTGCTCACTTTCGGATCGGCGGAAGGGACCGGGGCAGTAAGAGCTGAGCTACCAAAGGTTACGAGTCCGATGGGCGTCAACCCGAGGATGAGCAGGAGGCGCGCGATAGGCGCGCGCCGGCGCCACAGCCGCTCCGCACAAGACCGCCACTCCGTAACCACCACCATCGTCAGCAACTACTCGTCGAGGTAGATCGTGAGCAGGTGATAGGTGCCGTCCGCGTTCTTCACCGTCTCGTAGACGAGCAGCACGGTATCGCCGACCTTGATTCCGGCGTCAGCCAGGGTGGACACGCGGGTCGCATTTGGCTTACGCGACATCACCTTGGTGTCAGCGGTGATCATGAAAGCCAAGGTTTGTCCGACTGGAAGAAAGGTCGCCTTCACTACCTTGAGCTGGATGGTCTTATTGTCGCCGGCACTTACGAGGGTGGCGCGCGCTAGGTCAGTAGCCGGAGGAGTGGTTCCTGGTCGGAGCGTGAATCCCGGGTCGATGTAGATCGTCGGGGAAGCAGGGGGCGCGCTGGTGACGACGGGGCTAGGCGTTGAAGCAGCGGCCGTAGGTGACACCGTGGCGGCCGTGGCCGATGACGCAGGCAGAGCTGTACTTGCGCCACCACAAGCCGCGAGCCCGAGGGCCATGGCGACCGCCGCGACTCTGATCGAAACGCTTCGGGCTGCGTTCATCATTCCCACTACTCGTCGTAGCGGATCGAGCGCAGGTGATAGGTGCCGTCTGCGCTCCGCATCGTCTCGTAGATGACGGACACAGGGTCCCCGTCCTTGACTCCGGTTTCCGAGAGCGTATTGACCTGGGTGGCCTGGTTCGGTTTGCGCAGCGTCATCAGGGTCTGGCTCGTGATCGTGAAGGTGATCGGCGGGCCCACGGGCAGGAAGGTGGCTGACCTCACTACGATCTGAACGATCTTCCCGTCACCTGAGCTGATGAGCGTTCCTTTCGCGACATCGATCGGCGGCGGTGTCCGGCCCGCTGGGATCGTCGCGCCCGGCGCCAGGTAGACGCCCGCGGATACGGTGGGGATCGGGGTCGCGACCGGGGCGCTCGACGCTGCCGGTACCGGAGTTGAGGTACTGACGGCGACATCGACGGACCGCGTGGCTGCCGGCGCGCTCGATCCGCCGCAACCCGCAAGAACCAGAGTCAGCGTGACTATCCCGATCGTTCGCAACATCATCCCCTCCGCCAACATCAGGCTCGGCTACCACCGGCTTCGAAACATCGCGAGAATTGACCATTCGACCCAAGCGCCGACTCGCTAGATACCGTCACGACGCTTCGGCACGCGCGGTGCGCGTGCCGCCAGATCGCTCCGCAGGAAGCGCACGGCCGCCTCGGCGCGATTGGTGGCTCCCAGCTTCGCCCGCGCATTGACGATGTGCCGGGCGACCGTGTGACGGCTCAGGTGCAGGGCCTCCCCGATCTGCACGTTGCTCTGCCCTTGGCCCACCAGCGCCAGCACCTGGGCTTCCCGGGCGCTGAGCGCCACTGCGCGCTCGGGTGGCTTCGCTCGGCTGCGCGGTCGCGTCACTCTCTACAGCCGGACATGGCGTGCTGCATCCGCAGATGCAAGCAAGAACACACGGCTGCGACATCGCGATATTTGACCAATCGACGTTGGTCCCGGGTGCGGTGGTCGCTAGTCGGCGGACATCGCCCCTAAGCGCGCCACTGCCTCTGCACGGTTGGAGGCCCCCAGCTTCGTGCGCGAGTTCTCCAGATGGCGGGCCACCGTGTGCGGACTGATCGAGAGCTTGGCTCCGATCTGTTGGTTGGTCAGCCCCGCGCTCGCGAGCTTCAACACCTCGATCTCGCGCGGCGAGAGGCCGAGACGAGTCTGTCGCCGGTTCATGGCAGCCGCGGCTGCGGCAGCCTGCGGACCCTTGGTACGGACTGCTGCCTCCAAGAGGTCACGAGCCGCACCCGAACGCAGCCGGGATAGCGCGAGAGCAGCTGAGTCGAACGATGCTGGGTGGTCGCGGAGGTGCGCCGCCGCAACCGCAAGGATTGCTGCCTCGTCCCCTGTCGCGAGCGCAAGCTCAAGAAGCGCTGCCGACCGCTCGCCCGCAGCCGCGAGCCTCGTGGCCACGGCGGCCCGGACCGCGCGGGAGACGAGCATGGGCACGCGCCAACCGGTGGCCCGGATCAGCCGGTGGAAGTCTTTGACCGCAGACCGCTCGCCGCCGTTGACCAACCAGGCCAGTCCAGCGACCTCCAGCCAGCCCTGCCCAGTCTGTCGAGCCAAGCGGACGCAGTCGCGAAGCTGCTCGGGTCTTCCGCTGGCAACGCCGCTCACAAAGAGGGGAAGTGCACGTAGACCGGGAGTCGCGCCTCTCGTCATCTGCAGGATCGCCGGAAGTTCTTGAGTGAGCGCCGCGCGGTTGTCGCTGAGTAGATGAGCCGCCGCCAGCCACGCCTCTGACTGTCCGATCATCCGCGGAGATCCGAGTCGCGCGGCGATCGTTTGTGCATTCAGTGCTCTGGACTCCACGGCCTGCGGCTCGAGCAGCACGCTGAGAAAACAGGCATCCAGCAGCCAGAGGCCCGTGAGGGCCGGGTTTGGACCTCGTGGTCCTGCGAGCATCGCGGGCAGCGCCATCGGCCGACGCGGTGCCTCGACTCCACGCGCCACCTGGACGAACGCGAGCATGTCAGTGGCCTGATCGCGTTGATGATCCTCGGCCAAGCCAAGGGTCGACGCTTGCCGCGAGAGAGACTCGGCGAGGGCGAGACGGCCCGCGAGGAGCTCAACCCACGCGCACGTAACCGCGATCTCAAGACGGGCATAGGTCGCGACACGCTGAGTGGTGCGGTTACCGACCACCCACGCTCGAGCGCCACCGAACACAGACATCGTGTTGCGATGGGCCCGACGTACGTCGCACGCCAGCATGTAGTTCATGTGTAGAAATTGGACGTACGTGTCGACAGGCAGATCATCCTTGTCCCACATGTTTGCGAGCATCAGTCGGCGATACATCTGTCGAGGTTGGTATCTCGGCCCGTCCTCCCCCTGATCAGCCCCGTGCCACTCCCCGTATTGCAAATCGCAATCGGATAACTCGGACCACCTGCGAACGGTGGCGACTTCGCGGAATACCTGTTCGGACTGGCGGCCATGCACGAACTGCTGACAGCGACCAAGCGCGATGAGTTCCCTCACGCGGTCCAGGTCATCAGCGCGAATGGCGTCCAAGACCTCTCGAGGGCCCTCTTCAAGTGGTAGATCGGTCCAGGGGTCGATCATGCCCGCGGGGCCGACGGCAAACCAGCGGAGAAGGATCGAGACCGCTGCCACGGGTCGACGTGCTCGAACTCTTCTGGCGTGACGGGTCCGAGCAGAGATTGCTCCGGCGTCCGCCGACCGCTGCTGCTGGTCACGGCTACTCCGCTGCGAGCGCAGCGATGCGCGCCGCAGCTTCGGTTCGGTTCGATGCGCCAAGTCTCGTGCGCGAATGCCAACGTGCCCTCGCAAGCCAACAGGCGAGCACACGACAAGCGCCAGTTGCGTGGCCAGCCATTCCGTGCACCCCCTCTTGCGACTCCCCGCCGCTGGCAGGTTAGTTGTGTTCCCCTGTAGTGAATAGAGGTCGTGCGCGGGTACATTGCCATCGTCGGCGCCCGCCGAACGGCGGAAAGGATGAAGGGGCAGCGCAAGCTCGTAACGATCCTTTTCGCCGATATCGTCGGCTCGACGACCCTGGCTGGAGAGAACGACGCCGCGGTTGTTCAGGCCACGCTCGATGCCGCATTTGATCGAATTGCTCCGATCGTGCGTGGAGTGCTGGTCGACAGCGAGCGGATCTCCGTTCGCATTTCGTCGATCGGGCTCACTGAGCGCGGCTGGCCGCTGTCCGAGGCGGAAGTGATCAAGCAGTTTCTCGGACGGTCTGACGCCGACACCCAAACGCAGATCGTCGAGCGTCTCGGGACCGAGGTGGCCAGCGAATGGGCCGCGGAGTTTCCGCGCCGTTACCGCAAGGCGTTTGAGTCGGAGCTACGGCCGATCGACGGAGTCGTCCAAGCACTCGACGAGATCCAGTTCGCGATGTGCGTCGCGTCCAGCGGGACGCATGAGAAGATCCGTCACAGCCTGAGCCTTGTCGGTCTGCTGGACCGCTTCGACGGACGCATCTTCAGCGCCAGTGACGTTGCGCGCGGAAAGCCCGCACCCGACCTGTTCCTTCATGCGGCCGCAACCATGAACGTCCCACCGGTTGCCTGCGTCGTCGTCGAAGACAGTCCTTCCGCAGCAGAGGCCGCGCACGCTGCGGGCATGCGTGTCTTCGGATATGCCGGCGGCGTCACGCCGCCGGATCGTTTGGCGACGGGCGGCACGATCGTCTTCACCGACATGCGTGAGCTGCCGGCGTTGCTCGCTAAGTGAGCACCCAGTCCGTCCTGGCGATTCCACCGCGCGACGCACTTGGTTCCCGAGGTCGGAGCGTGGAGCAAAGCGAGCCGGCGTTAGAAGCTCGAGTCTCCCGCCGTCCTCTGTTAGGAGCCATCCGGTGCCGATAATCAGCCAGATGCCCCGGCTCGTCGTCTTCTCCGGCGTTCCCGGCACCGGCAAGTCGCAGCTCGCGGAGCATGCCGCTCGGCGGCTTGCTGCGTCACTCTTGAGCAAGGACATCATCGAGGCCGCACTCTGGAGAGCGGGGATCGGCACCGAGCAGAACTCCGGATGGGCTGCCTACGAGGTCATGACGGCGCAGGCTGAACAGGAGCTTGGATCAGGACGCACCGTGGTACTCGACAGCGTGGCCAAGACCGAGAGCATTCGGAACACCTGGCGTGAGCTGGCACTCCGCGTCCAGGCGAAGTTGGTGATCGTCGAGTGCGTGCTTACCGATGAAGCGACGCACCGCGCTCGCATCGAGGGGCGCCAGCGGGGGATTCCGGGTTGGCCGGAGCTGACGTGGGATGCGGTCGAGGGCGTGCGCGCAGGCTTTGCGCCGTGGCCCGACGAGCGTCTCATCCTCGACGCGGTGCGGCCGCTTGCCGAGAATCTCCGGGCGCTCGACGACTACCTGGCGCGGACGTAGCGGCGTGGAAAGTCAGAACGAGCGCGTTGAGGTCCGCATCGCGCTCGCCTGCGGCGAGTGTTCGCATCTCGCCGTCGGCGGGGCGAGCGTCAGGGGCTTCGGGAACGATCGGGACTTCGAAGCGATGCTCGGGAACATGGCTGCCGACGGGTTCGGCAAACTCTTGGAACGCGACGCCACCCACCGGAAAGAGCACGCGTACTCGGAGTTGCGCTGGCGCGTCGTCTGTCCGTGGGGTGATGACGACCCTTCGCTCCTCGGCGCGATTCCGCTGAGGGGTCGGCCCGCCGCTGATCTGGAGATGATCGGCTACGGCGCCGTCGAGACGCTGGCCGAGGCGCTACGCGCGCACATGGCAACCCGGCACTCGACGCCTCAGTAGAGTTCGGCCATGCGCATCGATGCGAGCAGACCGACCCCGCTCTCACCTGCCGACGTTCGCGAGTGGGCAGCCGGTCGCACCTTCTTCATCTCGAGCGCGATGGCCGACACGCGCGATGAGCGGCTGGCCGTCGCGGACGCGATCGATCAGTGCGGAGGCACGCCGATCTGGTTCGAGCGCTTCGGTGCGCGCGGCGACGACGCGCAGCGCGCGTACCTCACAGAGGTCGACCGCAGCGATCACCTCGTGGCGATCTACCGCGCGCGGTACGGCACGACTGTCGCCGAGGGACGCTCGGCGACGCACGCGGAGTATCTGCGAGCGAAGGCACGCAACAAGCCGATCGACGCGTGGGTGCTCACGCCGGCGCCCGCGGATCGAGAAGCAGCCCTTGCGGGCCTGATCACAGAGGTTCGCCTGAGCCGGACCACGGGCGCGTACCGCGACCCCGCTGACCTCGCTGCGCAGGTGAGCGGGCGGATCGCGGATCTCGCAGCAGAGGACGTATCTCCCTGGGTCAAGCTCGGTGACCTCGTGTTCCGCGCAGCAAGCGTCACGATCAGAACCGGAGAAGGCCGGATCGAGGCGCGGCTGCGGCCGGGCCCCGTTCTCGAAGGCCTGGCGCGGCTGACCGAGCGCGAGGCGCTGCAGCTAACGGTGCGTGATCAGTCAATCCCCATCCGCGTCACGGGCCTGACACAGACGGTCGAGAGTGCCACCCGGACAGCCATAGCAATCGACTATCGCGCCGGCGACCCGCCGAATCCCACGCGGATGGCCTTTAGCAACGGGACTGTCTCGCTAGACGCCGACGAGATCCTCGCGTTGCGTCTACGAACGCAGCTGTTCGGGGAAGCCACGCCCGGCTCGTTCTTCTACTTCTGGTGCGACTTCATCATCGAGACGGCGCCCCTTCGAGATCGCACGCAGCCGGACTCGAGCATCATCGCGCTCACGCGACTGTTCATCGTCGAGGCGCTGATCGGCGGCGGCTACGTCGGAGCGATCCGAGCCATCGAGGTCGGTCCCGCTGCCGCCGAGGGGCGGCGCGTGCGCGTTCGTTGGCAGGATCGAAAGGTGTACACGAACGTCGAGCCCGCCGAGCGTGAGGTCGAGGGGATCATTCGGCCGTAACTAGCCCCTCGCGACTCGGACGGCGATCGCCTTCATCTGTCGGGTCGAGGAGGAGAGCTGCCAGATCAGTGGAAGGCGATCGAGCAGCCGATCCGCACGCTTCGCGGCGGCCGCGATACCTCGCCGGATCACTCCTCTGCCTCTGGCGGGTTGTGCAGCTGGTCGAAGAACAGCGACAGGCCAACGATGCCGAGCGGCATCGCGAGCAGTTCCATCTTCTGGAGCCGCTGACGGACGAGAATCCGGAACGCCGTGCTCGCGAGGTCAAAGTGCGATCGGCCGTTGTACACATAGGCCGCATCTGCGAGCGCCTGGCCGTGGACGGTGTCGGAACGGAACGCGTAGAACGCGTAGGCCCACCAGCCCTGCTCATTCAGGGTCAGCGTCAGTCCCTGAATGGCCTTTGTGGTGAAGACATCGTCTGGGGTTGCGAGGCGTTTGGCGATCTCTTTCGCGAAGCCGACCTTGCTCGAGTGACCGAGGTCGAGCACGCTCTCGAACGCCGTCAGCAGCAGCACGAACGGGACGAACGAGTTCTGCTCGTCGTCATCAAGGTGGGCCCAGAAGAACCACTCGAGGCCGCGAATGAGCGCCTGTTGGTTGTTCGTGTGGGCCGGGAGCTCAACCAGCTTCTCGACCGCGACCCGCAGCGACGCCTCGCCGATGTCCAGATGCGCGGTCATCGAGATGTAGGTCGGCCGTGTAAAGCGCGCGCGCCCAATGTTGAGTCCGCCGCTCTGCAGCTTCCCGGACATGATCGCGAGGCCGAAGCTGCCCACCGCGTAGCGCTGACCGATGGGGACGAAGCAGTTCGACGGGGACGAAGCAGTTCGACGGGGAGCGTTCGATCTGCGTCGGCTCTTGCGCTACTGCTCCCAGCAAACGCAGCACGCGACCGACATCCCAGAACTCGAGCGGCGCAAGCTCTGTCGTGAGCGGCTGATCGCGGTAGCTGACGAAGGTGATCGGTGCCGGCGGGTAGATGCCCGCCTTGTCGGCGTGGGCCTCCACGTACGCGGCGCACATCGCGTCCGCGTAGGCGCGGTCGTGGCCGGTGAGCATCTCCAGACCGGCCTGCTTCGGGAGCAGTTGCACGGGACCGAATCGCTCCGGCGCCTCAACGCTCAGCCAGGGCAGGAACGTGAGCTGGGGCATCCCTTGAACTAGGGCGCGTCGCGCAGCTTCTGAACGGTCGCCTCATCGAGCGACGCCGGCGCCCACTTCGCGCCCTCGATCACGCTGAAGCGGGAGTGCACCTTGGTGCCGGGCCAGCGGGCCTTGCCACCCTTGGAGAACCACCAGCGCTTCTCGCCCGGTAGCGCAAGACGCACGCTCACATCGCCCTCCTCCGTTACTAGGCGCGTGAGCGAGGCGATCTCCGCCGGTTCCATCTCGACCAGATGCATGAAGACCGCGCCGTAGGCGAGCTCATATCCCTCAGACCGGCGGCCATGACTCACGCCGTGGGTGTACCGGATCACGGAATCCCGCGATTCCGCGATGTACCACTCAGTCACGGGAGAGCCGCGCAATCTCGCGCGTGGAGGCACTGGAGAGATCAGGTGCCTCCTGGGAGAACTGACTCAAGGCAGCTCGCAGACCCTCGACGATCTCAGCGGCGATCAGTTCAACAGTGGGGAGCGACTCCGCGTCGGGCGGCGATGCGCGGGTATCGTGCGGAGATCTCAACGCAACCCTCCCTCGCATCCGACGACGGTACTCGCTGGAACAGCAAAGGTAGACCGCGCACGCGTCCCGAAACAAGGCGCGTCCTAACGAGCGCCGCGGAAGAGCGGCGGCCGCCCTGAGACGTAATCCGGCGCGCCCGAGCGGGAACTCCGTTCTGGCGCACGAAGATTGCTGGAACGGCGCGCCTACACCGGCGCTTCGAGGTTCTCGTCCAGGGTCATGAGATGCACGTAGCGCTCGGTCATGGCGATGCTGGAGTGACCCATGATCGTCTTGGTCAGCATGAGGTTCCGATGCTGCTTGATGTGGCGTGTCGCGAAGGTGTGGCGCAAGTCGTGGATCCGGAGTCCATCGGTGCGGGTCGCGACGCCACACTCCCAACCTAGTTGAGGCGGCTCGGCGGCACTTTGGCGGCTTGATCTGCGTCTGCGCGATCAGTCGAGGGACTCTGCCGCTGGGACTGCAATTCCGGGCAGCGCATATCCGCGCGTTGGAGTCGCGTTAGCTGGACGGTCGCAGGGTGGACACGCTCGATGTCCAGGCGCAGGAACCACAGACCGATCCGAATCATGAAGCTCACGGGAGTAGCGTGCCGCAGCAATCCTACAGTGCAAAACTCGATCGAATTGCCGCGATGATCATGGCAACGACCACGAGCGCGGACCAGCACCCTCCGCTCGCCACTGGTTGCGGGTGCGCGAGGTAATTGGCCAGAACCGCCGCGACGGCCTCGAGTTGGGCAAGGTATTCAGCGTGCTCAGGCGTGGCAGCGGTCGACGCGGCGCCGTAAGGATGCTCGGCAACCTTGGCGATCCGATCAGCGATGTCTGCCGCAGCAGCGTGCGCCACGTTCGTCGGCGTGCTGGGCGGTATCTGCGGGGTTTGTCCCGGCTGCGGGTAGAGGAGCTGCGACGCGAGTTGTTCGCCCGCAATCAGGGTCTCGGCTTCCTGCTTCTTGCGGTCCCTGTCCTCGGCAAGCCGACGCTCTGCGTCCGCTTTGGCAAGCTGCTCGCGTGTCGGCGCGCTCGCCCTCGTGCTTGGCGGATCGATCCTTCCTCCGCCGGGTGGGATCGGTTGCACGCTCAGCAGAATAGGCGGACGATGCCCTCTGGCGGCCAGGGCGAGCCTCGTCGGGACCTTGGATCAACGGGAAGCGACCGTCCCATCGCTCGGGTCACGAACGAACGGCAGGTGCGCGTCGCCAGCTGAGAAGTCGGCAACTGCTAGCCGGCGGACCGCCGGCGCTGCGCATAACGCTTGTAGAACGGCTCGCCGTAGATCGAAGCCTCGAGCTTCTTCCAAGCAACACCCAGGAGCGATCCTTCGGGCGCAAACCCATGGAACATCGCCCGCTTTCCAAGGCTCGAGTAGCTGAGGGTCGTGCGGGTGCGGTGCTTGAGCCGGACGATCGCGGCGGCGTCGCACCCGCCGCGCGCGATTCCGGCTTGCTCCATGTGGATGAGGAACTCCGCGTCGGGGTAGACAAGCTCAGCCGCGAACACCTCGGCCGCCTTCTCGGGCAGGTCCGACACGTTGGAGTCTCCGCACATGGACACCAGGTCCATGCCGGCGGGCCGGTCCAGGAAGTGGTGCTTGAGCTCGTGGCCCATCGTGAAGATCGTCGGCTCCTCGGGCAGTCCCCGTGCAAGCAGCACGGTGGGCCCGATCTCCTCGTCGAAGAAGTACGCGCCGCGAAGCGATCTGAACCCATCGCGGCGATCGATGCGGATGCCTTCGGCCATGTAGATGCGGCGCAGGTCGCTGCGGGTCACGCGGGGCGAGTCGAAGCCGTACTCGGCGCGCAGATCACGCGCCCGCTGCTTGACCGCCTCGTAGTGAGCGCTTCGACTCACGAAGCCTTCTTCTTCGGTCGTCCAGGCGCAGGGCGGGTCCCGCCCTTGTACAGATGGCGCGCTCGCCGGTACTCGGCGTAGCGGCGCAACTCCTCGAGCTCGTTCGCCGGTAGCGTGCGTGCAGCCCGGAGCAGGGCGTTCACGCGTTCATCCGCCGCCGGCTCCTCGCCGGGGAAAAAGTGCAGAACGGACACGCCGAAGAATCGTGCCAACGCCTCGAGGTCCTCCAAGTTCGGCTTGTAGGTCGCGGTTTCCCATCGTGAAACCGTGTTGGCGGTTGTCTTCAACTCCTTCGCGAGCGCTTCTTGCGAGATGCCGTTGCCGTGGTCGTAGGCATCGCGTAGGTCCTTGATCCGACGGCCCACGTACTGGGGCAGTGTCGGTCCTTGTGGCATGTCATCCCTCCGTTCCCTTTCGGGCTGTCCCATCTTAGGACAGGATTGTCCTGCTTAGGGTGTTGACACGGACGGGCGTGGGGCGGACACTGACTCTCAGTTTTAGGACAGCATTTGTCGGTGCAAGGAGGCATCAGGTTGGATTACACGCTGATCGAGCGGCCCCTGGTCCGCGTGCTGCTCATGGAGGTGGCACCCCAACTATTCACCTGCCGAGTCTGCGAGAGCGCCGTCGAGGACGACCTCCTCGCGGTCCTCAACCACTACTGGGGCGAGCATCCTCGCGCCGTGACGTGCGGGCTCGCCGGAACCATCGGCGTGTTGGCCCTTGCAAGCGCCGGGGCGTCGCGGCGTTGGCGTTGATGGAGGGCAGCAGACAGCAGCAGCAGCATCGCGCGCGAGAACACGCAAGGAGTCGAAAGATGTCAGAGAGCAAGGATCGTGACGACGAGCATGGTCATGACCGGGTCATCCACTACACAGTCGATGGCGAGCCGCAAACCACGAAGGAGGACGAGCTCAGCGCCAATCAGATCGTGAAGAACGCTGGCCTGGATCCGGCGCAGCGCTACCTGTCCCGGCTCGTACCGGGCAGGGAACCGATCTCGTACCAGAACAAGATGGATACCGAGATCAAGATGCACGAAGGTATGGCCTTCATCACGGCCGGCACTGGCCCGACCCCGACCTCATGAGCGGCCGCGACGAGTTCGCACGACAGTTGGGCGACATCGGAATCACGCCGGAGATACGCGACGACATCCGGCTGCTCTACCCGTACAGGATCGAACTCGGTCGCTTCGCCGGAACCGAGGTGCGGCTGGGCTTCGAGGTAGCCGACGACTTCCCGCGCAATCCCCCTGCCGGTCCGCACGTGTCGCCAAAGCTCATCGCGGAACGCGGCGCAACGCCCGGGGGTGCCGGCGGCAGCAACGGGAGCGGCTTCGGCCCGGACTTCGAATACTGGTCGCGCCCGTACAACGGGTGGGGCCGGGACGGGCAGACGGTCAAGGCGTACCTCGCGCACATCCGCCGTCTCTTCGATACCGCGTGAGCGACAGCGTCGCCCTAACTGAGAATCTCAATGCACGGGCGCAAGAGCATCTCGTGCGTCCCGACGGCGATGAGGACCTCTGCTTCGGCCTGTGGTACCCGAGCGTGGGTGAGAGCCGCTCCACGGCGCTACTGCACGCGCTCCTACTTCCGCAAGACGGCGATCGCACCGTCCACGGCAATGTTGAGTTTAATCCCCAGTTCTTCCAGCGCGCGATCACGGAGGCGATCCGCGCGAAGGCTGGTCTCGCGTTGCTCCACAGTCATCCCGGCCGCGGGTGGCAAGGGATGAGCGATGACGATGTCGCCGCGGAGCAGGGAAATGCCGCTGCGGTACTCGCTGCGACGGGTCTCCCGATCCTCGGACTCACACTTGCGGCGAAGGACGGCACGTGGAGCGCCCGCTTCTGGCGGAAGACCGCTCCGCGCACCTATGTGCGCGCCGAGTGCGAGAGCGTGCGGGTCGTGGGCGATGGGCTGGCTGTGAGTTGGCATCCGCGGCTACGGCCGCCGCCGCCGACCCGCCTTGAGCTCACGAGGACCGTGGAAGCGTGGGGCAAGGAAGCGCAGGCCGACGTAGCGCGACTCCATGTCGGGGTGGCCGGCGTCGGTAGCGTCGGCAGCCTCATCGTCGAGGCGCTCGCCCGGATGGGGGTGCAGCGCATCAGCGTGTTCGACTTTGATCGCGTCGAGCGCCACAACCTGGACCGCATCCTTCATGCGAACGCCGCGGATGCGGAAGCGAACACTCCAAAGGTGGAGGTTGCCGCGCGCGCCGCCGCCCTGAGCGCAACCAGCGGGGCGTTCGAGTTCGCACCACGCGAGTTGAGCGTGTGTGAGGAGGAGGGGTACCGCGCGGCACTTGACTGCGATGTCTTGTTCAGCTGCGTCGATCGCCCGTGGCCGCGCAGCGTTCTCAACTTCCTGGCCTATGCGCATCTGATCCCCGTCATCGACGGCGGCATCGCGCTGTCGCGGACTCCATCTGGTCGCATGCGAAGCGGCGAGTGGCGCGCGCACATCGCTCGGCCCGGCCATCGCTGCCTCGCATGCATCGGCCAGTACGACCCGGGCCTCGTGGACACCGAGCGTCACGGACTGCTCGAGGACTCGACGTACATCGAGCGCCTCCCCAGCGACCATCCGCTCCGGGCTAACCAGAACGTGTTTGTCTTCGGAATGGCCGCGGCCTCGCTCGAGCTCCTCCAGTTGGTCCTCCTCGCGATTGGCCCTGCGGGCGTTCACAGCGTCGGCGGGTATGAGTTTCGGTTTCCGGTATCAGAACTCGAGCTAACACACGCGAAATGCGCGCAGGGCTGTCCATACCCTGCGCTGGTCGCTCGTGGCGAGACCGCTGGCGCCGCAGGTACTGGGCCCCATCCCGCCGCCAACGCCGCGCGGAAGAAAAGTAGAAAGGCCAGGTGATTAGGTGAACAGAACTGGTGTAGCTGTCGTCTGGGTGAGTTGGACTGTGGGCTCGATCGCGCTGTATTTCGTCGGTTCTGGCGCGACCGGCGCCCTCGCGATCTTCGCGACTCTGTGGTGGAAGAACTGGGCTCTCATCACGGTCGTCGACGTGACGCTCGCGGTATTGGTCATGGCGCCACGTTTATTGAGGAGCAGTCGGTGAAACGCCGCTAAACAGGCGCTTCGAGATTCTCGTCGAGGGCCACCGCACGGACCTCGGTCTGCGACGCGCGGACCACGACCCGCCGGCCGACCAGGTGCGGATCGAGCGAGTAGTCGTTCGTGTCGATGCGCACGCACGGATCGGGGGCGATCCGTAACGACAATGCCCTGGCCGAGACCGCCTGGTCGTCTGACGTGATGCAATCGACATCAATTCGATGCGGCGCCGGCATTGAACCGCGTCAAGCGATACTCAAATATTGGGGTAGGTCGCTTGAGGCCCTAAAGGTGAAGGGTGCGTCTGCGGAACCAATCAGCCTCGCATCGCGTCATGACGTAAGTGACTTGGCGCGTCCGGCGCATATCGAAAGCCGCGTATCGATAGCAAGGAGGAACGGTCGTGGCAGAAGGAGGAACGGTCTTGGCGCTTGTTCGGTTGTGCCTTCGGGCGGCTCTCGTTGCCGCTCTTGTGGTCTCCGCGACTCTTGTCCGCACCAGCACCGCGCAAGCGACCGTGGGCACGGGGTACTGCGCTCACGGCGGGAACGCCGTAGCAAGCAGCTGCGTCAATAGCCGGTTCGGTGAGACGTACACCGGCGCCTACGGCTCGTGGAACGACAACTTGATGTGGCTCGATAGTCCCGGCGTGCAGTCCGGCCCGCACTATGACCTGGGCTACCACATCAACTGGGAAATGTGGCTCTATACGCGGAGCAACGAGTCACAATGGGTCGAGATCGGCCTCCGCGATGGCAAGGGATTCGGGCATCCGGATATCCCCTGCGGCTGCCGGGCCTACATCGCCTTTTGGTCGGAGTTTGACACTGCCGGCATCGAGCACGCCCACTGGATCGCGAATCTGGGCCCCGATGGTATCAATCACACGTACCAGATCGTTGCCGACCCCGACGTGGCTAATCGCTGGCAGGTGTACTTCGACTCGAGCAGCGTCGGTCCGACTTCGTTTCAGACAAGCTGGGTCGCGTACGAGCATCAGACCGGTCTCGAGGTTTCCCGTTCCTCCCAAGCCGAGGTGGTCGGCACCTGGGCCCACGCGGATACCTTCGAATCGCAGCCGATGAAAACACGCGATGCGAGCAACCTGTGGTCCACCTGGAGCTACAACACCGACTGGATCGATCAGCCGTGCGGCGCACACAACGGACTCCCGGCGTCTCCAGCGGGCAGCTGCTTCAACGGGGCCGCGCCGTTCCCATACGACTGGCAGGCCAACAAGCCGAACTAGGCAATTCCGCGCTAGCAATGAAGGAAAGGACGTGATTTCGTGAATCAGGCACGCTCGTTGATGAGGCGGCCAATCATTGGCCGCTTGGTTCTCGTCGCTGTTCTCGCGATCGCAGCGATGTCCGCGGGCGGACAGGTAATCGCCCTCGTCGCTGGCGAACAAGCATCGCCGAAAGGCCCCGTTGACCCGCGGACTGACCCGTGCGCCCGCGAGGGTGGCATTTGCGACGTGACCGCAGCGGCCGCCCGGGCCGCAGCAAACGTGGAGGCACAGGCACCCACGGGGATCGTGATCTACCGACTCCAGGCTGAGGCAAAAGCCCGAGCGCTCGCCTTGACGCCTCAAACTCCGGAGGCACCGGCAGCCGCGGTCGTGTACAGCGTCCTCCTGACCCGCCCGGAGCTTGAGGCGATATCGCACGAGGGCCGCAACTATGCGGTGAACCTCGCTCGTCCTGTCTGGGTGGTCACTGTCCATGCGAGCATCGCGACCTCAGGCAGCCCAGTCCAGCCGGCCAAGATCGTGGATGTCTACAGCGTCGCGCTCGACGCTGAGACCGGGCAGTGGACCGACTACTGCATCGGATGCGAATGGCTTACGGCTAGCCGCTAGCCTCACGTTAGCTGGGACACGGATGCGTGGGCGCTTGGTCACATGACCGGCGCCCACGTTTCGTTTCCTCAATGTCGAGCAGTGCAGCGGATGTGGAGCAGGTCAACGCCATCCTCCGCGACGACCGCCCTGGTTTCGCGACAGCTGAGTCAGCGTTCCGGAACTCGCGGATCTTCTGCGCAAGATGGAGAACACGTCAATCAACGTGGCGCTCCGAGGGACCGGGATGTTGGGCGGCCGAGCGGCGCGTGAAGGCGCGACGTTTAGTGGGTCCAGAACAAGGAGGCTGTGCCCGCCCCCAACGAGGAATATCCCGAGCCCTGCGATCACGAACACTCAAGCCGAGCGACCTCTAAGTACCCCATTTCAATAATCACCACACGTAAGTACGCTGCGTCTCCACCAAACGGGGAGGTCGGGAGGCGGCCGAGCACTTCGGATGTGAGCGAGCAGCTCTTTGCTCAACGCGTACCGCCATCGCACTGGTGCCGTAGCAAACGGCGAGGGCGTTCAACAGGGCATCGCTCGGCCGACTGAGTGTCAGCACGAGCTCCTGCTGCCAGGGGAGCGCGTGATGCATGATCTCGTGGCCCTTCATGAAGCGCTGGCACGGCGCTGCACCATCCCACCCGCTCGCGGAACCCGCGTACCCTTGTGTACGAGTATTACTGGGTCTCGCTATACTTTGGAGACTGGCCAGTTGACGCTTGGAGGTCTCGAGAATGCCTATCGTGACCGCGTTCTACTCGATCAACGAGAGCGGAAAGCCAAAGCCCGTCCATCACAACAACAGCGCCTGCGCGCCTGGGCGCGACATTCCCCAATCGGAACGCCGCTCCGGCACGGGAAACTATCCCCTCTGCCAGGACTGCGTCCGCGCAACCAACGACGGGAAGTAGAGCGCCGCGGGTCGCTCCCGATCAGCCGCTCCCCGGCGTAGAAGTCGGCGGCGTTGGTGCGGTTGTTATCAGGATGCTGGCTGTTGGTTTCTCCGGTCTCGCCCGGCATGCGCAGATGGGCCGGCTCGATGAACGCGTACGAGGGCAGGTCGTTGGCACGTACATGCGCTTCGAGCGCCGGCATGAGGAACCAGTTCTGGATCGTGCGTTGGCGCCCGAGTAGTCGGTCCAGCCAGGAGGTGCGCTGCCGCCACAGGTTCCGAAAGCACCACGCTCGCCGGGCACGGAGCTGAACCAGCTGTCGCACACTGCGAACTCGGTCGCGAGGCGGGCGAGTACCGGCAACCGTGTAATCGAGTCGAGGCAGCGCATGACACGTGGGCCTGCGGCCGCGTTGCCGGGCGTGGAGGCGTAGCTACGGATGAATCCGCCGTTGGTCGTGACATCACCGTAGCCGGAGACTTGTTCGAGGACGCCCGCGTGGCTGTGGTCGGGCGCGGCGTCGCCGGGTTCACCGTCGTTCGTGGCCGGGAAGATCGAGCCGTCGGCTGCGACGTTGTGATAACCGCCCGCCTGCAGGCCGATGAATGTCGGGTCCGGGTGGGGGAGGAACCCGAGCATGTGATCGAACGAGCGGTTCTCCAGCATCAACACCACAACATGTTCGATCCGCGGCTCGATGCTCGCGGCCGGGGTCATGGCTACGCTGCCTGGTCGCGGCTCTTGCGTAGCACGTAGGCGAGGGTCGATAGTCGGATCGCCGCACCTTCGAACGGCGAGCGGCGCGCTTCCTCGACGAGTTGGTCCGGCAGCGTCTCGAACGGCGTTCGCGCCAGCAGGTCGAGCTCGAAGGGCCGCGCGCGCACCGTGTGGATGCGATGCGGCGCGATATCGCCGTCGTTGGGTGGCTCGAAGAGCAGGCGGGCGAACTGCTCGGGGCCGACCTTCTCGAACAGCTGCAGGCAGTTCGAATCGCCGCAGAAGCTTGCCCACACCTCCTCGACGCTCCGCAGGTCGGAGAGGTGCGTCCGCACGCGCTCAGCTTCAGCCCAGCCGTGCACGGCCGTGACGTAGCCGTAGGTGGAGCCGCGCGAGCTACCCTTTGCGAGTCGCGGATCGCTCAGATGTGTCGCGAATCCAATCGCCGCCAGCTGAGGCCCGGCCATCGCAGCCGCTTCGAAGCTGGCCTGGAGCAGACCGACGCGCGTCCGTCGCGACAGCTGCTCGATGAGCCAGCGGACGTGCCAGCTGATCGTGGCAGCCTGCACGCTCACGACCGTGCTACGAATCTCGGGCAGGACCAGCCAGATGCGTTCGGCCTCGGGAACGTACCGCGCGAGGGCCTGGATCAGCAGCCCGTTGCGCAGCAGGGCAGGTGCGAGGGCGATGACCGGCTCGACCGGGACGCCGTCGCTCGACTGCCGCGGCGTGTCCGACCAGAGCGCACGTTGGGCAGCCCAGCTGAGGGCATCTTCGATGATGCAGTAGGGCGCCAGCGTTCCCGGTGCTGAACGGGTCTGAGCCATCGGCGTTGCGATCGCGGCGAACGGGTCTGAGGAGGACGCGGGCGGAGACGCGAACTGCTGAGCTCCGAAGTCGAGCACGTTGTTGATCAGGCGCACTCGATCGTTCCCCTCGACCTTGAACCAGGGAGTCGGCACCGACGTGATCCCCTCGAAGTAGCGCGCTTGCATCTGCGCGTAGATCGGCTTGAACCACTCGTAGTCGCTCTTCTTTCCCCGTTGATGCGGTGCTGTCACGCTCTGGATTGTGAGCTCGCGGTGTCAGGTGGGACGGCGGCGTGTGGTGGGCCACCCTCACGCTGTCTACGGTGGGATACGGGGACATCGCGCCCACGACCGTGGCTGGTCGCACTCGCGGTTGCGCTCTTGGTGATTGGCGTGGGCACGTTCGCTGGTGTCACGGCCGGCATCGCGTCCTACTTCGTTGAGGCGGAGGAGGTGAGAGAGGAATACCGGCTGGAGCGGCTTGAGCGACAACTCGAGGAGATTCAGACCGACGTGCGGCGACTCGTGAATCGCTTGGATCCTGCCGAGATTCCACTGAGTCGGCAAGACCCCTGAGCCCATGTCGCTCGCAGGCGCCTGGTCGGTCGCTGCGACGCCGCTGTCCGCACTGGGCCCTTTACTGCCCCCAGCAACAGGGTCAGGATTACTGGAAACGTGGCGCCGAGCCTCATCGCGAGCGGCTCGATGTGGGATTGGGTTCTACCGATATGAAAAGGACGCGTGTGCGTTCGCTCGCCCAGATGCTGATCGCGAGCCTTGCGCTCGTTGCCCTCGGCGCCTGTGGATCGTCAGGCGCCGCCGGACCAGCCCCAGCACTTGCGGATGCGCGCGGCGCTGCACCCGCAAATAGCGGCCCCGTTGCTCCAGCCGCAGGCGCCAATTCATCCAGCAACGCGGCCAGCGCCGCTCCCCCGAAAGCCGTGCCAGCAACAGTCGCCCCAACGACCCCGTCTCCCAACGCGGCGTCGACAGTGCCGCCGCCGGCGTCAACACCACTGGCCGTCACCCTCGCCTCGCTCGTCATCACGCGGTTGAACTACGACGGCGTCGTCCCACGCACCGAGTCCGATGAGTATGTCGAAGTCACCAATCGCGGCGGTGCCGGCCAAGCCATGTCCGGGTGGAAGATCGTGAGTGTTCGCGCGGGCCAGACCTATTCGTTCCCGAACATCACGATCGCTGCTGGCCAGACCTGCCGCGTGTACACGAACGAGGTCCATCCGGACACCTGCGGTCTGAGCTGGGGCCACTCGACGGCGATCTGGAACAACGCGGGCGACCGCGCCAATCTGGTGGACCCGAGCGGCCGTGTCATCTCAACGTCCGGTTACGGCGGCTACTAACAGGAGAGTGCTGAAGCGACGCGGTCTCCTGTTCGTAGCGGTTCTCTCGCTGAGCCTCGGCGCGCTCACTGGGCTACAGCTTGCGAACCCCTCCGATGAAGAGGACGCCGGCGGTGCGTGTGGCGTGGAGCGCTGGTCGGTTAAGACTGGCACCGACTTCGACGCTGGGTCGATCGATCTTGCGCACCCCGTGACGACAACCATCGCCAATCTGACGAGTCTCCCGAAGCCCGGCTCGCTTCCCTCCGACAGCCGAATTCGCCCGACCGAAACGACCGTCTACTCGATCAGCGCGACAATGACCCTATACAAGCACGAGAGCGATGCGGACTACCACGTGGTCATCAGTGACGGAACGCGCACGATGATCGTCGAGAGCGCGGACATCGGCTGCGTCGGGTCGAGCAGCCCACTCGCTGCCGGCATCCAGAATGCGCGTGCTGAGTTGGACGCGCGGCTGACTCCGACCACGAGCTTCAAGACGGCAAACCTTCCTGTGACGGTGACGGGAGTCGGCTTCTTCGACTTCCTGCACGGCCAGACGGGCGTTGCTCCCAATGGAATCGAGCTGCATCCGTTGCTGGATGTTCACTTCGATAGCGCCGCGACGCCGACGCCAACGCCAACGCCGGGTCCGCCTTCGTGCCAGAGCTTCACCGGTCCCGGGATTCCGCCGCCCGCGGCGCTCCCGAGCGGCCTCGATGGATTTCACGCCGCGTGGTACGGGCAGAGTGGCTATCAGTCGTTGTGCCCCGGCGACCGTGCGACGGGAACCGTCGCCTACTACAACACCGGCTCGCGCGGGTGGGTGAGCGGAAGACTCGGCGAGGTCGCCTACCTCGGCACCTGGAATCCGCTGCCCGGGCAAGATCAGCCGAGCGCTCTCGGCGGCGATGGCACCAACGGCTCACCCAGCACCGGGTGGCCGCGCTCCAACCGGGTCGCGGTACAGCCGGCGGACTACGTGGGTCCCGGACAAGTGGCCTGGTTCCAATTCAACGTACAGGCGCCGACCACGCCAGGGAGTTACCAGCTCGCGATCAGGCCGCTCGTCGAGGGGGCGCAATGGATGGAGGACTACGGGGTCTTCTGGATTGTGACCGTTCTCAACCCAGACGGCTCAGCGCCCGCTACAACGCCCGTGCCTCCGAGCGCGAGCCCGTCGCCGTCCGCGGCGCCGACCTCTCTCTTCGTCACCATTACGGACTCACGATGGGGCGCGATCGGCGCGAGCACGCAACCCGGGGCTGTGTGTAGCGTGCGCGTGCGGTTTCCATCGGGGAGCATCAGCAGCGCCGCCGGCGTGCAGGGGAGCGTGACCGCGGGCGCGAGTGGCGCAGTCTCCTGGACGTACAACACGACATCCAACACGACCTCTGGCACCGGCACCAACACCGTGACGTGCTCGGCCGCAGGACAGACGGTTAGTAGCTCCGCGGCCTTCACCGTTCCATGAGCTCTACACCGCAGCCGCGTGGCTGTCTCGCACTGCTCTTTGGTGGATCGAAACCGCAGGCCGCCAAGCCGGGCGCGCCGGCGTACCGGGTCCGTTCCGACTTCCTGTCGGTAACGGAGTTGTCATTCCTGCGCACCGCTCAGATCGCCGTCGCTGGTCGCTTCGCCATCATGATCAAAGTGAACCTGGCCGACGTGTTCTTCTCGCCCACACGGAACCCAGGCCACCGCAATCGCATCAGCCAGAAGCATGTCGACTTCCTGTTCTGCGATCCCCAGACCTTGACCCCGATATTCGGGGTCGAGCTCGACGATTCTTCGCACCAGCGCTCGGATCGAGTCGAGCGCGATGCCTTTGTCGATGGCGTATTCGCGAGTGCGGGCTTGCCGCTGATTCACTTTCCCGCGCAGTCCGCTTACGGAAGTGCCGAGATCGTCAGCGCCGTGGAGAGTGCACTGCGTCAGCCAGCGAGTCCCGAGGCTGCAGGCCCTGCCCAGGCGGGCGCGCCGATGTGCCCGAAATGTGGCGTACCTATGGTGGTGCGCTCGGCGAGCCGAGGAACGAACGCAGGTCGCGGGTTCTTCGGCTGTTCGAACTATCCGCGCTGCCGCGAGATTCTGCCGGTAGGAGACGGTCGCACCGGCTGAGCGGCGATCCAGCTGCTTACGGCCCTAGTCGGCCACCGGAGTGGCTTCGAGATCCTCGTCGAGCGCCATCAGGTGCACGTACCGCTCGGTCATCGCGATGCTCGAGTGACCCATCACCACCTTCGTGAGCATGAGGTCCTTGTGCTGCTTGATGTGGCGGGTCGCGAAGGTGTGACGCAGATCGTGGATTCGGATGCCGTCCCGGTGCGTCTCGTCGCTGAAGGGGATTCCGGCCAAGACGCAAACTGGCCGGAAGTAGTTGTGCATCAGCGCGCTGCTCTGCGTCGGAAGGCCGTTCACCGTGGGAAAGACGAGATTGAGCGGGTTCCAATCGTCACCGAGCCGCTTCTTCAGCGCGAACTGATGGGTGCGGTGTCGCTTGAGCGCTGCGACGAGAAGGGCTGAGAGCCGCAGCTGACGTTTGCTGGACCGGGTCTTGAGCGCCACGAGCTCCATGTGCTCGCCGCGGCCCTTCTTCTTGCCCTTCGTTGACCCGTGGCCGCGCTGCCGCTGGAGCTGCACCCGGATCTTCACCGTCGCAGCTTGGAAGTCGATGCTGGTCCAAGACAATCCCAGCAGCTCGCCCTCGCGAAGACCCCGCTCGCAGAACATGATCCAAGCGGCCTCCATCGGCACGTAGACGCCGTCGCGGCCGACCTTCTTGGCCGCAAGTGCGTCGAAGCGGCGGGCCGCGTCGAGGAAGTCGTCGTACTCCCGGTCGTCGAGGATCCGCGGATCGAACTCGTCGCGGAACCCCTTCACTTCCACGGTCTGGGCCGGGTTACGCGAAAGCTTGATCGTCGCGCTTTCGCAGGCGTCCTTGAGGGCGGTGCGCAGCACGCTGTGGACGTGCTTGCGCGTGCGCGGTGCGAGCGAATTGGGTCCGCTGCGCAGCGTCACGTTGATCAGCCGCTCAACCTGCTCATCAGTCAGGCGGTGCAGCCGCACCGCGCCGAGGGCGGTCTTTACCGGCCTCAGCTTGTCGAGGCGGAAATGGTGAGTGCGCTCGTTGTCGCGCTTCTTCTCGATCCACTGATCGAGGTACGCGCCGAGGGTGAGGTTGCGGTCAACCAGGAGCGGTCCACCCGCGGAGAGGCGCTGCCCGAGCAGCTCGGCCTTCTTGATGCGGGCTTCTTCGAGGGTGGGGGCGTAGACGCTGGGTCGGATGCGCTTGCCCGTGAGCGGGTCGCGTCCACCGGAGACGACGACCCGAAAACGGTCCGGGCCGATCTTGATGATCGAGCCGTCGCCGTAGGCGCGGGTGCGCTTCTTGGAGCTTGAGGTCACGGGCACCGTTCCATTCATTCGGGTTGCGTCGGCAGAGCTGAGGCAAAGGCCGCGAGGTCGGCACGGAGAAAGCGCTGGAGTCGGCCGAGGTAGCGGGGTTTGAGCGCGCCACTCCGGACGAGCTCGTGGAGCTTGGTGCGCTTGATCCCCAGCGCATGCATCGCCTCGCGGGGCTCGACCAGCAGTCGGCCGTCGTCACTCCACTCGATGCCGCTGCTGGCGCTGTGCGCCTCGGTTTCGGTCTTCGAGAGTCGGCCGCGGCGCGGCGGCCGCGGCAGTGCGCCCGCCTGGCTCAGCGCCTCGGCGAGCAGCCTCCGGATCGCGTGTTCCTGATCCCGATCCAATGGCGCCACACCGCTGATATGCCATGCAAAATGCGATATCTCCCAATCGTTGAAAACAGGCCTGACTTGGGGCCTCTGAGCAGTCTCTGGCGGAAGCTCCTGCGCGCCCTTTTAGGTGCCATCTGTGGTGCCATGTTGGCGAACATCAGCGAACACTGGCGAACATCAGCGACACGAGAAACTGGAGATCATTCAGCAACACGCGAGAATGGGCCATGGAGGGGTGGCAGAGCGGTCGAATGCGGCGGTCTTGAAAACCGCTGAAGTCGCAAGGCTTCCGTGGGTTCGAATCCCACCCCCTCCGCACTGTGAAGTGTCAAGACATCGGAGACAGATGTCTCAAGACATCGTAGACAGCGTTCATGCCGACTGCCGCTGGTAGTCGCGGGATGGATCAAGGGTCAAGGTGCCCGGTCGACGAGCGCGCGGCGCAGCACCTTGCCAATGAGCGTCTTCGGCAGCTCCGGGCGGAACTCGATCGCGACGGGGACCTTGAACCGCGCGAGCGACCGGGCGCAGTGCGCGATGAGCTCCTCGGGCGTCGCGGTCATCCCGGGGCGCAGGGCCACGAACGCCTTCACGACCTCGCCGCGCTCCGCGTCGGCGATCCCGATCGCGCCGGCCTCGAGCACCGCGGGG
>JAYUFT010000146.1:0-5412 GCA_043738605.1 Candidatus Dormiibacterota bacterium | reverse complement strand
ACGAGGGCTCGCAGTCACCGCCGCAGGCTCCGCGCTGCGACCTCCACTGCGTCGATCAGAGTTTCATCCTCACCCCTCAGCACTGTCCTCGGGTCGAGGCAGCAGGCGTCGTTCTCGATACGGGCGATCACGGGCGGGTCTCCACGCCGGAGGGCGGTGGCCAGGCGCGACGCGGGACCTTCCAGGGCGACCAGCATCGTGGGAATGCCGTGCCCTGGCACTGATCCGCCGCCGGCCGCTGACTCACCCGCGATGACGCGCGATGCCACCCCCCGATCCTCCAGCTTCACCGACCAAAACGCGGCGCGCCTGCGCACCTCTTCGACCGGAACGCGCAACATCCTCTGGACCGGGATCTCGTCGTCGTGACCCGAAAGCCGCTGCTTGAGTGTCGCCTCCAGGGCCGCGAGCGTCAGCTTGTCGATGCGCACGGCTCGCGCCAGCGGATGTCGGGCCATCTTGCGCACGCCCGCGGCGCCAACCTCGGTCGCCGCCAGCACGACGCCGGCTTGCGGTCCGCCCATCAGCTTGTCCCCCGAGAAGGTGACGATGTCGCACTGCTGCAGCGAGTCGGCGATGGTCGGCTCGTCTGCGATAGGCTCGACAGCGCCGCTCCCGATGTCATCGATCAGGAGCAGCTCACGCGGACGCGCGACCGCGGCCATCTCTGCCAGCCCCGCTGATTCCGTGAATCCGGCAACACGGAAATTCGACGTGTGGACCCTCAACAGCGCCGCGGTGCGCGGCGTCACCGCCTCCTCGAAGTCAGCCGCTCGGGTGCGATTGGTTGTCCCCACCTCCACCATTCGAGCGCCTGACATGCGCATCACGTCGGGCATGCGAAACGAGCCGCCGATCTCGACGAGCTGACCTCGCGACACGATGACCTCGCGGCCCTTGCACAGTGCGGTCAGCGCCAGCAGCACGGCTGCCGCGTTGTTGTTGACCACCAGCGCAGCCTTGCAATCGAAGAGCGCGGTCAGCAACCCGGCCACCAGCGCCGAGCGCTCGCCCCTGCGGCCGGTCTCGAGATCCAGCTCGAGGTTCGTATAGCCGGCAGCCGCCGCAGCCACGGCGTCGACCGCGGCCCGAGAGAGCGGGGCGCGACCCAGGTTCGTATGGAGGATCACGCCGCTCGCATTGATGACCCGGCGAAGCGCCGGCGCCATCGTCTTGCGAAGGCTGGCTTCAACCTGGCCGAGACGCCCAACATCCGTTACCGCAGTCCCGCTCCGCTCGGAGGCGACCTGGTCCCTCAGCGCCGCGACCACGCTGGCGCGCCCGAAATCGGCGACGAGGGCCGCGTAACCCGGCTGGTTGATCAGGGTCCCGACGGCAGGCAGGGTCTTAGCCCCGCCAGCCCCGGGATTGCGTAGCCGTTGCATTGACCCAATGAGATTAGGCTCGCGGGAGTATAGAACGGCGACATGACCAGCCCGAGAAGGTTCGCGCCCTGGAAGAGCTGGAAGAGAAAGAAGATGACGATGAGGCCGATCCAGATGTCGCGCCTTCGCGAATGGACGTTGTAGAAGAACCGCGGGTTGCGGCTGCGGAACAGGGTTTCGACGACCTCCCAACCGTCGAGCCCTGGGATCGGCAGCAGCTGGAACGCGAAGATCGAGAGGTTCAGAAAGATGATCGCGTAAAGCGTGGCGCCGATCAGGCCGGCCGACAGGGTGAACGTCGAAGGCAGGCCGGCGGCGCTGAGAAACCGCCATAGCACGCCCAGCACGATCGCCACCAGCAGGTTCGCTGCCGGACCGCCGAGCTCATGGATCAACCGTTGGTGTATCGAGCTGATCCGGTTCGGCTGGACCGGCACCCGCCGGCCCCAGCCGACAAGGGCGACGAACACCGCAATCACGCCGAGCGGATCCAGGAAACGGCGCGGGTCGAGCGTGAAATAACCGAAGTACCTCACAGAGCGGTCGCCCTGGAAATACGCAGCGGCGGCATGGCCCATCTAATGGACCGGGATGGCGACGAGCAGGGCGGGCACGAGCACCAGCGCCGCCAGCACGAAGGCGACGAATCCGCTCACTCTATGGGGATCTTGCCCACGCGCCTGGGTGAGCGCCTACGGGCGGGCGGGTGCGATGAGGATCTCGACCCCCCGCGCGTGGTTGGCGGAGTCGCCACCCGGTTTTCGTAGATCAGCATCAACGCAGTTATCAGCTCGCGTTGGGCGTTGAGAAGGTGGACCTGCGCCGCTGGCGGGACCATGTCGGACACCACGTGCGTGACGCGAGAGCCGAGCTCGTTGATCAGCTCGATCAGACGCTCGCCGTCACGTGTCATCGTCGTTCTCCTTTGCCCTTGCGGCCGCCGCCGGCCTCGCCGGCCGCACCTGCTTCAACCCGGCGCGCGAATCGCACGCGCAGCTCGCCGTCCTTGATCGTGGCGCCCGCCGTGTCGCGCTTGGCCAGCACGGTCGGCAAAGCGATCTCCCGCCTGTAGTTCCCCATCGTCACGAACAGCTCTCCGTTGTGGCGGCTGAGGTCGACGTTGGAGCGATCCGCAAAGGGGACCTTCAATGTGAGGACGTAGTCCGAGCCGTCCTTGTCGATTCGCTGCGGGCTCGTCGTCGCAAAGAACTCGGCCGGGTCGCGAGTCCCATAGGTCGCGTTCGCCATGCGCAGCAGCATCGCCTCTCCAACGACCTCCTGATCGAAAAGGGGCACGTTCAGTATCGGGATACCGACAAAGGACTGTTCGACCTCAGCCTCGTACCGCTTGTGGATCTGCTGCCATTTCTTGAAAAGCTCGTCGTGCACCTCGTTCGGAAGCAAACGGTTGACGACCACCGCATCGGTCACATAGCCGAAAAGACTCAGGTAGCTGTAGGCGCGCTTGGCCTCTTTTACCACCATCTTTTCGAGGTTGAGCACGATCCGCACCGTTGTCACCGCCGGATCGGTCAGCACCTTGCGCATGCCGCCCAGGTCCAGCAGCAGGTCTTTCAGCGACGCATAGACCTCGTCCGATGGAAGAGGAATTCCCATCATCGGCTGCAGCATGGGTCGGGCCAGGCGCATCGCGCGCCGCTCCCACGGGTAGATCTTGTCGAGCCACCACTTGGCCGCATCAGGAAATGTAAGGAGCTGGAGAGTCTCGCCCGTCGGGGCGCAGTCGACGATGAGCACGTCGTGCTCGTTGCGCTGCGCATAGTGCTTGATCCACATGAGTGACGCGATCTCGTCCATTCCCGGCGGGTTGGCCACCTCCTCGGCGACCACCTCATCGAGGCCTTGCGTCGAAAAGACCTCGACGGCGTACTCGTGCAGCTTTGCCCAGTGCCGCTGCATCTCGTGGAGCGAGGAGACCTCGTGCGCCCACAGGTTCTTCGAGATTGGCGTGAGGTCCGTGCCCAGCTCGATGTCGAATGAATCGCCCAACGAGTGGGCGGGGTCCGTGCTCATCACCACGGTGCGGTAGCCGGCCCGGGCGCACTGGACGGCCGTGGCGGCTGCGACGGACGTCTTGCCGACTCCGCCTTTGCCCGTAAACAGGATGACGCGCATCAGGTGAGTGTATCGGTGATCGGAAACGTGCCCGGCGCGGGAGCGCTAGCCGCGCTCCAGCTATTTGATGACCAACGGCACCGCGAAGGAGCCGACCGCGAGGAGAACGACCATCGCTGCGCCCACGACGAGCAGGCGGACAAGGTCTTTGGTGAAGTAGGGGACGCGGTCAAGAGGAATCGCGGGATCGCCTGACTCGATGACGCGCTGGCCGCCTCGCTGCTTGACCACCTGGTTGCGCGCGCCGAGCGACATCTCCACGGCGCGCACCGTTGCCTGGTCTCCGCCGACGCGGGCCTGGGACACGCTGCGCTGCGTGAGGGGGGCGCCGAGGGCGCCGGGGGTGCCGGCGGCTCTGACTGGTGGGCGGAACTTGCCGCGCGCCTTCTTCTTGCTCTTGCGGCTCATGTGTGTCGAGTCTATCTCGGAAGGCGAGAACAGGCAGGCGGTGCTGGAGCGTTTGGTGGGTCGTGGGGTGCGATTCTTTGTGGGGATCCGCCTGCCTGTCGTTGGGCCGTGGGACGCAACCGAGTGAGACGTGGGCTACGACATATTGTGTCCCGCGTGCAGTTATACCGCTGAATGTGGGGACTGTCAAGCATTAATGGGCACTCTTAGCAAATCGAGCAGTGGCCTACGGCGTGGCCGTTTGTAAGACGATATACGCCGATGTCCGGGCTGCCCAATCGACCGCCGCCCGGCGCGGGCAGTCAATCGTTCGAGCCCGCGCCGCCAAAGCGGGCCGCCCCGATGCAGCCGGTGGGGTTGCGCTGGCTGCCTTTCGTCTTCGGCGCCGGCGCGGTCTTCTGGCTCGTCCAGCTCGCGCAGTTCGCAGCGATCATCGCTGCGCCCGCCGGCCGCGACCAGCTCCACCAGGCGCTCGTCCAGGCTGGGGTGAAAGGCGACCTGTCGACGCTGCTCGTCTTCGAGGCAATCCTCGTCTTCTTCTTCGTGATCGTGGCCGCTATTCTTCACGCGACCGCCTACTTTGGTCTGAAAGCGCGGAAGCCGTGGGGTTGGATTGTCGCGGTGATCGTGGCCGCAGCGTGGTCGTTGATTCTCGTCGGGATCCCAGTGCTCGTCCTGTTGATCAGGTCCAGCACCCGCCATGCGTACGGGATTCCTTAGGGCCGCAGACCTAGGACACCGGTTCAGGCTGAACTTTCAGGCGGATCGGCCCTAGAAGAATCCAGAAGCCCGCGAACAGCGAGACGGCGATGCCGACGTAGAGCGCGGGGATGATGCCGTAAGCGCTCCCGATGATGCCACCGATGAACGCGCCGATTGGATTAGTGCCCCAGATGATCGTGCGCACGGTCGCGTTCATGCGGCCCTGAACACGGTCAGGGGTGATGGCCTGGCGAAGGCTCACCTGGTTGATGTTGTAGACCGGGTTGACAAAGCTCCCGAGGAACATCGACGCGAATAGAAGCGGGACGGCAAAGCCGTACTGTGCGAGGGGCACGAGAACCAGGGACAGGCCGCCCAGGAAGATCGTCACGAACAGTGTCGGCCCGAGCCCAATGCGTCGCGGGATCCATGCAGCCGTCAGCGCGCCGAGCAATCCACCGACTGCACCGGCGGCGAAGATGACGCCGACAGTGCCCGGGTTGAGGTGCAGGGTGCGATAGACGAAGATCAAAAAGACGGCGAAGAAGAGATTCGACCCGAGGTTCGAGGTCGATGTGCTGCCTGCGATCTTCCAGATCGTCGAGTTCCCGAAAACGACCTGGATGCCCTCCCACATCTCGGCGAAAAAGCCGCGACGACCTGACTCGCTCGCCGGTGCGGGGGACGGCTCAGCGCGGCGTATCCAGATCAGCGAGGCGACCGATACCACAAAGGAAGCGGCGTCAGCGGCGACCGCCCGCGCAGGTCCCAGCAGCTGAAT
>JAYUFT010000145.1:0-5413 GCA_043738605.1 Candidatus Dormiibacterota bacterium | reverse complement strand
TGCACGGCATCCAGCCGCAAACCGTCCATGTGATAGTCGCGAATCCACATCAGCGCGTTGTCGACCACGAAGCGCCGCACCTCGTCGCTGGCGGTGCCGTCGAAGTTGAGGGCCGCGCCCCAGTCAGTGCGATGACGGTCGCTGAAGTAAGGGCCGAACTCTGAAAGGAAGTTGCCGACCGGCCCCAGGTGGTTGTAGACCACATCGATCACGACCCCGATCCGAGCCGAGTGACATGCGTCAACCAGGCGCTTGAGCCCCGCGGGCCCGCCGTAAACGTGGTGTGGAGCGAAGAGATCGGCGCCGTCGTAACCCCACCCGCGGTCGCCTGAAAACTCTGCCACCGGCATCAGCTCGATCGCGTCGACGCCAAGGCGTGCGAGATGAGGGAGGTGTTCAATGATCCCGTCGAAGGTGCCATCGGGAGAGAAGGTGCCGGGGTGCAGCTCGTACAGCACAGCACCAGCGAGTTGCATGCCTCGCCAGTCGCCGTCATTCCAAGCGTACGCGCCGTGGTCGACCACTTCTGACAGTCCGAGCACGCCATCGGGTTGAGAAGGCGACCTGGGGTCGGGACGAACTTCGCCACCATCGAGCGCGAAGCCGTAGCGCATGCCGGCTTCGGCCGCGACGCCTGCAAGCTCCCACCAGCCACGTTCACTCTCCTTCATCGCGAGTCTTTGGCCACCCACGACCAGCTCGACGCGGCGGGGCTTCGGCGCCCAAACCCTGAACGCGGGCATCAGGCCGGTTCCCTGGCCAGGACCGCAACCGGAAATGCCTGAAGGATCTGGCCCAGGGCAACGAGAGCCCCACCCGGTAGTTGCGCGCCCGTCAGGAGATCGATCCACTGCCCGACGGGAAGCTGGATGTCGGTGTCGCCCCAATCCGTGCCCAGCCCGATGAGCAGCCTTGGCACGACTACCAGCAGGTCGTCGCGGACGAATGACACCACGTGCCGAGCCTTGCTGCCGACCGCAGCGAGCGGCGTGTAACCAGAGCTCTCGAACAGCTCGGGCCGGCGCCGCCGCTGCTCCAGCAGGCGTGCAATCAACCAGATCTTGGGTGCACCATCGTCCATGCGAGCTAGAACCGCCGCGGGCGCCGCATCGCGCACCTCGGCGAGCAGGCGCTGCCTGTGTGCGTAGTCGACGGGTCGGCGGTTGTCCGGATCAACCAGGCTCAGGTCCCAGATCTCAGCGCCCTGGTATAGGTCAGGCACACCTGGACACGTCAGCAGCAACGTGGTCTGCGCGAGCGACGCGGTCCGCCCCAGCACGACCAACTGGGAGCGCTCGATGAAGGTCTGCAGGTCGCCTCGGAACTCAGCGTCGGCCATGACGCTGGCGGCGAACTGCGCCAGGGTGTCTTCGTACGCAGCGACAGGGTTGATCCACGATGTGTGGACCTTGCTTTCGCGAGCGGCTTTCAGGAGGAATTGAGTCAGGCGCTGGACGTCGACAGGCCACGCTCCGACCAGCGTCTGGTACATCAGGTATTCGATATTCCGGTCGGGGTCTCCGTGCGAGCGATGTTGCTCGTTGTGCTTTGCCCACCCCCGCACCGCCTCGCCCCACTCGACAGGGATCTCCGAGAGCAAATCGAGCCGGGAGCGTACGTCGGCGCTCCGTTTGGTGTCGTGTGTCGACAGCGTCAGCATCGTGGCCGGCCAGTCTGAAGCGATCCGCGCGCAGTAGTCGTGGAACGCCTCCACCGGTCGACCGAATTGGCCTGGGTCCCCACCCACTTCGTTCAGCGAGACGAGGCGGTGGTAGCGATAGAAAGACGTGTCCTCCACACCCTTGGCCATAACAGCGGGCGTGAACTGCTGGAAGCGCCCAGCGAATTCGCGTTCCTCTGTGCCCTCGTGCTCCATCAACAGCAACTCACCAACAAAGGCCAGCAGGTCGGGTTCGATTTCCGGGTGGCGGCGCGCCGCCTCCTCGACCGCGAGCGACACCCTGCGCCGATCGTCCTCGGTGGTCGAGCCCAGTCGGACATAGGTCCTGTAGACGGTCAGCGCCGCCGCAATCTCGCGAATGGCATCCTGCAGTTCGCCACGTGTCCGGTCGCGATGGAGGCGGTATCGGTCGCAAATTTCGACCAACAGGGTGGTCAGGCGCTCGAGGTCGGGCGCAAGGTCGATAGCCATCATTTCCTGTTTGGAGATTCGGGCCACCTCGGAGAACGGCTGTGACTCACCCGTGAACTCGTAATACAGCGCCGTCATCGCATCCTCGTTGTGCGAGTCAACGAAAAGGCCGTCGACGTGTGTGATGAAGTCATAACCCGTCGTGCCCTGGACAGGAAACGTGCTGAGCAGGTGCTCGTCGTAGCCCAACACCTTCTCGACGACCATGTATCCATCGGGAAAGGCCGCCCGCATGCTGCCTAGGTAGGCTTCCGGATCCAGCAATCCATCGATGTGATCGAATCGAAGCCCGGCTACGCTCCTGTCGGCGAGAAGCTTGAAAACGATGCGGTGGCTGTCATACAGCACCTGCTCCAGCTCGACGTGCAAGCCGATCAAGGTGTCGACGGTGAAGAAGCGCCTGTAGTTGAGCTCCTCCTGGGCAGTGCGCCAGTAGGCGAGTCGGTAGTGCTGCTTCTGAAGAAGTGAATCAAGAGCATCCAGATCCTCGCCGACCGACTCGATGTCGAGTCCGGCGAGGCTCTCGCTCGAGATGGGGAATTCCAGTTCGTGATAGCGCACGACGACGTCGTCACCCTGGCCGTCCAGGGTCAGCCGTCCGGCCTCGAGCTCACGGCCATAGCGGTCTCCCAAGACGCCGAGCAGCACTTTGCCCTTCAAGCTCGACATCGCCGGATCCCAATCAATGTCGAAATAGCCCGCATAAGGGCTGGACTTGCCGTTTCGCAAGATGTCCCACCACCACGGGTTGCCTCGGCCCGCGGTCGACATGTGGTTTGGCACCACGTCCATGAGCAGCTTCAGCTCATGCTCGCCGAGGATCGTAGACCAGCGACGAAAGCCGGTCTCGCCACCTAGTTCGTCACTGATCCGGCCAGGATCCACAACGTCATAGCCATGGGTGCTGCCGGGACCGGCCTGCAGAATGGGGGAACAGTAAACGTGACTGACTCCGAGCAGCGCCAAGTACTCGACACATGTGGCGGCAGCCTCGAAAGGGAAAGCTTTGGATAGCTGGAGGCGGTACGTGCAGCGGGGCGTTGGGTCAGACATGGCGTTTGTCACCAGAGTTCGCTCTCATATGGTGACGGCCGCGAGCGAACGGACCTGATTCTCAACACACAATTTGGCTCCGGAGCAGGGATTCGAACCCTGAACCTTGCGGTTAGCAGATCGCTGGAGCCCGTTCAGAAATGGGGCCTCGAATTCGCTCAGTGCCGCTGAGTGCCGTCAATCATCATGGTTTTACGTCGGCGTTGCTGTACGACAGGCTTTGCTGCGCGTGTCTGACTTGCGGGGCTGGGGGTCAGCGCTGGCATCAAATAGCCTCGACGAACGTGCGGTCCGAGATTGATGCGACCCAAGAGGGAGTCGAACGCCATTCATGCCTGCGTTAGAGCTCCCCCTCGGCTGGTTATGGTCCCGGCTGACGCGGGCACGTTGGCGGTAGGCGTAATTAGATAGTGCGCGAACAGCTGTGGGCGGACCCGATGCGGCGGTCGAGCCCAATGCCGCAGCTGCCCACCGGCTCCAACCGAAACTCGGCAAAGGCGAGCGCCCCCGAGGCGAGCGCCCTGGAGCGAGCACAATCGCCCTCTCACCATCGAAACGCCTACGGGAAGAAGGGGACGGGCTTGCCGGTCTCTAAGTACTTCTTTAGCCGGCCGACGATCCTGCCCCACGTGTAGTTGACTGATGCAAGGTCAGCCTGGGAAAGCTCCGCCGGCCATCCGGCATGCGTGAACTTGACCTCGCTCCCGCCTTTCTCTGACGGCCCGATCTCCCAAGTCACACTTGTGCCCACCCATTCGGGAAAACCGCCGTAGCTAGACCAACGAACCAGCTTCCCCGGCTTCAATTCCTCAACCTTCAAATCGAGCGTTGGTCCGCCAAAGCCAAATTTGGCGATGGAGCCAACCTCGGGCTCCGCTTGGCTGTCTCGGGTCCAGAAGCTTGCCAGTCCCTTTCCCGTTGAGATCGCCTCGTAGATCTTGCTCGGGGCAACCTCGATGATGACGCTGTGTACGAGCGGAGCTGCCATTTGAAACCTCCTAAAGACTTGACTTAATTAAGATGTACCTTAAACTATGAGAGCTTCACATTGCAAGACGCTTTAACGGCCCTGTCAAACGCGCGACGTCGCGAGATCGTCCGCATCGTATGGTCTCGCGAGCGTTCGGCTGGTGAGATCGCTGCCGCCTTTGATGTGAGCTGGCCTGCGATCTCGCAGAATCTGCGGATATTGCGGGAATCCGGCCTGATTTCTGAGCGGCGGGTCGGCACCAGCCGTTTGTATAAGGCGGATAGGGTGGCGTTGCGGCCCCTCGAACCGTATCTCCGCCGGATGTGGACGCTGAAAACTGACCGCCTCCGCCTGCTGGCCGAAGCTGAGGAGAGGAACCGATCGAAGAGCTAATTGAAGGGGGCGCCGCAGTAGAGGTGACGCAAAGGATCGCCGCCTCCCCCGCGACCGTCTTCTCCTATCTGACCGAGTCAGAAAAGTTCGCGGCGTGGATGGGTGTCGGTGCGGAGCTCGATCCAAGACCGGGAGGACCGTATCGCATTGACGTGGACGGAGAGCACGTGGCAGTCGGCGAGTACAAGGAGCTAGATCCTCCGCATCGGGTGTTAATGACGTGGGGCTGGCAGGACAACGAAGCGGTACCTCCCGGTTCCAGCATCGTCGAAATCACTCTGACTGCAGATGGCCATGGCACGGTACTCAGGCTCAGGCACACAGGCCTGCCAACGCAGGCTGAAAGCCGCTCGCACCAAGGCGGGTGGACCCTCTATACCGGCAAGCTGGCAGCCCTTTTCACATGACGGGCGCATTACTTCACCAGCGTGTCGCCGAGTTTCAAAGGACGACTATGAACGCAGGCAGATCTCACGGCTTGGGAGGATGAGGATGGGCGTCGATGTCGTGACAGAGATCGTGATTAACGTTCCCCGACTGCAAGTGGCCGCGTACGTCTGCGAACCGTCCAACGCGCCGAATTGGTACGTCAACATCCAGTCCGTCGAATGGAAGACTCAGCCTCCCGTGGCACTCGGCTCCCGGGTGGCGTTCGTAGCCCAGTTCCTTGGCCGCCGGCTAGCTTATACATACGAGATAGTTGAACTCGTCCCGGGTAAGCGCCTAGTGATGAAAACCGCCGAAGGTCCATTTGCGATGGAAACGACGTACACCTGGGACCAGGCCGGAGAGGGCGCCACCAAGATGACCTTGCGCAACCGTGGCGAGCCCAGCGGCTTCTCGAG
>JAYUFT010000144.1:0-1686 GCA_043738605.1 Candidatus Dormiibacterota bacterium | reverse complement strand
ATCGGTTAGTTAGGCGGCTCCTCAGCGATGACTTTCGTTTCTGTAAGGCGAGCGAGGTCGTCGTCCGTTAGCCCGAGCAGACCAACCAGGATTTCGCGATTGTGTTCGCCAAGGCCCGGCGCGGGCCTCCGATAAGCGGCAGGCGTCGCACTCATCTGGATCGGGAGTCCGGGAAAGCGGTGGCGTCCAGCTTCAGGATGCTCGATCTCGGCAAAGAAGTGGCGTGACGCCAGGTGAGCGTTCTCGACGATGTCCCGCGCGTCGTTCACCGCACAGGCAGCAATTCCGCTGTTCTGCAGCAGCATTTCGAGGTCGTTCCGGAGTAGGGGCATCGTCCATGCGGCGATCCTCGCATCGATTTCGTCGTGCAGGGCGAACCGCTGATCGAGCGTGAAGTCGGACGTTGTCTGGTCGAAACCGGCAAGGCGGCAGAGTGCCACCCACTCCGCATCGCTGGTGACCGTAATCGCTATCCATCGGTCGTCCCCGGCGCACGGATAGCAGCCCTGCGGAGCGTGGTACATGTGACGATTGCCAGGGCCCCCACGAGCAGGTGCGTGGTGCTGAACGTCCATCACCTGCGGACCGATGAAGCAGATCATGCCTTCCAGTTGGGCGAGTTCGATCGCCTGGCCGAGGCGTTGGGGATGGGCATCTCTGTCGAGTATGCCGATGAGCACGGCGGCGGCCCCGTGCATGGCGGCTACCGGATCGGCCCAGGCCACGCCCGATTTATACGGGCCGGTGTCGCGGTAGCCCATCAGACTCGAGAGGCCGGCTTCCGGTTCCAGAGTGGTGCCGAGGGCGGCGAAATCGCGCGATGGCCCCGTCCAGCCGTAGCCGGGCATGGCGAGGTAGACGATGGCGGGGTTGAGCTCACGCAGGCGTTCGTAGCCCAGGCCGAGTTGGGGCATCACGCGCGGCGTGTAATTCTCGATTACGACGTCGGCCTCGACCACGAGCCGTTCGAACAGCTCCTTGCCTTCCGGGGTATCGAGCTGCAGGGTGAGCGACCGCTTGTTGCGGTTGAGCTTGTTGAACATGCCCTCGCGGTTCCATGGCCGCGTGCCGGCGAGATTCCCCGGGTAACGGCCCGAAACGCGCACGTCTGCCTCCGGCACCGATTGCGGGCCACGAGACCAGATCGCTTCAATTTTGATGACGTCCGCGCCTAAGTCTCCGAGGATGCGCGTAGCCAGCGGGCCGGCCCAAACGCGGGTGAGGTCAAGGATTGTGACGCCAGCAAGAGCGCCGCCAGCCAGCTCAGTCAACTGGGTCAGCCCTCACGATCGCCGCCTGGCGGAGATGTGCGCCGGGATCAAGGCTCTCGACCCATGGAGCCGAGCCCTGGCCGACTTCGGGGGCTGGCCGGAGGCGCCACTGGTGCCCGGACATGCGGAACGGCGGTCCAGGTTGGAGGACACTCTCGTCCGCGCCTTCGGGAAGCACCCAGAATGCGCGCTCCTTAAGATGGGCGTCCGCCAGCAACCCCGGGATGGTGTTGACGGGGGCGACCGGCGCTCGCACGGCCTGTGCCAGTTCGACAACCTCGTTCACGGTGTGGTCGAGCATCCACGGTTCGAGGATGGCGTCGAACGCATCTGCATTGACGAAGCGTTCCGCGCCCGTGGAGAAGCGGGGTTCGAGCAGCAATTCGTCCATCCCGATGACCGCGAGGAAGCGGCC
>JAYUFT010000143.1:0-5475 GCA_043738605.1 Candidatus Dormiibacterota bacterium | reverse complement strand
CGAGGTCCTTGTGCCGCCATGCGGCGTTCTCGTCAATCTCCAGCTTCGCGTCGCCGGCGATGATCTCGCCCGTCGTGGTGACGACGAGCGGGTTGATCTCAGCGGTCACCGCGTCCAGCTCCGGGATCGCTCTGTACAGCTTCTTGATCAGGGCGGTCAGCGGTCGCGCCAGCTCGCCGAGGCCAGCATCGAATGCGAGCTGGTTGAGCTCGAAGTCGAGGGGTCCCCGCCAGGGGTTTGGATGCAATCGGGCAATCGACTCGGGCGCCTCCTCGGCCACCTGCTCGATGTCCATGCCGCCTTTGGCGGACAGCATCAGGATGTTGTTGCGGGCGTCGCGATCGACGGTGAAGCCGAGGTAGATCTCGCGCTGGATGTCCAGCGCGGTCTCGCAGTAGACCAGCGGCACCTTGAAGCCCTTGATGTCCATGCCGATGATCTGTGCCGCCGCCTTGCGAGCCTCGTCGGGCGTTTTGACGAGCTTGATACCGCCGGCTTTGCCGCGGCCGCCGATGGGGACCTGCGCTTTGACCACCACCGGCCCCAGCTCTTCGCAGGCGCGCGCGGCCTCGTCAGGAGTGCGCGCGACCTTGCCGGGCGGGATCTGAATGCCCAGGGATGCAAGGACCTCTTTTGCCTGGTACTCAAGAAGCTTCACGACTCCCGTCCAAGCATCTCTGGAAGTCTAGGGCGTCCGGTAACCCGGCCTCACAGCGGGATGTTGCCGTGCCAGCGCGGGTTGCGCTTGCGTTCTTTGCGCAGCGCAATCTTCAAGGCTCGGATGAGCTCGCTGCGGGTGCGGCCCGGCTCGATCACGTCGTCGATGTACCCGCGCTCCGCCGCGATGTACGGGTTAGCGAATCTTTCCGTGTAATCGGTCACGAGCTCACGCCTCCGAGCGACCGGGTCGGTGGCGGCCGCAAGCTCGCGGTGGAAGACGATGTTCACGGCGCCCTCCGGTCCCATCACGGCGATCTCGGCGGTCGGCCACGCGACGTTGAAATCCGCGCGGATGTGCTTCGAGCACATGACGCAGTAGGCGCCGCCGTATGCCTTGCGTGTGATCACGGTGAGTTTGGGCACGGTCGCCTCGCTGTACGCGTAGAGGAGCTTGGAGCCGTGCCTGATGATGCCGCCGTACTCCTGCGCGGTGCCAGGCAGGAAGCCCGGCACGTCGACGAACGTGACCAGGGGGATGTTGAAGGCGTCGCAAAAGCGGACGAACCGGGCCGCCTTCACTGAGGCGTTGATGTCAAGCGCGCCCGCCATGACCTTGGGCTGGTTGGCGACCACGCCGACCGAGTGGCCGTCGAGGTGGGCAAAGCCCACCACGATGTTCATGGCGAAGTACGGCTGCACCTCGAAGAATTCGCCGTGGTCGACGACCATGCCGATGACATCTTTGATGTCGTAGGGCTCTTTCGGGTTGTCCGGAATAACAGTGGCCAGGCCAGGCGCGGCGCGCTCTGGGTCGTCGGTGGCCGGCACCGTCGGCGCCGGCTCGTCGCAGTTCTGCGGGATGTACTTGAACATTCGCCGCACCTGGGCGAAGCATTCGTCCTCGGTTTCGGCGAGAAAGTGCGCGACGCCTGACTTGACGTTGTGGACTTCGGCTCCGCCCAGCGAGTCGAACGTCACCTCCTCACCGGTGGTGACGCGTATCACCTCCGGCCCGGTGATGAACATGTAACCGACCCCGTGGACCATGAACGTGAAGTCCGTCATCGCGGGTGAGTAGACGGCGCCTCCAGTGCAAGGGCCGAGGATCAGGCTCAACTGCGGGATCAGCCCACTCGACTCGACGTTGCGCCAGAAGATCTCGGCATAGCCCGCCAGCGAGACCACGCCCTCCTGAATGCGCGCGCCGCCTGAGTCGTTGATGCCGATGATCGGGATCCGGTTGCGGAGCGCGAGGTCCATCACCTTGATGACCTTCTCAGCGAAGACCTCACCGAGGGACCCGCCGAACACCGACGCGTCGTGGCTGAAGAGCATCACATTGCGGCCGTCGATCTTTCCCATCCCGGTGACGACACCGTCTCCGGGGACCCTCCTCGACTCCGTGCCTGAGCCCTCGGAGCGATGCGTGGCGAAGATGTCGAGCTCCTCGAAAGAGTTGCGGTCGACCAGACGAGCTATGCGCTCGCGCGCGGTGAGCTTGCCTTTCGCGTGCTGCCGGTTGAACGCCTCGGCATCGCCGTGCCCGGCTTCGTACTTGCGCTGCCGCAGCTGGTTGAGTGGATCGATCTTCTTGGCTTTGGGTTCGGTCACTCGTCGACCAACCAGTCCATGGCCGCGTTCCCGTCCTCGTAAGCAATCTTCGGGACCACAAAAGTCATGCCGTCGTCTCCTCTTGTTTCAGGTGACCTGTGAAGGTTGGAACTCGGCGAACACACCTCGAAGCACGTTGCAACACTCGCCGATCGTGATGTAGTCGGCCAGAGCTGCCTTGAGCGGTGGCAGCAAGTTCTCCGTGCCTCGGGCGGCTTTCTCGATGGCTTTCTGGTGGCGTTCCAGCGTCCCCTTGGGTCGATGGCCGCGAAGGCGCTCGAGCGCGCGGGCCTGCGCTGCCTGGTGGCGAGGGCTGATCTTCATGATCTCCACCGCGTCAGAGTCCGAGCTCTCGAACCGGTTGACACCCACCACCACCCGCTCGCCCGACTCGATCCGCTTCTGCAGCCGGTAGGCGCTCTCGGCGATCCGCCGCTGAGTCCACCCCGATTCGATGCAGGCTACCGCGCCGCCGCCTTCGTCCATCTCGGCCATGATCGCCAGCGCCTCTTCCTCCACCTTGTCGGTGAGGCTCTCCACGTAGTAAGAGCCGCCGAGCGGGTCGGCCACGAACGGCACCGCGGTCTCGTAGCCGATGACCTGCTGGGTTCTGAGCGCCACCTCGGCCGCACCCTGCGACGGCAGGCCGAGGGCCTCGTCGAACGCGTTGGTGTGCAGCGATTGGGTGCCGCCGAGCACCGCGCTCAGCGCTTCGAGCGCCGTCCGGACCACGTTGTTAAGCGGCTGCTGCGCGGTGAGGGTGACACCACCGGTCTGCGTATGGAAGCGAAGAGCCTGCGATCGCTGGTCCTTCGCCTTGAACCGGTCGCGCATGATCCGCGCCCAAATGCGTCGAGCAGCGCGAAACTTCGCGACCTCCTCGAAGAAGTCCATGTGCGAGGCGAAGAAAAAGGACAGGCGCGGAGCGAAATCGTCAACCGCGAGCCCAGCTGCCTCCGCCGCTTCCACATACGCGATCGCATGGCCGAGCGTGAGGGCGATTTCCTCCGCGGCCGTCGAGCCCGCCTCCCTGATGTGATACCCGGAGATCGAGATCGTGTTCCAGCTGGGGAGGTTCGCCTGGCAGTAGGCGAATAGGTCAGTCACCAACCTCATCGAAGGCTTGGGGGGAAAGATATATGTCCCTCGCGCGGCGTACTCCTTGAGGATGTCGTTCTGCACCGTCCCCGTGATCTTCTCGGGCGGGCACCCTTGCCTCTCGGCCACCAGCTGGTACAGGAGCAGCAGCATCGCCGCGGTGGCATTGATCGTCATCGAGGTCGAGACCTTGTCGAGCGGAATTCCATCGAGGAGCGTCTCCATGTCCTCGAGGGAGTCGATGGCGACCCCCACCTTTCCCACCTCGCCATTCGCCATCGGGTCGTCCGAGTCGTATCCGATCTGCGTCGGCAGGTCGAAGGCGACGGACAGCCCCGTCTGGCCCCGCTTGAGCAGGAACTTGTAGCGCTTGTTGGACTCCGCCGCGGTGCCGAACCCGGCGTACTGCCGCATAGTCCATAGCCGCCCGCGATACATGTCCTTGTGGATGCCACGGGTGAACGGGAACGTTCCGGGCAGCGGCTCGTCAGCCTCGCGATCGCCGGCCGAGTAGACAGGTTTCAGCGGCAGTCCACTGTCGTTAATTACCTCGGTCATATTTCGACGAACTCGGTCAGGACACCACCCAGACTTTTCGGGTGCACGAAGGCGATGAGCGAGCCATGCATGCCCATCCGCGGCTCGGCATCGATAAGCTCCAGGCCGGCGGCTCGCGCATCCGCCAGCGCTTTTCCGATATCCGTGACGCCGTAGGCCACGTGATGCAGCCCGGGTCCACGTTTTGCCAGGAACTTGCCGACCGGAGAATCCGGCCGGGTTGCGCTCATCAGCTCGACCTCGCTGTCGCCGGTTCGCAGGAACGCAGCCTCCAGGCCTTCTTTCTCGTTGACCTGACGGTGAACGAGCTCTGCGCCAAGCGCGGCTTGGTAGAGGCCAATCGATTCGTCGAGGTCGGCGACCGCGACGCCGACGTGGTGGATTCGGGTCAGCACGTCACTGGACTGAGAAGATCCGCGTCACCGCATTCAGCGTCATCACGTTGGTCAGCATGCCGTCGATTTTGAGTTTGCCGCTCAGCAGCTTCGACGCCACGCCTCGACCCACCTCGTCGTAGTAGACGGGCAAACCGAACGGACCTATCTTCAAGTTGCTCAGGCTCATCACGGTCTCCGCGTCGGTGCGGATGGTGAGCGTTCGGTTCGGCGCGAGGCCGTTGTGGACCGTCAGCCAGCCGCCCCTGCCCTTGAAATCCAGGGTCACGCCCTCGTCGATGTCATTGACCCAGATGCCGACACGTGCGACGAGGGTTGAGAAGTCTTTCCGCTTCTCGATTCGGCTCTCGACGTTGGCCTGGATCAAACCACCCAGCATCGAGGCGAAGGCGCTGGGCTCGTCATCGGCGTAATCGACGAGCCCCTCCTTCTTGGGCTCCGATTTCACGTCGTCGTTTCGTCGGGCCATTCGACCGGGATCCGAGTCGTGCACTCGGTCATCTCCTGCGACGCTTTCGTGTAGCGAACGATCGTGGGGAGATCGCCCTTCAACTTGAGCTTGCCCTGGAGCATCCCTCTCGTGGCGTCGAGCTCTTTGGTGGCCACCTGCTTCCAACGCGAGTAAGGCGCCGTGATCACGAAATCGCATTTCTGCGCTTCGGTTGCCGGACCGACCTTGATGTCGCGCGCCTCGCCGTCGAACAGATCCATGACGATTCCTGTCGCCTCGGCAAAATGCTTGTCAGGCTCAGCTTCCACGACGAGGCCCACTGTCCATTTCCAGCCCTTGCCGGCAGCCTTGTACGCAGCGGATTTGTTGACCTCGTCCTTGAAAGCGTCAGCCCACTCCGCCGTGAAAGCCTTGACCGTCATGTCTTCCTCCTCGTAACCCGGAACGCGTTGTTTGAGAGGCTACGCTACACCGGCCCACAGCGATCGCCCACGGATACCTGGCCCGGACGGACGACACGACAGTAGACGCCCATGCAGGTGTCTGAGGTCTGGGTCAAAACCCGAAGCAGTGCCGGAGTCGCTTCGGTGCTGTCGGGGTCCAGGGTGATGATCACGCAACGTTCGCAGCGCTTGACGACTTCGAGCTCGGCCGAGCCCGTCTGAATGCGGCGGCCGACCCAACGCAGCTCCTCCTCGTGTT
>JAYUFT010000142.1:0-1703 GCA_043738605.1 Candidatus Dormiibacterota bacterium | reverse complement strand
TCGAGGGCTACGCGCGGCTCGGCTACAGGCACGTCGCCGGTCACCTCGCCACCATCCGAAAGGCGCTCGATCTCTAGCAGCGCGCGCTTCGGCTAGCTCTGTTCCCCCACGACATTGGTGACACTCACGCCGCAAGTCTGAGCTTGAGGAGGCGGCGAGGAGTCAGCCCATGAATGCCGAGGTGCGGTCTCTGCTCGTTGTAGTAGCTGACGAAGGCATCGAGCGCAAGTGCTCGTTGAGCGGTTGAACTGAAGATCTCGATGTAGAGGCACTCGCAAAGAGCGGTTCGGATCCAGCGCTCGGCCTTGCCGTTGGTCTGGGGATGGTAGGGACGAGTGAAGAGGTGGACCAGGCCGAGGCGTCGGCAGGTGCGCCGAAGCCTCCGCGAGCGGTAGGCGCTGCCGTTGTCAGTGAGCAGTCGATGGACGCGAACCCCCTGCTCCCGAAACCAGCGCAGAGCCCGTATCAGGAAGAGGCCAGTGGTCACTGAACGCTCGTCCGGCAGGAGTTCGCAGTAGACCATGCGGGTAGCATCGTCGATGGCCAGGTGGAGGAACTCCCAACCGTGGCCTTTGGTCGCCTGGCGATCCTGGCTGCGCTTATCGCCAGTGACGCGGTGGCCGGGGACGGTGCCGATGCGGCCAAGCTTCTTGACATCAAGGTGGAGGAGGCCACCCGGCCAGTAGTACTCATACCGGACCGAGGGCACTGGGCGCGTCTTGGTTCGAATCAAACCCAAGCGCCGAATTGCCCGGTGTACGGTCGAGGCCGGTAGGCCGAGCCATGCGGCGATTCGATCCGGACCCCAGCCGCGGCTGGTTCGCAGCGCGGCCACCTCGAGCGCCCGCTGCTCTGAGAGTTGATGCGGTGAGCTGTGTGGTCGCGAACTCAGCTCCAGGACGCCAAGCTCGCCTGCCGCTTGCCAGCGTGGCCGCCAACGGTAGTACCAACGTCGGCTGACACCGAACGCTTGGCACGCCGCGCTGACTGTCAGCCCGGCATCCACAGCGCGGAACACCTTGAGCCGGCCCTTGGGGGTTAGGGGAGCGTTCGGGTGACAATGCATTGGGAGAGCCCTCCGGTGGTCGCAGGCTTGAGCACCCGCAACCTAGCCGCTCAGGGCTCTCTCTTTGTCACCAACCTCCTGGGGGACTACAGCTAGCCGGCGATCTCGGGGCGGCTCTCCGCGTCCACGGCGGGCGCCGAGGTGCCCCGGTCGAGCAGGTCGCGGGCCAGGTCCAGGTACGACTGCAGGGTCCGCCGCATCTCCTCGGTCGTGGAGTCGGCCTTGAGCCCGAGCCCGGTCCGGTAACGGTCGGCGTGACGGCGGTCCACCGACGCCAGGTCGTCCATGCGCTCCTTGTCGGTGAGGCGGGTCGGGTAGCCCATCCGCATCGTCATGTCGTCGACCAGCTGCTTGGCGGAGGCGACCGCCTCGCGGGGATGGTCGACGAACATCGCCTGCAGCTCCGTCATCCGGGACTGGTAGGCGCTGAGGTAGCTGGCCGGCAACTCCCTGGTCTCGAAGGTCGGCCGGGAACGCCGACTCATTACGGCGCGGACGACGATGGCGAGGAGGAGGAGGACTGCGATTACGATCACAACCGTCCAGAGAATGTTTGTCATGTGCTGCTGCACCTCCGAATAATTGATAGCATCCATATCACTATACCGCCATCGCGCCTATAGCGCGTTGTCCTCGG
>JAYUFT010000141.1:0-1711 GCA_043738605.1 Candidatus Dormiibacterota bacterium | reverse complement strand
GTTCGAAGGGCGCCTCGCGCTGTTCGATTCCGCCAAGGGCACCGGCTGTTACCGCTGTCTTTTCCCCGAACCCCCTCCGCCGGGCGAAGTGCAGAGCTGCGCCGAGGCCGGCGTGTTCGGAGTGCTGCCCGGCATCATCGGCAGCATGATGGCGTTCGAGACGATCAAGTACCTGTTGAACATCGGCAGGTCGATGATCGGACGCTACCTGCTCTTCGAGGGCGAGGACATGACGTTCCGTGAGCTGAAGCTGCCCCACAACAAGGCCTGCCCGCTCTGCGGCGAGCACCCGACGGTGACGGGGCTGATCGATTACGAGGCCTGGTGTGGGACCCCGGCCATGGAGCCCTCGCAAGCCCAGGCCAGCTAACCTCTCCCTTCGGGAAGATGATCCAGCTCGACCGCCTCGACACCACCCGCCTCGACCAAGCGCGCGGGATCGTGCGCGACCTGGGATCGGTGCTCGTCGCTTATTCGGGCGGTGTCGACTCCTCGTTGCTGCTGAAGCTGGCTCTCGACGAGCTGGGCGATGGCGCTGTCGCGGTGCTGGCGAGCTCGCCCGCTTACCCGGAGTCCGAGCAGGAGGAGGCCCGCGCGCTCGCTCAAGCTTTGGGCGCTCGCCTGGTCGAGGTCACCACGAGCGAGGTCGAGCTCGAGGCCTACACGCGCAACAACCCGGATCGCTGCTTCCACTGTAAGGAGGAGCTTTTCGACACGCTGGAGCCCATTCAGCACGACCTCGGGCTGGCGCACCTCGCGTACGGCGCGACTGCTGACGACGCAGGCGACCATCGACCTGGCCACGGCTCGGCCGTGCGTCGCGGAGTGCGCTTTCCGCTGCTGGAAGCGGGGATGGGCAAATCGGACATCAGGGCCGCCGCGCGCAAGCTCGGGCTGCCCAACTGGAACAAGCCATCCTTCGCCTGCCTGTCATCGCGCATCCCGCACGGCACCCCGGTGACCGTGGCCGCGCTGCGCCAGATCGAGACCGCCGAGCAAGCTTTGAAGGCGATCGGCTTCAGACAGGTGCGGGTCCGCCACCACGGCGACGTGGCGAGGATCGAGGTCGAGCCGTCCGAGATCGCCCGCCTCGTCAATGAGCGCGATCGCGTGGTCGAGCTGCTTCGGGCAGCCGGCTACAAGTTCGTGTCGGTCGATCTCGAGGGTTACTCGACAGGCAGTCTGAACCGAGTCTGGAAACCGGTTCAGTAGCACCGCTCACGAGTCACCGCACGGTCGTCCTGAGCCTCGACGAAGGCACCACAGGGGCCACGGCTGTGGCCGTCGGCACGGACGGCCAGGTTCGCGGTAAGGGTTATTCGGAGATCACTCAGCACTACCCGCGGCCCGGATGGGTGGAGCACGACGCTGAGGAGATCTGGTCCGCGGTCCAGGTGAGCGCGCGCGGCGCGCTCGATGCCGCCGGCGCCCAGCCGGCCGATGTCCGGGCCATCGGCATCACCAACCAGCGAGAAACGTTGGTGGCCTGGGACAGGAAGACGTTGAAGCCGCTGACCCACGCGATCGTGTGGCAGGACCGGAGAACCGCCGACGAATGTGCGCGACTGCGCGCGGCCGGGCACGAAAAGCGCGTGCGCGAGGTCACAGGGCTGCTCCTCGATCCCTACTTCACCGCGACCAAGCTCGCGTGGGTGATGAAGAATGTCGATGGCGCCGCCGAGGCCGCAGTGGGCACCGTGGACAGCTGGCT
>JAYUFT010000140.1:0-1726 GCA_043738605.1 Candidatus Dormiibacterota bacterium | reverse complement strand
GCTGTGCATCACGACGGTGGCGCCGAGCTCGAGCGGCCGGCAGAAGACGGGGCTGGCAAACGTGTTGTCGACCAGCACCGGCACGTCTCGCGCCTTCGCCATCGCGACTATGGCCTCGAGGTCCGGAACCGTGCACAGGGGATTAGTGATCGTCTCGACGAGGACCAGCCCGGCTCCATCCATGGCTCGCTCGACCACCTCGAGATTGCTCATATCGACGAGATTGGCCTCGTAGCCCGCAGGCTCCAGGTCCTGGCGCAGCAGCGCGAGCGTGCCACCGTACAGCTCGCGGCCGGCAAGGATCGTCACCGGCTTAGGCGCCAGCGTCAGGATCGCGAGGTGCAGGGCGGCCATCCCTGACCCCGTCGCCACCCCGGCCTCGGCGCCCTCCAGATCGGCAACGGCCTCCTCGAGCATCGTCCGGTTGCTGTTGGAGTTGCGTCCGTAGTAGTGCCCGGGTCGCTCGCCCTTGGCGACTGCGTCGTAGTCGTCGAGCTCGGTGTAGACATGGACCGCGGCCGGACTCAAGTCAGGCGCGAGCGGGACCCCGCTCGTTCCGGCCTTCACTCCGCGGCCGGCGTGCACCGCCCGCGACGCCTGCTTCACGGCAGGCTCGAGGCCTGCGCGTAAAACGCGCCGCCGGCCAGCTCGCGTTCGATGGCGAGCAAGCGGTTGTATTTGGCCACGCGCTCAGCCCGCGCGGGCGCGCCGGTCTTGATCATCCCGACACCTGTTGCCACCGCCAGGTCGGCGATAGTCGTGTCCTCGGTCTCGCCGGACCGGTGGGAGATGACGGCCGAGTAACGAGCGGTGCGTGCTACCTCGATCGCCTGGAGCGTTTCGCTGAGGGTGCCGATCTGGTTCACCTTGATCAGGATCGAGTTGGCCACGCCTTTGTCGATGCCTTCGGTCAGGCGTTCGACATTGGTCACGAACAGGTCGTCACCGACGAGCTGGACGCGATCCCCAAGGCGTTCGGTCAGGAGCTTCCAGCCTGCCCAGTCGTCCTCCGCCATGCCGTCTTCGATGCTGACAATGGGGTAGCGATTGATCCAGCCTTCGTACAGATCCACCATCTGTGCAGCGGAGAGGGTCTTGCCCTCCCGCGCCAGCACGTAGCTCCCGTTCTTGAAGAATTCACTCGCTGCCGGATCCAGGGCGAGTGCAACATCGTCACCCGGTCGGTAGCCGGCCGCCACGATGGCATCGACGATCAGCTTGAGGGCCTCTTCGTTCGACGACAGGTTCGGCGCGAAACCGCCTTCGTCTCCGACGCCCGTTGCGAACTTCTGCTTTTTCAGCACGCCCTTGAGTGCGTGATACACCTCGGAAACCGCTCGGATCGCCTCCGTGAAGGACGGCGCGCCAACCGGACAGACCATGAACTCCTGCAGGTCGACGGAGGTGTCGGCGTGCGCGCCGCCGTTGAGAATGTTGGCCATCGGCAGGGGCAGCAGGTGAGCCTGGGCGCCTCCAAGGTATCTGTAAAGAGGAGTCTCCATGGCTTCGGCAGCCGCGCGTGCGGCGGCCAGGGAAACTCCGAGGATCGCGTTGGCGCCGAGGCGCGATTTGTCCCGGCTGCCGTCGAGGGTGATCAGCGCGGCGTCGAGGGCAGCCTGGTCGGAGATGTCCATACCGATGACTTTCTCGGCGATCTCGTTCTCGACGTTCCAAACTGCTTTCTGCACGCCCTTGCCGCCGTATCGCGTGGGGTCGCCGTCGCGCA
>JAYUFT010000139.1:0-1730 GCA_043738605.1 Candidatus Dormiibacterota bacterium | reverse complement strand
CCTGTCCGGGTACAACGCGCTGACCTTCTGGGCCAGGGCCGACTACCCCACGGCGTCGTTCGCAGCCCTGGGCCTCGGCAACGACAACACCGGCAACTCGAAGTATCCGGTGCAGCTGAGCAACGTGCCTGTCGGGGCCGACTGGCAGAAGTTCATCGTGCCCATGCCGCTGCCGGCGAAGATGTCGTTCGAGTCTGGCCTGATGTTCTTCTCGGCTGTGTCCGCGACGGGCGCCGGCTACAACATCTGGATCGACGACGCGCAGTACGAGCTGCTCGACGCAAGTGTGCTGGGGGCGGCAGTGCCGCACTTCCAGACCGGCGCACTGATGCACAATACGGGCGACCCGCCGTTCAGCATCAACACCGGCAGCGACGCGAACACGCAGGCTTCCTACGACCTGATCAACTTTCCGGTCACGGTTGCAGGGACGACCAACGACGTCACTGTTTCCGTGACGCCCGCCTATCTCACCTTCCAGTCCTCCAATCCCGACGTAGTCGAGGTGGACGCATCCGGCTTTGCGACCGCTGTCGGCGGCGGGTTCGACCCGGCCGGAAACCCGCTCGACCTGGGAACCGCCACCATCAGCGCATCGCTGGGCGCGGTGATGTCGCACGACACGCTGACCATCAACGTAAAGGTCGAGCAACCCCCCAACGTTGCGGCGCCGACTCCAGACACTGCGGTGCACCCTGCGTCGAGAGTGATCTCTCTTTACAACAGCGGTGGCACTTACCCAGACCGATCCGGCACGCTGTGGAGAACCTTCGGCCCCAGCGAGGTCACCGAGACCGACTACACCGTCCCGGGCACCACCCACATCGTGAAGCAGTACGGGATGCTCAATTACGTCGGCGTCGACTTCACTGCGATTGCCAACACCACGCAGATGATGACCCACGTGCACGTCGACGTCTGGACGCCAAACGGCACGGTCTTCGGCGTCAAGTTTGGAAAGGCCGGGTCCGCCTCGACGGAATGCGAGCTCGACTACAACGGCTCGACGATCAAGCAGAACAAGTGGGTCTCCCTCGACGCCTCGCTCGCCTGCCTGAAATCGGTGGACCCGGATGGCACGATCAGCGAGCTCGTCTGGGTGGACATCCTCCCCAACAACGCCGCAGAACACGGCACGTTCTTCATCGACAACGTCTATTTCTGGAAGTAGACCGCGCAGCGGGGACGCGACGATTCATGTCTGCTACGACTACCTTGACGAGCAGAGCGGACCGCGCGGGCGCTCGGGCGGCGGCCGGGCGCGCGGCCGCGCTGGCCGTGGAGCGCCCGACAACCATCGAGGCGCTGCGACTGATCTGGGAAGAGGAGCGAATCTCGCGCGCGGAGATCGCGCGGCGCACCGGACTGTCGCGCTCGACCATCTCGGCGGCAGTGACCGACCTGCTCGCCAGCGGTCTCGTCGCCGAGGTGGGCGCGGGGCCGTCGCGCGGGGGACGGCGGCCCATCGAGCTGCAGTTCCAATACGACCGCTACGCCATCGTCGGCGTCGATCTGGGCGCCTCCCACGTCGCCGTCGCGCTGACCAACCTTCACGGCGAAGTGAGGGCGTTCGCGGAAGAGAGCGTTCCGGTGCGCACCGACCCGGACGCGGCGCTCCGCGCGATGCTCGAATTGACCGGGTCGTGCCTCGCGAGGTGGGAGGGCAGCAGGAGGAGGCTGATCGGAATCGGCGTCGCGGTGCCGAGCCCGGTCGATCCGCACCGGCGCGA
>JAYUFT010000138.1:0-1737 GCA_043738605.1 Candidatus Dormiibacterota bacterium | reverse complement strand
AGGACGGATTCGCCACGGTTTTCCGGCAGGTCGCATTCAACCGCTTCGAGGATGCCTGCCACACCGCCCGGCGGACCGAGGGCGAGCTCTCCGTTGAGCAGCTCGGGGAGATCTACCAATCGAAGCTGCAGCCGATGTTCGGGGACGCGCTCATCCTCACGGACGATCACAAGGGCTGGTGGAGCTACGTCGAGCACTTCCTGCATACGCCGGGATACGTCTATGCGTACGCCTTCGGGAACCTGCTCGCGCTCGCCGTGTACCAGCGTTTCCTGGAGTCGGGGCCGGCCTTCGTGGACGACTACCTGGAGTTCCTGGCGGCGGGCGGGTCGACGCCGCCGGACGAGCTGGTCAAGCGCCTGGGGATGGACATCACGGACCCGAACTTCTGGGACGCGGGCCTGAGGATCCTGGACGGGATGGTGACGCAGGTTGAGGAGCTGGCAGCTCAGACGTGAACTAGCGCGGCGGCTGTGCGAGTTTGGGCGCCCCCTCCGGCCCTTCGGGCCACCTCCCCGGCGAGCGGGGAGGACGATCCTCGGCCAACCGATAGACTTAGCCCGTTGGCGCGCCGTGCGCCCCATGGGGTCCCCAACAACAAGATGTGGGGTAGGGAGTGCACATGACGGTCACCACCGAGACGCTTGCTACCACCGATCTCGAGTTCACGCGGCGGCTCGGGCAGCAGCTGCGGGTCGATTCGATCCGGTGCAGCACCGCGGCGGGCTCTGGCCATCCGACCTCCTCGATGTCCGCCGCCGACCTTATCGCGGTCCTGATCGCCAGGTACCTGCAGTACGACTGGGCCAAGCCGAAGGACCCCAACAACGACCACATGATCTTTTCCAAGGGCCACGCCTCGCCCCTGTGCTACGCGATGTTCAAGGCCGTCGGAGCGATCTCAGACGCCGAGATGATGACTTTTCGGAAGTTCGGCTCCCGGATGCAAGGCCACCCGACGCCGCAAATCCCGTGGGTGGACGTGGCCACGGGCTCCTTGGGGCAGGGGCTGCCGGTCTCGGTCGGTGTCGCCCTCGCCGGCAAGAACCTGGACAAGCTGCCTTTTCACGTCTGGACGCTCTGCGGAGACTCCGAGCTGGCCGAGGGCTCGATCTGGGAAGCCTTCGACAAAGCAGGCCACTACCAGCTGTCCAACATGACCGCAATCCTGGACATCAACCGGCTCGGGCAGCGCGGCGAGACCGAGTACGGCTGGAACCTCGACACGTACCGCCGCCGGGTGGAGGCGTTCGGCTGCTTTCCGATCGTCATCGACGGCCACGATGTGGCCGCCATCGACAGGGCCTATGGAACCGCCCTGTCGTCGACCGGGAAGCCCACCGTGATCATCGCGAAGACGATCAAGGGCAAGGGCTTCTCCGAGATCGAGAACAAGGATGGCTGGCACGGCAAGGCCCTCCCGCCCGACATGGCCGAGCGCGCGATCAAGGAGCTCGGAGGGGTGCGCAATCTCAAGGTCAAGACCGCCAAGCCCGAGGCCAGCCCGCGCACAGCCAAGCGGCCCGAGATCATCGTCACGCTACCCACATACACGAAAGAGGACAAGGTGGCGACGCGCAAGGCGTACGGCGATGCCCTGGTCGCCCTGGGCGTTCTGCCCGATGTCGTCGCCATGGATGGAGAGGTCTCCAACTCCACCCACGCCGACGAGTTCGCGAAGGCGTATCCGGATCGATTCTTCGAGATGTGGATCGCCGAGCAGCAGCTGGTGGCCAC
>JAYUFT010000137.1:0-1738 GCA_043738605.1 Candidatus Dormiibacterota bacterium | reverse complement strand
AGCTGTACGACTACCTCGCGGAGGAGGTCGTCGGCGAGCTGGATGAGGCCACCCAGCAATTCCTCATGCGGACCTCGATCCTGCAGACGGTCGATCCGACGCTCGCGGGGGTCGTTTCAGGGGTTCCCGCCGCCGAGGCGCAAGAGCTCATCGCCGCAGTCGAGCGGCTCGGTCTGTTGTCGGGGCGAGGTCGAGGCGTCCGTCGTTCCAGGAGCTACCACCCATTGGTCCGTGAATTCCTCGGGGCCAGGCTGCGGCGGTCGTCCGGCGATCCGGGCGTCCGCGAACTGCACCGGGCGGTCGTCCGTCATGCGAGTGGTTCGGACTGGCGGTTGGCCTCCTACCACTGCGCCGCCGCCCAGGACTTCGTGGACCTGGAATCCGTCGTCCGGGCAGCCATCCCGGAGATCATGGGCAGTGGCGAGTTTGCCCTGGCCGAATCGTATGTCGAGCAGACCTCCACCTCGGACAACGCCGCCTTCGAGCTCTTCCTCTCACGCATGGAGCTTCATCGCGGTCGCCTCGCCAGTGCGCTGGCCCACGCCGAGTGTGCCGTTGACACCGCCATGCGAACGGACGATCCCGTGCTGATAGATCACGCCCTTCTCAACCTTGTGGCGGTACTGCACGCCACCGGACAGCTTGAGACTGCAAGAGACGTCGCCGAGACGCTCGCATCAAGAACGTCGTCACCCATCCTTCGGGCAATCGCCGATGGGGCGGTCGCCGTGCTCGACGGATCGCTCGACGGCGACCTTGAGGCGACCAGTATCCGTCTTCGTGACATGGCGGAAGAGCAAGAGCGGCAGGGGATGCGCCACTATGCGGGAATCAGCTGGCTGAACTTGGCGGACGTCGAGCTGCCGCGTGGCAACGCGGCGGGCGCGCTGGATGCCTCGACCCGGGCGATCGAGGCACTCGCCGACTCTTCTGCAAGCCACGAGCTCGAGGGTGCCCGCACCCTACGGGGTCGTGCGCTCGCGATGCAGAACAGGTGGGATGAGGCTGAGACGGAGTTCAGTGCGGTCGCCTTCGGAAACTTCTCGGCCATGCACGGCGAGGTCCTGACTGAAATCGCGGGAATCCACAGCGCTCTGGGAGACCGGCGGTGCGCTGAAGAGCTCCTCGATCGAGTTGGTGCCGTCACCCGACTGTCCGAAGTTGCAGCTGATCAGTGGTACCTGACGATGGCCGAGGTCTCGCTTCGTCAGGGTGACTTTGTTGGCGCCCGCGAGAAGATCGAACGAATCACCGAAGGTCGGCCGCATCTGATGGCCGGCTTTCTTGCCCACCTTCGTCTCACAAAGGCGCGACTGGCCGTGGCGATTGGTGCCCCAGATGCCGGACGCCACGTGGCCGCTGCGCTCCACCTTGCCGGGCGTCAGGGCGCCCTGCTGTACGTGGGATGCGCGCGGCTCCTGCAGGGTGATACCGACGGTGGTCATGCGCTCGACAAGGCCATCGGTGTCGTGGCGGGGGAGAACGCATCATGTCTGTCCTTCGTCGCTGAAGCGCTTGTCGGCCACCTCGGGTCGCTCGACGCCGGGTCCATCGACGCCATCCGATCGGAGGCGATCCGGCGGCCTGTACGGTGGCGAGAGCCCCTGCGCGCTGAACTAGCGGCCGAAGACGCACGGGGTCGGTTCGTGGCAGCCTCGCTGCTGGACCAGATCGGCGAGCCCGAAGACGTGGTCGTGCTTCGGAGCATGTCCAAAGCGCTGAAGATGTTCCCAGGGGC
>JAYUFT010000136.1:0-1738 GCA_043738605.1 Candidatus Dormiibacterota bacterium | reverse complement strand
TGAATCGCTTGAGCAGGCGGATCTGGTCGTTGGTGAGCGCCGTGCCGGAGCTTGCGACCGCGTTCTTCACGCCGAAGTGGTGTGCGGTGATGACGTCGAACTGGCCTTCCATCAGGACGGCGTGGCCCTTGGCAGCAATCTCATCCCGGGCCAGGTCGAGCCCGAAGACGACCCTTCCTTTTATATATGCGGGCGTTTCGGGCGAGTTGATGTACTTGCGCGGCTCGTCCGCGCGGACGGTCCTGGCGGTGAAAGCCAGCGGCTGGCCGCGCTCGTCGCGAATTGGGATGACGAGGCGCTGGGCGAAGAAGTCGGTGCCATCGCGCCGCATCAGGCCAGCCTCCTGCGCATCCGCGAGGGACCGCTTCTTGGAGCGCAGGTACTCGGCGAACCCCAGGCCCGCGGGGGCATAGCCCAGCTGGAAGCGCCGCGCCGTCTCCTCCCCCACATCGCGGTTCGCCAGCAGGCGCCTGCCGACCTCGCCCGCCGGCGTCGACCACAGGACGTACTCGTAGTACTGGGCGGCGAGCTTGAGCATCGCGAGCAGGCGGCGGCGTGAGTCGGTGCGCTCCTTCTGCTCCGGGCTTAGCTTCTTCAGCTCTACCCCGGCCCGCTCCGCCAGCATCTGGAGGGCGCCGCGCTTGTCGGTCTTCTCGATCAGCTCGACGAAGGTGAAGACGTCGCCGTTGCGCTGGCAGCCGAAGCAGTACCACGTCTGCATCTGCGGGTTGACCTTGAAGCTGGGGCTGTCCTCCTGGTGGAAGGGGCACAAGCCCCAGAGCTCCTTGTTGCGCTTCGTGAGGCGCAGGTGCTCCTGAACGACCTTGACCAGGTCGACCTTGGCCTTGACCTCGGCAAAGGCGTCGTCGGACTGCAGGGTGGGCACAGACTCTATTGTCGGTCCCGCTGTCAATACGGTTGGGTCTACCTCAGGGAAAGTTGAGGAAACGGTGAGGCTGCGCTGAGGCTTCGAGCGGATTTTCGACGCCCAATGTCTTCGTGGATCGCATGCCACTGTCGAACCGGCCGGCCAAGCCTCCGCTCGAGCTCTCGACCCAGTTGCTCGATCGCGAGATAGCGTCGGCGATCGAAATTGCCAGGCGCCTGAGGCCGCCGATGAAAGTGTTCGCCATTCAGCTGCGCCACGAGCTGGGTTGGTACTCCCTGAGCAGCCGGGCCGTCTATGCATGGGAGCGGGGTGAGGCGCGCGTGCCGGCCGCCGTGCTGATCGCCGCGGCGCGCGTCGCCAACAAGACCGTCGACGAGCTGATGTTCAAGGTCAGAGCGCTGGAACGTCTCGGCCTTCGCCCAGGCGACTGATCCCGGTTGTGAATCACCGGTTCACAAAACCTTGCCTGCCGCCGGGAGGCTCCCGATGATGCCCGCATCCACGGTCCATTACAGGAGGAAAGAAAACATGAACAAGTTTCTTCGGGTGCTGGCTGCCCTGGTCACACCAGTGACGTTGGGTGCAGCCTTCGCCATTCCGACAGCCGCCGGCGCGCCACAGCTGCCTGCGATTCAAGCACCACTTTCGGTGCCCGGCGTCATCGACACATCAGTCCTCAGCACTCCGACCCAGGGCCCGACCGTCGCGACCGGCAACCTCTCCAACGCGGCTGGTGCCGCCTCCTCGGGATGGGTGGCGGCGCTCGCCATGCCCGGCGAGCAGTTCAACAAGTCTCTGAAGATCGGCGATCGGATCCCGACTCCGACCGTCGGCTGGGCCGCAGCGGGC
>JAYUFT010000135.1:0-1755 GCA_043738605.1 Candidatus Dormiibacterota bacterium | reverse complement strand
CCACGCCGGTGGCGGCGGACGTCACCCACTTGAGGTCGGTGCCCGCCTTGAAGACCCGGTCGATGTCGGTGAGCCCGAAGTGGACCCACACGATCTCGGCGCCCGGCATCGCCGCGAGGCAGGAGTCCGTATCGGTATACCAGGCGATCTCGGGGTCGGAGGGAAGTCTGGAAAGCACGGGCCTCAAGCGCTCGGGCAACACAACTTTCACGTGTACGTAGTTTCCACGGTCGAGAGGCCCGGCCGTGCCGAGGATCCGGCCGTTTGTGCCCTTTTGGCGCCGCGCCGTGCCAGGGATTCGGCCGTTCGTGCCCTTTTTGGCTGCCTCGCAAGCCTTCTGCGAGCCCTCCGTTAGACCCTTTGGACGGCTACACAAAGTGGCCGCCCGTCTGTTAAGGTGTCGATTCTTCGGTTCCTGAGCGGTCCCCGCACTGCGTCCCCGCTTCGAGCTCAGGCCTGAACAGCGCCCCAGGGATAGGGCGACTTCAAGCTAGGGGAGCGCAAGGGGTTTGGGTCCACTGTTTCGCGCAGTCCTCGTCTGGACCGTCGTCCTCACCGGCGTGATCCTGCCGCGCGTGGACGCCGCGCCCATGCCGCCGGCAGCTCTCGCTGTGACCCAGGTCAGCTCCTACGATCGCCACTCGATCGTCAGCCAGGTGCGCGACCAGCGGACCGAGGCCGCCCAGGATGCCCAGGTCAAGGCGTGGACCCAGGAGCTTCAGCGAGGCATGGCGAAGTACCAGGCGCAGCTCAAGGTGCAGGCTGCGGCCAAGGCCGAGGCCGACCGCATCGCGAACCTCTCCAACCACGCGCCACCGCCGCCCTACATCGCCAAGATCATCAACGACGCCTTCAGCCCGCTCGGGGCACGCGCGGTCCAGTGGGCGATCAACGTGGCCTACTGCGAATCCCGTTATCACCCGAACTCGGTCAACACCGACAGCGGCGCGACCGGCCTCTTCCAGTTCATGGCGGGCACGTGGTCGGGCACACCGTGGGCGAGCAAGTCGCGCTTAGACCCGGTCGCCAACGCGCAAGCCGCGGCGTGGCTCTACAAGACGTACGGCCCGGGCCGCTGGAGCTGCGTAGGCTAGCTAGGCCGCTCCCTCTGGGTTACTACTGGCCAGAAGTGAGCTGGTAGATCGGCTGCTTCTCGGTCATGCCCTTGAGCACCAGCGGCTCGTAGTCGATCACCTCGATGTCGATCGGCAGCGAGTTGCGTGTCGTCTCCGACATGAGCACTTTGCCCGGCCGCACCTTTGACAGGTAAGAGCTGTTGTTGACAGGCATCCCGATCACGGTGAACTCCATGCGCTTTTCCGACCCCACGGTGCCGGCCACGACTTCGCCTGTGTCGAGCCCGATCCCCACGGCAATCTGTGGCTTACCCAGGTCTGTGAGCTCCTGGTTGAGGATGTCGATCTCCCTGAGCATCGCCCGCGCCGCCGCGAGAGCACGCTGGGCATGATCGACCTGTGTGTTCGGGGCCCCGAACACGACCAACATGCCGTCCCCCTGGAACTTGTCGATGTTGCCGCCGTTCTCGAGGACAGCGTCGATCATCCGTGCGAAGTAGTCGTTCAAGAAGCGCACGAGCTCCTCAGCCTCCATCGACTGGAACAGTGCTGAGAAGCCGGCGATGTCGGAGTTCAACATCGTCACCTGCCTGCGCTCACCCGGCAGGAACTTCGTCTCGTGGCCGGAGTTGGCGAGGACGTAGTCGCTGACCTGCTTGTTGACATACAGCTCCAACAG
>JAYUFT010000134.1:0-1759 GCA_043738605.1 Candidatus Dormiibacterota bacterium | reverse complement strand
CAGCCGGGTTAGGCGTGCGGGTGGCTGTGGTTCAGCTGTAAGACCTTGACGGCACGGCCGCGCATGCGATCGCAGCGCCAGCAGAAGACCACTGCATCGATATCCCAGGGGAGGATCCCCTGGACCAGGATCTCGCGCTCACGACGGTGCAGAAGGAGGCAAAGGATGAATCCCATGAGCCTGAAGAAGCTATCACGCATTCGGCAACAATCCGCGCTACAACCGGTCGATCTTCGCCGCCAGGATGAAATCGTTCTGGGTGATTCCCCCCGCGGCGTGAGTCCAGAGCCAGATGGTGACCGCTCCGTAGGTGACGAGCAGGTCGGGGTGGTGCTTCTCGGCCTCGGCGACGGGCGCGATCCGGTTCACCAGCTCGACTCCCGGCATGAAGCCCTTGAACTTGACGACCTTCGCCAGGCGGAGATGGGCCTCGGCTTCCTCAACCGTCCACCCCTCGACCTGGCGCAGCAGATCCTCGATCTCCTCGCGGCTCAAGTGAGTGCTGCCGGGCTTGCAAGCGACGCAATGCTGCTCGTACAGAGGCGCAGGGTCGGAGGCAGCCATACCAGAGAGATCGTAAGCCGCGAAGGTAAAATGGTCCCCCCGAGGGCGACTAGCTCAGTGGAAGAGCGCTCGCCTCACACGCGAGAGGTCGTTGGTTCGACCCCAACGTCGCCCACCAGTTCGTCTTAAATGCAGCCATTCGGGCACAAACGGCCGTGCCCCCCGAAATCCATACGGCCGTTCGGGCACAGATGGTCGTGCTTCCCACCGGTGGCAGCCACGAGTGGCGCTCCGAAGCGGGAATAATGCCAGTCGTGAAGAGTCGAGGTGCGAAATCGGTGCCGCCGGTGCTCGCCCGCACCCTGGTGACCGGTGCCGATGGCTTCATTGGCGGGGTACTGTCCAGGCGGCTCGAGGCCATGGGGTCCGATGTTTACCGCCTTTCCCGCAAGGGCACAGGCCCGAAGACGATCGCCAACGACATCGGCAAGGATCCGATCGTGGGGCTCAACGACATCAAGCCGCAAGCCGTGTTCCACCTGGCCGGGCGAGTGCACAGGATGGACGAGGGGGGAGATGCGGAAGCCGAGCACATCCGCGTGACAGTCGATGGCACAACCTATCTGCTCCAGGCGGCCGCGGAGGCAGGGGTGAAAGTCTTCGTTTTCTTCAGCACCGTCGCTGTCATGCCTGAGGGCCTGGCGACGGAGCTGGATGAGAGAACGCGACCCGCGCCGGCAACGCCGTACGGTCGCGCGAAGCTCCGCGCCGAGGAGCTGGTCCTGGACATGAACGGTAAATCGGGGATGAGGACTGTGTGCCTGCGGCTGCCGATGGTGTACGGCCCGGGGCACAAGGGTCACCTGCCGCGCATGATTGCCGCGATCGACAGGGGAGTGTTTCCACCGCTGCCTCAGTACCCCGGGAAGCGCAGCCTCCTCCATGTCGAGGATGCTGCCGACGCCGCCATCCTCGTCGCGCAAAGACCCGAAGCGGCGGGAAAGGTTTACATCGTTTCCGAACCGCGCCCTTACTCGTCCCGCGAGATCTACGAGATCGTTCTCCAGGCGCTCGGGCGCCAGGCCCCCGGATGGCACGTGCCACGAGCGGTGTTGGCCTCGACGGCGCTGATGGGGGACATTGGCGAGCGCATTGCGCACCGGCGGCTGCCCTTCGACTCGGCGGCCCTCTCCAAGCTCTCGATGCCCGCGATCTACAGCGCGAGGAAGATCGAGCGCGAGCTGGGATTCAAGAC
>JAYUFT010000133.1:0-5640 GCA_043738605.1 Candidatus Dormiibacterota bacterium | reverse complement strand
CAGATCGCAATCGAGCCGGCCACCGGCGGCAACGATCACCCCGACCCGGCCGCGCCGCCTCCGCTGCTCGAGCCGGGCGAGGAGCTGGAGTGGTGGCTGGAGATCCGGCGCGGCTGATCACCGGCCACGTTCAGCGCGCCATCTAAACTGACGAAACGATGGCCAAGCTGCTTGGGTTGCGTTGTCGCGAATGCGGGGCCGAGTACGAGCTCCAGGCCACCCATGTCTGCGAGATGTGCTTCGGGCCGCTCGACGTCGTGTTCGACTACGCGGCGCTCAAGAAAGTCGTGACACGAAAGCGGATCGAGGACGGCCCGCCGTCCATGTGGCGCTATCGCGACCTGCTCCCGATCGAAGACTCGACTCCGATCGTGAGCCTCGGCGAGGGCTTCACGCCGCTGGTCAAGGCGGACCGGCTGGGTGCCGAGCTGGGGCTGCGCAACCTCTACTTGAAGAACGACAGCATGAACCCGACCAACTCGTTCAAGGATCGCGTGGTCTCCGTTGCGATCAGCTGGGCCCGCGCCAATGGATTCGAGACCATCGCGTGCGCCTCGACCGGAAACCTCGCCAACTCCGTCGCCGCGTACTCGGCGCGCGCGGGCCTCGAGTGCTTCGTCTTCATCCCGGTCGACCTCGAGCCGGCCAAGGTCGTGAGCATCAGCGTGTTCGACCCCAACGTGGTCGCCGTTCGCGGCAACTACGACGAGGTGAACCGGCTCTGCAGCCAGCTCGTGGAGTCGACGCCCTGGGCTTTTTGCAACATCAACATCAGGCCCTTCTACGCGGAGGGCTCGAAGACCGTCACCTTCGAGACCGTGGAGCAGCTCGGGTGGAAGCTGCCTGACGAAATCATCATCCCGATCGCAAGCGGTTGCCAGTTCGTCAGGCATCGACAGGCGGTGAAGGAGCTCATGGACTTTGGCCTCGTGCGCGAAGACAAGGTGCCGGCCTTCACCGGCGCGCAGGCGCTGGGGTGCTCGCCCGTTTACAACGCTTTCAACTCCGACACCCCGGAGAGGTTGCTGCCGGTCAAGCCCGACACCATCGCGCGCTCGCTCGCGATCGGGAATCCATCGGACGGCATGTATGTCAACCGGATTGTGCTGGAGACGGGTGGGGTGGTGGAGGCGGTGACGGAGCAGGAGATAGTCGAGGCGATGCGGCTGCTCGCTCGAACCGAGGGCATCTTCACCGAGACGGCGGGTGGGGTGACGATCGGCGTGCTGGCGAAGCTGGCGCGCGCGGGGCGCTGGAAAGGGGACGAGGTGATCGTCGCCTACGTCACCGGGCATGGCCTGAAAACGGCCGATGTGCTCGCCTCTGTCGATGGGCACGCCAAACGAGTGGAAATAGAACCGACTCTAAAATCGTTTCGCGAGAAGGTGAACATTTAGAAATGCCGCAATTCCGAATCCCAGGCCCGCTTCGCCGGCTGTCCGACGGCCAGATCACCGTGGCGGTGGAGGCGAGCGATCTCCAATCCGCGATCGATGCGCTCGACGCCCGCTACCCCGGCTTCCGGGATCGGTTGCTGGACGACAAGGGCGAGCTGAGGCAGTTCGTCAACGTGTACCTGAACGACGAGGACGTGCGCCTGGGGCCAGGCCTCAAGGCCAAGGTCGGCGAAAAGGACGAGATCTCGATCGTGCCGGCGGTAGCCGGGGGCGCTTTTCGGCTTTAGACTCTCGGCGATGGGCAGACGGCGCCTCAAGCTGATATTCGGGCCCGACATGGTCAAAGAGCCTGTCATCTACCAGATGGGCAAGCAGTTCGACATCGTCACCAACATTCGGCGGGCTGACGTCACGCGGGACCAGGGCTGGGTCCTGCTCGAGATCACGGGTGAGGCTGAGGAGCTGGATCGCGGGGTGCAGTACCTGGAATCGCGCGGGGTCAAAGTCGAACCGGCCGAGGGCGACCTGGTCGAATAGGCGGATATACGTGTATATACTTGGTTTGTGCATATCAATCGGCTCCGGAAAGTAGGGAACAGCAAGGTCATCTCCCTTCCAACGGACCTGGAGCGCCTTGGTTTTGTCGAGGGGGCACAGATTGCGATTCAGGAGCTTCCAAACGGCGAGGTGCGTTTGATACCCGTTGATCGCTTAGAGGCGATGGTGCGCGGCTACGGTCGACGCGCCGTCGCAAAGAACATGGGCGCACTGGACATCCTTGCCGCCGACGACGAGCGGTAGGCGCCCACCTGCTAGGTCCTCGGCTTGCGGCACCTATCGCCGAGTGATTAGTAGGCGGGCACCAGGAAGCGGTCGGGTGTTCGTGGGGAGCGCGTCAATGATCTCCATGAGGCGCGGTCCGACGTCCTTGGTCTGGATCCGGAACGGCGTGAATGCGTCCTTCTGATCCGGGTGGGCTCGGAAGTGGAGCTCCACTTTGCGACCGCCGCGCGCCGGCGCGTGTGAGGTCAGGCGGTTGAAGTCCGGTGCCGGGACGAGCCACCAGCAGACGGGTGCCAGGTCGAGGACCAGCACGACCACATAGACCCAGGACGGATCCTTCGGGATCGAATTCTCGAAATAGGTGGCGTTCGACTGGACAAAGCCCGACGCCCCCAGCTGGAAGCAGGCCTTGGCCTGCAGCGAGACGTAGGCGTTCGTTCCTTTCGGGGAGACGACGATGTCGCGATGGTCGTCGTCGGCCTCGACGTGGAAGGGCACCAGCACGCCCTCCGTCGTGATCATCGCGTAGACGGAGAGCAGGTACTCCCCGATGCGACCGGACTGCGTGTCGCTGAGCTTCACCGGCTGGAGCTTAGCCCCCGGCATATGACTGACGCCAGAGGGGTGCGACATTGATCCACGCCCCCTCCGGCCCTTCGGGCCACCTCCCCGGCAAGCGGGGAGGACAATCTAGCCTCAGCGCTAAGATTCCGCCGCATGGACCGCAGCGTTGATGTCGCGATCATAGGCGCGGGCCAGGCCGGTCTCGCGACGAGCTGGTATCTGGGTGAGGCCGGTGTCGAGCATGTCGTCCTCGACAGCGGCAGGGTCGCCGAGACGTGGCGGAGCCGGCGCTGGGATTCCTTCCGCCTCATCACCCCGAATTGGGCCATTGGGCTCCCCGGCATCGCCTACTCCGGAGACGAACCGGATGGCTACATGTCCCGCGCCGAGCTTGTCGGGTTCTTCGAGTCATGGGTTGCCTCGTTCAACCCTCCGGTCGTGGGCAGCACTCACGTCACGAAGGTCGAGGCCGATCAAGAACTGGGGTTTCTGTTGACAACGGGCAGTGGTCAGGTGCGTGCGCGAACAGTGGTGGTGGCATCGGGGGGTTATCAGAAGGCGCACCGGCCGGCCGGCGCCGAGTCGCTGCCGTCAGGCCTGCACCAAGTGCTGTCCGAGGACTACCGGAACCCGGAGTCCCTGCCGCCGGGAAATGTCCTGATCGTGGGCAGCGGTCAGACCGGGTGCCAGCTGGCGCTGGAGCTGCACCAAGCCGGCCGAAAGGTCTTCCTCGCGTGTGGGCGATGCCCATGGGTTCCACGCCGAGTTGGCAATCGCGACATCGTCTGGTGGTTGAAAGAGTCCGGTTTTTTTGATCGCACCCCTGACAAGCTTCCGGCGCCGGCAGCCCGGCTTGTCGGCAACCCGCAGACAACGGGCCATGACGGGGGCCACGACCTCAACTTCCGCACGCTGCACGCCACGGGTGTCGAGCTCCTGGGTCGATTCCTTGGCGCAGACGGCCCAACACTTCACTTCGCCGACGATCTCGCGGCCAGCGTCGACTTCGGCGATGCGCGCTGGGCGGACGTCAGGGGCTGGATCGATCAGCTGTGCGCCAGGACCGACGTTCCGAAGCCGGCCTACGAAATTCCGCCGCCGATGAGGATCACGACGCGCACCGATGTCGACGTGGTCCGCGACGGCATCGGAACTGTGATCTGGACGAGCGGATTCCGGCCGGATTACAGCTGGGTCAAGTTCCCGATCTTCGATGCCATGGGCTTCCCCGTGCAGGTCGATGGGCAAACGTCGGTGCCCGGGCTCTACTTTATGGGTGTGCACTGGATGAGAAAGAACAAGTCGGCCATCCTCTATGGCGTCGGCGAGGATGCGGAGGTCGTGGCTCGGCACATCGTTGAGAACCGATCGTGAGGATCGCTGTTGCGATGTCTGGTGGCGTCGACTCCTCCGTCGCGGCTGCCTTGCTTCAGGCGCACGGTCATGACGTTGTCGGCATCACGCTGCAGCAGTGGCCTCGCGGCGCCGATGACGCCGGCAAGCAGAACGCGGGCTGCTGTTCGCTGAATGCGGTCGAGGACGCGCGGCGCGTCGCCTCACTGCTCGACATTCCTTATTACTGCTGGAACCTCGAGAAGGAGTTCGGCGAGCGGGTGATCGAGCCCTTTCACCGCGACTACCTCGAGGGCCGGACGCCCAATCCATGCGTCCGCTGCAACGCTTTCGTCCGCTTCGACCTCATGCTCGGCCGCGTGCTCGCCCTCGGCTTCGACAAGCTCGCGACGGGGCACTATGCGCGCATCGTCCAGGGCGCTTCCGGCCCCGAGCTGCACACAGCTGTGGACCCGGCCAAGGACCAGTCGTACATGCTCTATCACCTGGACCGCGAGCGCCTCTCCCGGATCGTCTTCCCGCTTGGCGGCATGAACAAGAGCGAGGTGCGCGAGCACGCGAGGGAGTTCGGCCTCCCGGTTGCAGACAAGGCCGAGAGCATGGAGATCTGTTTCGTACCGCGCGGCGAGACGGCTCGCTATCTCAGTGAGAGGCTGCCGGTCCATGCCGGCGGGGTCGTCGACTCCACCGGCCGCGAGCTCGGAACGCATCGCGGCACTGCGGTCTACACGGTCGGACAGCGCAGCGGATTCGGAGACCTGCGGGAGGCGGGTCCGTGGTACGTGCTGAAAATCGACGCGCCCGCCAACCGGCTCATCGTCGGGCGGCGCGAGGAGCTGGAGACGCGCGAAGTCGCGCTGCGTGATGTGACCTTCATCGACGGCTCGGCTGTGGATCCCGACGAACCCATTGAATGCGAGGCGCGCCTTCGCTACCATGCGGCCCCCATCGCGGCCGTCTTCCAGTCTGGCCGCCTCTCGCTGCAGGAGCCATTCCTGGGCGCAGCCCCCGGGCAGGCCGCGGTTCTGTATTCGGGGAGCCGCGTGCTGGGCGGAGGGATCATCGCCGCCGCCGGGGTCTGAGCCGCTTGATCGAAACCGAGCGACTGACAGTGCGCTTGCCGCAAGCCGCCGACATCCCTGAGATCGTCAGCTACTACGGCAACAACCGCGAGCACCTTCAGCCTTTCTCGCCGACGTTCGCACCGGATTTCCTGGACGAGACGATGTGGCAGGAGCAGGTGCGCATACGAACGAGCGAGCACGCCGCCGGTGAATCGTTCCGCGCGTTTCTGTTCGCCCGAGAGGCGCCTGACAGGATCGCCGGCAACCTCAACCTGACCCAGGTCCACCGCGGCGCCCTCCAGTCGTGCGTGCTCGGCTACAACCTCGCGCGCGACGAGCAGGGCAAGGGTTACATGACCGAGGCGGTGAAAGGCGCTGTCGGTTTTGCCTTCGAGAGGTGGAGGCTCCACAGGGTCACCGCCAACCACATGCCGCGCAACGCGCGAAGCGCGGAGGTGCTCCGGCGCTGCGGTTTTCAG
>JAYUFT010000132.1:0-1769 GCA_043738605.1 Candidatus Dormiibacterota bacterium | reverse complement strand
ATCGCGCTCGTTGACCTGAACGGTGATGGCCACCTCGACTTGATGGGGGGCGGCTTCGACGAGACTTTCGTGCGGTTCTACGCCGGGCGCGGCGATGGCACGTTCCTTGACCAGGTGAAGATCAGTACGCCGTCAACGGTCAGGGTCGTCACCGCGGCCGATTTCAACGGTGACGGCAAGCTCGACCTCGCGATTGCAGATGGAGGCTTTTCAGTCCAGGTATTCATCGGCCCTTAGCGCTCGTCAGCTGATGACCTCCTCAGCCAAAAGATCCATCAGCAACCCGTCATGCCACGTGCCGTCTGAGCCGCGCTCGTACTTGCGCATGATCCCGACGGGCTTGAAACCCACTTTGCTGTAGCACCTGATGGCGGCGGCGTTGTCCGCTGCCGGGTCGATCACCAGCCGGTGGAAACCCTCGTCGACGATCAGGTGCCGGGCGAGCGTGCGAATCGCGTCGCTGCCGGCGCCTCGGCCGTGAACCGATGGATCCAGGTAGATGTCGATGCCGGCGTGGCGATAGTCGGGCTCCAACTCCGCGCTCCATTGAATGGCGCCGATGACTCGCCCGTCGAGCTCCACCGCAAGCGTGCTGGCTTCGGAGTCCGCGAGATCTGCAGCCACCTCGGACACCATGTCGGCTTCGCCTCGCCACCACCGGTACACCTCGGGTGTCGCCCGGATTCTTGCCAGGGCCGGTATGTCTTCAGTCGTGGCCGGTCTCAGCGACACCATCGTGCCACGCAAGGTGCTGTCCATCAGGTCTGGCTCGCCGCTGACTCCTGGCGCAGCCGCTCCAGCACCTCCGTGAAAGCGTCGTACGGCTGAGCGCCGAGCACGAGGTAGCGCCTGCCGAAAATGTGAGCGGGAATCGCGTTGATACCGACCGACTCCGCGAGCCGCCGGTGGTCGTCAAGAACTTGCTCGTAATGGCCCTCGTCGATGGCCTTCCTCAGCTCGATTGCATCGAGGCCGACCTCGGTTCCGATACGTACGAGATCATCGGCATGCTCCAGTTTGCCGGTCAGCTCCCAATGCGCCTTGAAGAGCGCCCGATGCATCTCGTCGAACTTACCGTGCTCGCGCGCGAACTCCGCTGCGCCAAGCGCCTTTCGCGAGTTGATCAGGACATCGCGCTGTTTCATGACGAGGCCCACCTCATCGGCGACGTCATCGAGGCGGCTCCGCATCTGGTCCGAGCGGGCTCGTCCGAAATACGCTTCGCGCGGTATGCCTTCGATCGGCGTCTCCGGATGCAGCTCGAATGGGAGCCACGTAAGGTCAACGAGGCCTTCCTGCTCCAGTCGCTCGACTCTGACCGAGTCGATGTAGCACCAGGGTCAAACGTAATCGGAGAAGACGACCAGATCCGCGGCCGACGGAGTGGTGCTCATCGCGACCAGCCTACCGGGGCGGCGGGAGCGACACGATGATCGCCGCCGTCGCCCGCGATAATGCCTCCGTGAAGGGCTCCGCCCTTGCCACCAAGCTGCTCGTCCAGCCCGGCCACCAGGTGCTGCTCATGAATGCGCCTGCAGGTTACATGGGCCGGTTGCAGCCGCTCCCAGAGCACGCGTCGGCCACTGAAAAGAGGGAAGAGGGGAATGGTCCTGCCGACGTGGTCCAACTCTTCTCGCGGGATCGCGCCGAGCTTGAGAGCCATGCCGCATCCGCGATGCAGGCCGTCAAGCCGGGCGGCGTCCTGTGGATGTCCTACCCAAACCCTTCGAATGGCCCGAGCTCTGACCTCATGCGCGACCACGGGTGGG
>JAYUFT010000131.1:0-5683 GCA_043738605.1 Candidatus Dormiibacterota bacterium | reverse complement strand
CGCATTCGAGGCCGAGCCTCGACTGCCGCACCCGAAGCAGCATCACGATCTCCTCCAGGGACGTGTTTCCGGCCCGCTCGCCGATGCCGTTGACGGTGCACTCCACCCGACGCGCCCCGGCGGTGAGGGCGGCCAGCGCATTGGCGGTGGCGAGGCCCAGGTCGTCGTGGCAATGCACCGAGAAAAGCACCTTGTCCGCGCCGCGCGCGTCCGCCATGAGGCGGTGCACGAGCTCACCGAACTCGCCGGGCAGGCAGTACCCGGTGGTGTCCGGGATGTTGATGACCGTCGCACCCGCCGCGATCATCGTCTCGACCGTCTCCAGCAGGTATTCCGGGTCGGCCCGGCCTGCGTCCTCCGGCGAGTACTCGACCCGGTCACAGAGGGTGCGCGCGTACGCGACCATCTCGGCGCCCTGCTTCAGCACCTGCTGGCGCGTCTTGCCGAGCTTGCGCTTGATGTGCACGTCGGAGACGGAAAGGACGATGTGGATCTGGGGGGTCTCGGCCTCTTTGATCGCGGCCCACACCGCATCTATGTCTTCGCGCACTGCGCGCGCAAGCGCGGTCACGCCGGTGCCCCGGATCTCCCGCGCGATGCGGCGGCAGGCTTCGAAGTCGCCGCGGGACGAGATCGGGAAGCCGGCCTCGATGACGTCGACGCCGAGCTTTTCGAGCTGGCGGGCGATGCGGACCTTCGAGTTGGCGTCGAGGTGGAAGCCGGGAGACCCCTCGCCGTCGCGCAGTGTGGTGTCGAGAATGAAAACGCGCTCTGGCACAGTGTGCGCATACGCGGCATCCAGGTTGGGCCTTACTGAATTCATGCCGTCCTCCTCATGACGACGGGTCCCGAGCGGACCACGTCGAGATTTCCGTGACGCCTGAGGTCTTCGACGAACGTCCCGACCTCGTCGCCGTCGCCTGCGAACTCGATGGTCGTCGTGATCGGCCCGGGTTCCAGCACCCTGGCGCCTTTGGCGACGAGCTCGGGGACCGCCGACGCGGCCACACGCGCCACCACCAGCTCGCGTCGGTGAACGTCGTGCTCCGTAAGGTCCTCGATCTCCACCACCTCGACCAGGCGCTCCAATTGCTTGCGCACCTGGTCCACTTCGGCGTGGCCGGCGTCGATCTGCAGCGTCATGCGAATGCGCCCTCGCTCTCCGCTCGGTCCGACCGTGATCGCGCGCACGTGGAACCCGCGCCGGCGGATCATGCCCGCCACCTTGGTCAGCGTGCTGGAGCCGTCCTCGACCAGGAGCGACAGGACGCGAATGCGATCGCTCACTGCTGCGGAGCCTCCCAGAAGTCGTTGAGGCTCTTGCCCAGCGGCACGATCGGGTAGACGTTGGCCTCGGGGTCGATGCGGAAGTCGATCAGGAACGGGCCCTTGGTGCGCTGGGCCGCATCCATCGCCGGGCCGACGTCGGCGAGCTTGTCGACTCGCACTCCCGGCAACCCATAGGCGTCCGCGAGCTTGACGAAGTCGGGAATGTGGGTGAGCTCCACCTGGGAGCGCACGCCGCCGTAGAAGTCGTCCTGGAACTGGCGGACCATGCCGAGCGAGAAGTTGTTGAGCAGCACGATCTTGATGTCGAGCTGGTGCTCGACGGCGACCGACAGCTCCTGCGCCGTCATAACGAAGCCGCCCTCGCCCGCGACGCACCAGACGTCCAGGTCGGGCCGGGCAAACTTGGCGCCGATGGCCGCGGGCAGCGCGAAGCCCATCGTGCCCGCGCCGCCGGAGTTGATGAACAGCCCCGGGCGGTCGTAGTTCCACCAGAGCGCCGCCCAGATCTGGTTCTGTCCCACGTCGGCCACGACCACAGCCTCGTTGCGGCAGCGCCTGTACATGTCGATGAGCACGTCCTGCGGCTGCAGGTGGCCGTTCGAATGCGTGTAGCGGAGCGGGTGCTCCTCGCGCCATGCGTCGATCTGAGTGAGCCAGGCGCCGCGGCCTTGGTCCACCGAATCGATGTGAGGGAGCATCGCCTCGAGGGCGTTGCGCGCGTCAGCGACGAGCTCGATGTGAGGGCGAACGTTCTTGCCCATCTCGGAGCCGTCGATGTCGACGTGGATGAACGTCGTGACCTTGGGCGCGAAGTCGGCGAGGCGGGCGGTGACGCGGTCGTCGACCCGCATGCCGACCATCATCAGGACGTCGGCGTTCTGGACCGCCTTGAGGCACCAGCCCGTACCCATGAACCCGGTCATGTGGAGCGACAGTGGGTGGTTGACCGGGAAGCCGCCGATGCCCAGGAGCGTGGTGCCCACCGGGACTCCGGCCTTCTCGGCGACGTCGAGCAGCGCCTGCTCCGCGTGGCTGAGCAGGACGCCGTGGCCGGCGAGGATCACTGGGCGTTCGGCCTTCGCGAGGGCTTGCGCGGCGATTCTGGCGTCCTCGAGCTGGACGTGGCCGTTCAGGTGATAGCCGGCAAGGCTGAACGGCGCGCGCGGTGTGCGCTCGGCCTCCGCCATCTGCACGTCCTTGCAGATGTCGATGAGCACGGGCCCGGGCCGGCCGGTGGTGGCGATGTGGAAGGCCTCGTGGATCACGCGCGGCAGCTGGGCGATGTCGGTGACCAGGTAGCTGTGCTTGGTCACCGAGCTGGTGGCCCCGATGACGTCCGACTCCTGGAAGGCGTCACGCCCGACCTGGGTGCTGTTGACCTGGCCGGTGATGGCGATCATCGGCACCGAGTCCATGTAGGCGGTGCACAGGCCGGTGACGAGATTCAGGGCGCCGGGGCCGGAGGTGGCGAAGACGACGCCCGGGCGGCCGCACGCGCGGGCGTAGCCGTCGGCCATGTGCGCGGCGCCCTGCTCGTGGCGCACCAGGATGTGCTTGAGCTTGGGATGCTCTGGCAGGCGCTGGTAGATCGGCAGGTTCGCCCCGCCGGGGTAGCCGAAGATGAGGTCGACGCCCTCGTCCTCCAGCGCCTCCAGCACCAGGTCCGCTCCGGTCACTTCATCTCCTTCAAACAACGGCCGTACAACAAGAAAGCCCCCGCCTTTCGGTCGGGGGCTTTGCGATTTGACTCTTTCTGACTAGGTCGCGCGCGCCCCCGTTTCGCCGAGGCCAATCAGGCCCAGGATCCCCAGGAGTACGAGTACGCGGCCGTTGGCAACCATTTCTGACATTGCATAGTAACGAAGCAGGATGGCGTTCAGTTGTGTCCTGCACACAAAATGCGCCGTGCTGCCTTTGCACCGGCGCCACGGGCAGTACCGCCTAGGGGCCGGTAAAGTTGCCTTCCGCCCATGCCGACAACCCTCGCCAAAAAGCTCTGGGACGCCCATGTGGTGCGATCCACGCCTGAGGAACCCGACCTCCTCTACGTCGACCTCCACCTCGTCCACGAGGTGACCTCGCCCCAGGCGTTCGAGGGGCTCCGGCTGGCGGGGCGCCGGGTCCGCCGGCCCGACCTGACCGTGGCGACAATGGACCACAACGTCCCGACCAAGGGCGGCGTCCGCGCCGCCGACGAGCTGTCGCGCAAGCAGATGGACGTGCTGGCGGAGAACTGCCGCCGCGAGGGCATCCCGCTCCACCAGATCGGCAGCCGCCGCCAGGGCATCGTGCACGTGATCGGCCCGGAGCTGGGCCTGACCCAGCCCGGGATGCTCATCGTCTGCGGCGACTCGCACACCTCAACTCATGGGGCGTTCGGCGCGCTGGCCTTTGGCATCGGCACCTCAGAGGTGGAGATGGTCCTCGCCACCCAGTGCCTGCCCCAAAATCGCCTGCGCGACCTGGCCGTCAACGTGGAGGGCGAGCTGCCCCTCGGCGTGACCGCCAAGGACGTGGTGCTGGGCCTGATCGGGCGCACCGGCATCTCCGAAGGCCAGGGGCACCTCGTCGAGTACCGCGGCTCCACCATCCGCTCACTCAGCATGGAAGGGCGCATGACCGTGTGCAACATGAGCATCGAGTGGGGCGCCAAGGCGGGCATGGTCGCGCCGGACGACACCACCTTCACCTACCTGGAGCGCCGGCCGCACGCGCCGAAGGGCGCCGAATGGGACGTCGCCCTCGACTACTGGCGCACTCTCGCGACGGATGACGGCGCGCCCTTCGACCAAGAGATCTCGATCGACGCCAGCCACCTCGAGCCGCATGTGACCTGGGGCACCAACCCAGGGCAGGTGGCGCCGGTGACGGGACGCGTGCCCAGCCCTCGCTCCGACAGCGACGAGAGAGCCCTGCGCTATATGGACCTCAAGCCCGGCACGGCGCTGGCCGACATCGCCATCGACCGCGTGTTCATCGGTTCCTGCACCAACGCGCGGCTGGAGGACCTCCGGGCCGCGGCGAAAGTGATCGCCGGCAAGCACGTGCACTCGTCGGTGCGGGCGATGGTGGTTCCGGGGTCGACGTCGGTGAAACGCGCGGCCGAGGAAGAAGGCCTGGACGCGGTTTTCAAGGCCGCGGGCTTCGAGTGGCGGAACGCCGGCTGCTCGATGTGCCTCGGCATGAACCCCGACATACTCGCCCCAGGCGAGCGGTGCGCCTCCACGAGCAACAGGAACTTCGAGGGCCGGCAGGGCTCTGGCGGCAGGACTCACCTCATGAGCCCGCCGATGGCTGCGGCCGCGGCGATCACCGGCCACCTGGTCGACGTGCGGGAGCTGCTGTAGTGGAGGCGGTTTCCAAGGTCACCGGCCGGATGGCGCCGATCGACCGCGCTGACGTGGACACGGACCAGATCATTCCGAAGCAGTTCCTGAAGCGCATCGAGCGCACGGGCTATGGGCCGTTCCTGTTCTATGACTGGAGGGCAAACGGCGATTTCGTGCTCGATAAGCCGGAGCACAAGGGCGCGTCCGTCCTCGTCACGGGCGAGAACTTCGGGTGCGGGTCGTCGCGCGAGCACGCGCCGTGGGCGATCAAGGACGCGGGTTACGACGCGATCATCTCGCCAACGTTCGCGGACATCTTCCGTGCGAACGCGTACAAGACGGGAATCCTCGCGGTGACCCTGCCGGACCGCCAGGTGCGCCACCTGATCGACCTCGCGACCGAAGACCCGACGACCGAGATCACGGTGGACCTCGAGGCGAAAGAGGTGCGCGGCGATGGGTTCGCTTACAGCTTTGAGATCGATTCTTTCGCAAGAGACATGCTCTTGAACGGCCTCGACGAGATCACCCTGGTCGAACGACATGCCCCAGAAATCAGCACCTTCGAAGCCCAACGTCCGGCCTGGCTGCCGTCAGCGGGGTAAGTACACCCTGGAGAAGCCGGAGGCGGGCAAGGCCGTATCCTCTCGGCCCGCCGCCGGAACTAGATTCTCAGCTCTTGGCGTAGGTCGCGGCGCTGGACCACTCGATGCCGACGAATGGCTCGTTGCCGACTACTTTGGCGTCGTGGCCCGGCGGAATCGTGTATGAGTCTCCAGGCTTGATCGTGATCCGAGTCCCGTCCGTCAGCCACGTCTCCAACTCGCCCGAGACGCAGTAGCCGACGTGATTCTTCTCGCAATGCTCGGTCTTCGCCACCGGCTTGACCGAAGACTCCCAGGTCCAGCCCGGCTGGAACGTGAACCTGGCGATTGAGTGGTCACCCAGGTTGTTCACCTCAACGGTGGCCTTGTCCGGCCGGCGCGTTTCGTCCGGGCTGTCGTGGGAACGTGCCTCCAGCTTGCTGACGGTGCCTGTACTCATCTTCGCCTCCCATTCGGACC
>JAYUFT010000130.1:0-1798 GCA_043738605.1 Candidatus Dormiibacterota bacterium | reverse complement strand
GGACGCCGCGGCCGGAGATCTTCTTGAGGGCGGCGGCGAGGCGTTCGCCCAGGGTTTCGAACATCTAGGCTCCCAGGTTCGCCATGCGTTGCTTCAGGTCCGTCAGCTCGCGCTCGAGGGAGGCGATGGCGCGGCGGCGGCGGCCGGCTTCTTTGAGGAGGCCGAGGCGGGCCTCGTAGTCCTCGAGGGAGCGGGTGGAGCGGCGCACTATATCGTGAACGGCGGCGCGGGAGGTGCCCTGGTTCGCGGCGATTTCCGCGAGGGACCAGTCGTTGCGCAGGTGGAGGTCGAGGACCTGGCGTTGGTGGTCGGTCAGGAGGGCGCCGTAGCGGTCGTAGAGGGCCAGGTAGCGGTTCCTGGTCTGAAGGGTGTCAAGGGCCATGCCTTGACAGCTTAGCAAGACTTAGAATTTGGCTGTGCTGACCGCCGTGATCCTTGTCAAGGCCAATCGGGCGGGGTTGGGGCACCTCGGGCCCAAGCTGGCCGATGTGGCGGGGGTCTCCGAGGTTTATACGGTGACGGGGGAGTGGGACTTCGTGGCCATCGTGCGGGTGCGGGAGCACGATGAGCTGGCCAAGGTCGTGACCCATGAGCTGGCCAAGCTGGAGGGGATTGAGAGGACGCAGACAATGGTGGCCTTCCAGCAGTTCTCCGCCCACGACCTGGAGTCGATGTTCGGGCTGGGCGAGGCGAAGTCGGGCTGAAAAACGCGCCATTCGGGCACATATGGCGGGGTTGAGTGCATAACGAGCCCGTTTTGTGCCCTTTTGGTCGTGTTGCGGGCAGCGCGGACCGGTTCAGCCGCCTCTCATCCGTCTGATCGGAAGGTCGACTAGGGCGCGCCACTGTTGGCGTAACGCTATGCCCGTGGGGATTGGGTGGCGTTCTCCTGCCAACGGCTTCGTCCTGCATTCCATCACCGCGGTGCGGAAGTCGCCATCGAACTCTGTCATCGCCCGTCCCATGTCGCCCGCGCCGAAGTGGCAGTCGCTCGCCCCGATCGCCGCACCGAGGCGCTCGCGGTTCGCGTTGTAGAACTCCTGCAGCTGTTTTCTGCGCATTGAACCTATCGGGACCGTTGACAGCATCTCGATCGCGTCGACGCTTTGCTTTTCGATCAGGCGCCTCAACATGCCTGGTTGAATCGAGCCGAAGTACACGGGCATGAACGGATGGGGAATCAGGACCAGCCCGCCCTGTGCGTGGATCGCCGCGACGGTGTCCTCGAGCGACATGCCGCGTTTGACCGGCGTCTTCAGGAACCAGCCCACTATGTGGGTCTGGGCCGGCCACCCCGTTGTCACCTCCTGCCCCGCCACCACAGTCAAACCAGCCGTTTCACCCCTCGATTGCGTCTCTTTGACCGAAGCCATCGTGTCGTGGTCGGTGACCGCGACCAGGTCCAGGCCTGCTTTCACCGCGGCGTCAACGAGCTCGGCCGGTGTGACCATGCCGTCGGAGGCGGTCGTGTGGCAATGAGGATCAGCGCGCGACAACTTTCAGTCCTCGAATAGAGCGCGCAAGAACGCTTCCGGATCGAATGGCGCGATGTCGTCGATCCCCTCCCCCACGCCCACCAGCTTGACCGGCACGTCGAGCTCAGCCTCGATCGCGATGACGGCGCCGCCCTTCGCGCTGCTGTCGAGCTTTGAAACCACCAATCCGGTCATCGGTATCGCCTTGTTGAATGCCCGCGCCTGCACAACGCTCGTCAATCCAGCCGTCGCGTCCAGCACCAGCAGCGACTCAAATGCCTGGCCGTCCAGGGCTTTGGCGGCGACCCGCCCGACCTTCGCCA
>JAYUFT010000129.1:0-5761 GCA_043738605.1 Candidatus Dormiibacterota bacterium | reverse complement strand
CCCTCGCGCCGCGTGCGGCGGCTTCGAATGCGGCGGTGCGCCACGCCGTTCCTGTCAGATCGGCGTCCGGGATGAGGAAGGCGGAGGCGGGACGGTCGAGGCCGGCGAACCCGCCGACGGGCCCGCGGGTCGGCGCCGTGACAGCAATCGCGTCCAACTTCCGCGGCCAGGGCGGCAGCTGAGCGCCGACCTCGTCCTTCAATCGCTGCGGGCTCGGACCTGAGTCGATCAGGATCGCGCCTTGCGGTCCTCGAAACAGGACGGATTGGCCGTCACCCACGTTGAGCACGGCGACCTGTGGCGGCGCATTGGCCCAGGCGCCAAAAGCGACGGCTGCGATGAGGATTGGCACGGCGACCGCTGACGCGAGCCCTACCAGTCGCCGGCGGCCGCCACTGCGGGCGGCGAAGATTCCTGGAGCGAGCGCGGAGTAGTAGGCGAGGCCGGCCCAGGTGGGAAACCGCGGAATCGTGATCGCGGCCGCCGGTATCCGCGCCAGCAAGTACGACACCTGCTCGATGTATGCAAGGAGGCCCGCGATCGGTAGGGCGGCGATTCGTCCGATGTCGGGCACGGCCAGGACGAGGGGACAAATAAGGAGTCCCGTCGCGACCAGCGCTGGAAGGATGGGCAGAGTCAGTGCGTTGGCGATCGGCGCGATCGGGGAAAGGACGTGAAAGTCGGTCGCCATCATCGGCAGCGTTCCCACCTGGGCCGCGCAGGTGACCGCGAAGGGCTCACGCAGAACGGCCGGCATGTGAGGCAAGCGCCGCTCGATCGCCGGCGTCAGGAGGATGATCGCGGCCGTGCCCGCGAACGAGAGCTGGAAGCCCACGTCCCACGCCAGCTCAGGATGCCAGGCCAGCATCGCAGCGGCCGTGACCGCTAGTGAAGTCCACACGTGCGACGGGCGACCGAGCCGCGATGCGGTGATCGCCAGCCCTCCCATGATTGCGGCACGAACGGCAGCCGGGGTGGCACCGCCCACCAGCGCATAAAGGCCGATGAGGGCAATCGCGGGCCAGGTGGCGTGCCGTCCGAGAATCGGCTTGAGGGCGCCCTGGAGGATGCGCGCGAAGACTGCGACTTTGAGCCCACTGAGGACGAGCAAATGGATGAGGCCAGTCGCGATGAGTGCGTTTTGAAGGTCTGAAGGGATGCCTTGGCGGACGCCGAGGACGATGCCGAGCAGCACCGCAGCGTGCGGGGCAGGGAGGGCTTCGTCGAGGGCCGCGACGTAGTGAGCGCGGAGCCATCCAGGCAAGCCGCCGAGGCCGCCGCCCGGCGTTACCACGTCGAAGCTGGTCGCCACCAGCTCCAGGAACACATGGCGCTGAGCCAGATACGCGCGACGGTCGAAAGTCGGTAGATCGCGCGGAATTGTGAGCTTCCCGCTGGCTTGTACGGAGTCGCCAAATGCCACCTCCGCAGGACCACGCCAGCGAACCAGCAGATTGCCGATGCCCACTGTCACGTTGCCACTGCCCGCGATCCTGTCCGGTTCGACAAGTGCCTCAGAGCCGCCCGCCGCCGGATGGCTGTCATCCGCGACGCGGCCGCTGATCGTCACGGTCTGGCCCGCGGCGGCAAGCGCACGGCTGGGAGCCTGAAGGTCCGCCCCTGGGAGCTCTGCGCGGCCAATTGCGATCAGGGCGACGGCGACGGCGATCGCCATCACCGCAGGTCTCACCAGCAACGCCAACCCGAGGCAGGGGATGGCAATCGCCAGGGCGAGGGCGCCCAGAATCGGTTGCGAAGGCGCCAGCACCACGGCGGCAGACATCGCGCTGGACCAAGCCATCGCCACGACCAGGGCTGGGTACCGCGCCAAACTCCAAATCCCGCTCCGGTGCTCCTCCGAAGCGATCACAGGGTGAGGTAGCGGCGCGCGATTATGAAGTCCGATTCGCTCATTCCTAGGATGTCGACCAGCTCGCTCGTGGTCTGGAATCCCCCGAAGTTCGTACGGTAGTCGATGACGTCCTGGGCGAATGCTTCGGTGAAACCGGGGACCAGGGCGAGCTCATCCGCGGTGGCGGTGTTGAGACTCGTGCGGTTGACCACAGTCCCGCCCGGCGCGCCTTTGAGAACCGGAACCTTGATCTGCTCGCCGTCTTGCAGCCGGCCGGCGAGGTTGGGAAGCCGGGTGGAATCGGCATATCCAGTGAGTCCGCCCGCCGCGGCGATCGCGTCGTAAACCCGATCGCCTCTTGGCAGTCGATATAGACCCGGCCGGACGACCGCGCCGACCACGTCAACCAGGAGACCGCTGGGTGGAGGCAGTTCGAGGCCTGGCGCCACCGGAACCGGTGGGTCAGGAGCGGCAGCTGGTGTAGAAAGGGAGTAGAAATGCGCCCCCAACACGGCGCCGATCGCAATCAGGACCGGCAGGCCGAGGGCCAGCATGCCCTTCCAACCTGGTACGAGTCGAGGGCGATTTCGCATGACGCGAAGCTACTCAGGCGGCGTGTGTCGCGGTACCCAGCCTGTTAACGGGTGCGCGAGAGCCTGGTTCCCGAGGAAGGATTCGAACCTTCGGTCGAGGATCCAAAGTCCCCTGCCTTACCGCTTGGCTACTCGGGATCGCCTGGTTACCAACACTGCGCGGACGGCCGCCAGCCGTTCTTCGCGGCGCACCAACACTACGCGAACGGCGGTGGATTGAAGGTCGGAGCGTGACCTCGTGGGGCCGGGCGGCGTTTCGTCCTCGATGAGAATTGCCCTTCTGGTCGGACTTTTGATCGCAACCGCCGCCTGCGGCGGCTATCGCTTCCCTGGACCGGCGAACGAGACCGGCACCGTGCACGGCCTGGTGACTGCCTCCGGTTGCGGTGGGCCGGTCCAGCCAGACAGCCGGCCGTGTCCCGCCACCCTGGTCCCATGTCCGCCCGCGGCTTCAGCTTCCACCTGCGGGCAGCAACCCTTCTCCGGGCTCGGCCTCATTTTCACCAACGGCAATACCAGCTTTGTCGCTAAGACCGATTCCGCCGGCGCCTACTCGATCAACCTGCCTGTCGGGACCTGGAGCGTCGCCACCGCGCCTATCGCCAGAATCATCAGCGGTCCACAAACACTCGAGGTGAAGGCCGGGACTTCGATCGTCGCCGACTTCATCGTCGACACCGGGATGAGAGCGGCCGCCTAGCGCAAGAAGCGCAGACCCCTCCTACGGGACCAGGTTGATCAACCGGTCGGGGACAAACACCACTTTCGACGGCTGCCTACCGTTGAACGCCGCCCGCACCCGCTCGCTCGCGAGCGCCGCAGCGAGCACCGCCTCCTCCGGAGTGCCCACCGGCAGGGTGAGCCGATCGCGCAGCTTGCCGTCGACCTGCACAACCACCGTCACCTCCGGCACGGCCGCCGCCTCCGCGTCGTACTCAGGCCAGGAGGAATCGGCCAGCATGCCGCCCTCTCCAAGCTTCTCCCACATCTCCTCGCACATATGCGGCGCGAGAGGGTTGAGCAACTTCACCAAAACGCGCACCGTCGAGTCCCAGGTGGCGTCTCGCGCGCCGCCGTTCTGCAAATACCCCTGCATCGCATTCGCCAGTTCCATCAACGCCGCGACCGCCGTGTTGAAACGCAGCTCGTCGAAATGCTCAGTGACCTTCTTGACCGTCTGCGCAGCCTTGCGTTGCAAAAGCATCGTCTCCGCACCGCTGCCCTCGACGACAATCGAGTCCGGTTCCAAAACCAAACGCCATACGCGCTGCAGAAATCGCACCACGCCGTTGAGTCCAGCGTCGGTCCACTCGACATCCTCTTCAGGCGGACCGATGAACATCTCGTAGATGCGCCCCGCATCCGCGCCCTGCTTGGCCACCAACTCGTCGGGCGACACCCCGTTGCCGGCAGACTTCGACATCACCTGCCCGAACCGCTTGACCATCCCCTGGTTGAACAACCGGGTAAACGGCTCCGAAACATCGAGCATGCCTGCGTCGTGCAGCACCTTGACGAAGAATCGCGAATAGAGCAGGTGCAGAATCGCGTGCTCCACGCCACCCGTGTACTGATCGACCGCCATCCAGTGGTTGGCGAGCTCCGTGTCAAACGGCTCCTTCGCATCCTTCGGGCTCGCGTATCTCAAGAAGTACCAGGAGGAGTCGATGAACGTATCCATCGTGTCCGTCTCGCGCCGCGCCGGGCGTCCACAAACGGGACACGTCGTCTCGAAGAAACCCGGATTCTCCGACAGCGGCTTGTACTCCTTGGGTAGAACCACTGGCAGTTGCGAGCGAGGAACGGGCACGATCCCATCGACCTCGCAGTAGACGATCGGGATGGGAGATCCCCAATAGCGCTGGCGCGAAATCAACCAGTCGCGCAAGCGGTACTTGACCGCGCGCTTGCCCAGACCCTTCGCCTCCAGCCAAGCAATCACGCGCTCGATCCCCTCAGTCGCAGAGAGCCCATTGAACTCCCCGCTGTTGACCATTACGCCAGGCCCGACATACGCGGCATGCAGCTCGCGTTCGCGCGACTCGCCCTCCGGCGCAATCACCTCGCGGATCGCCAAATTGAAACGTTGCGCGAACTCGAAGTCCCTCTCGTCGTGCGCGGGCACCGCCATGATCGCGCCCGTCCCATACGTCATGAGCACGTAGTCCGCGACCCAGATAGGAATCTTCTCCCCATTGAGTGGATTGATGGCAAAGGCTCCGGTCGCCACGCCCGTCTTCTCGCGCTCGGTCGACAGCCGATCGATGTCGCTCGCCTTCCGCGCGCGCGCCACGTACTCGCGCACCGTCGGCCGTTGCTTTTCCGTGGTGATGCGCTCCACCAGCGGGTGCTCCGGCGCCAGCACCATAAAGGTCGCCCCGAACAAGGTGTCAGGGCGCGTCGTGTAGACGCGAATCGACTCCCCCTGCAACCCATTAATCGGGAAATCAACCTCAGCCCCCGAGCTGCGCCCGATCCAGTTCGTCTGCATGAGCCGCACCTTCGCGGGCCACTTGTCGAGCAGCTGCAGGTCGTCCAGCAGGCGATCCGCGTAATCGGTGATCTTGAAGAACCACTGTTCGAGGTCGCGCTTCTCGACCTCCACGTCCGGGTGACGCCAGCACCGCCCATTGATGACCTGCTCGTTCGCAAGCACGGTCTTGTCCACCGGACACCAGTTGACGGGCGCCATCGCGCGGTAGGCCAACCCTCGCTCGTAGAACAAAAGGAACAGCCACTCCGTCCACTTGTAGTAATCAGGGAGGCAGCTGATGACCTCGCGATCCCAGTCGTAGAGGATCCCCATCATCTTCAGCTCGTGCCTGCCCTTCGCGATGTTGCCGAGGGTCCAGGTCTCGGGATGCATACCCCCTCTCTTCATCGCGGCGTTCTCAGCGGGCAGCCCGAACGCATCCCACCCAAACGGGTGCAACACCTCAAACCCTTGCATCCGCTTCATGCGCGCCAGGACATCGCCCATCACGTAATTGCGCGCATGTCCCACGGTGAGGTCTCCAGACGGATACGGGTACATGACGAGGTCGTAGAACTTCGGCTTAGGCGAGTCGTCAGCCGCCTTCATCACCCCGCGGTCGGCCCACACCTTCTGCCACTTGGGCTCGATGTCCTGGGGTATGTATCCGCTATGTCTCGATGGGCTCATGTTCAGGAGTCTTGAATTTTACGGGCGCGAGTTCGTGACCCACGATCGCAGCCAGAACCAATGCCGCGCCCGCGGCCTGCAGGAACCCAAACCTCTGGCCCGCCAGCACCACGGCGGCGGCTACCGCCCAGGCCGGCTCCATGGCGATGATCA
>JAYUFT010000128.1:0-5761 GCA_043738605.1 Candidatus Dormiibacterota bacterium | reverse complement strand
ACGAGTTCCAGACCCTGATCGCGGAGCTCACCGCGCTCGATGTCGCCAATGCCTCGATGTACGACGGCGCGACCGCGGTCGCTGAGGCCGCGATGATGGCCCACATCCACACTGGCCGCAACGAGGTGGTCGTGGCCGGCTACCTGCATCCCGAGTACATGGAGGTGCTGCGTGCCTACAGCGAGGGTCGCGGCATCAAGGTCCGCAAAGGCACGGAGTCCAATGCTAAGACTGCCGCCGTCATCTTCCAGCAGCCCGACTTTCTTGGCCTCCTCGTCGATGCCCGAGGCCTGACGGAAAAGGCCCACAAGGCCGGGGCGCTGGCGATCGCCTGCGTCGACCCCATCAGCCTGGCCCTCCTAGCTCCCCCGGGTGAATACGGTGCGGACATCGCTGCCGGCGAGGGCCAGCAACTCGGCTTGAGCCCCAGCTATGGAGGCCCCCATGTCGGATTCATTGCTTGCAGCAAGGAGCTCGTGCGCAGGCTGCCGGGCCGCTTGATCGGCAGCTCTCATGACGCCACTGGGCGCCGCGGGTTCGTTTTGACGCTGACCGCGCGCGAGCAGCACATTCGCCGCGAAAGGGCGACTTCCAACATCTGCACCAACCACTCGCTCTGCGCGCTGGCGGCCAGCGTCTACATGACGTACATGGGCGCCGACGGCATGCGGCAGATCGCCGAGGTGAGCTTCAAGCGGGCGCATGCGCTGGCGGACCGGCTGTCTTCGCTCCCCGGATGGGAGATGGCCTTCCCCGACCGCCAGTTCCTCTTCGAGTTCCCGATTCGCGTTCCCAAGGGGCCGGCGCTAAACCGGAAGCTGGCGCGCAAGGGCATCCTGGGCGGGCTTGACGTCCACCGTTGGTTCCGGGAGCTCAAGGGTGTCCAGACTTTCACCTGCACCGAGGTCAACGATGCCCGTGCTCTCGATGAGCTCGTCGGGGCGGTGGGAGCGTGACCGAGCTGCTCAGCTTCGAGAAGAGCCGGCCGAATGCCTATGGCCCGCGCCTGCCCGACGCCGAGGTCGATGCCCGAGCTGCGGCCGACGTCCTGCCGGCTGCCCAACTGCGGGTCAAGCCTCCCGGCCTTCCCAGGCTCAGCGAGTCCGAGATCATGCGCCACTACAGCCGCCTCGCTTCGCTGAATTACTCGATCAGCAAGCAGTTCTATCCACTTGGCAGCTGCACGATGAAATACAACCCGGTCGCAAACGAGGTCGCCGCCGCCCTGCCCGGGTTCACCGATCTGCACCCTTACCAGGACGAGGACTCGGTCCAGGGCGCCCTCGCATTGATGTGGCGGCTGGAGCAGGCTCTTTGCGCGGTCGTCGGGGTCGAGCGGGTCACCCTGCAGCCGGCAGCCGGCGCCCATGGGGAGTGGACGGCCCTGCGTATGATCCAGGCGTTCCACCGCTCGCGTGGCGAGGCGCGAACTGAAGTCCTGGTCCCGGACTCGGCCCATGGCACCAACCCCGCGAGCGCCGCTCTCAGCGGTTTCCACGTGGTCGAGGTCAAGTCCGGTCCCGACGGGCGCATCAGCCTGGCCGACCTCGAAGCGAAGCTATCGCCGAGGGTCGCCGCGCTCATGCTGACGAACCCCAACACCTTGGGGTTGTTCGAGCGCGAGATACTGGATGTTGCGGAACTGGTGCACGCGACCGGGGCCAAGCTGTACTACGACGGCGCCAACCTCAACGCTTTCATGGGGATTTGCCGGCCCGGCGACATGGGCTTCGACGCGGTCCATATGAACCTGCACAAGACCTTCACCACCCCACACGGCGGCGGCGGCCCTGGCGCCGGCCCGGTCGGCGTCAAGGCAGACCTGGTTCCCTTCCTGCCGACGCCCACCGTCGAACGGCTGAACGGGCACCTCAAGCTCGACTTCAAGCGGCCGCAGTCGATCGGGCGGGTGCGCAGCTTCTACGGCAACTTCGGGATGCTCGTGCGCGCTTACACCTACATCCTGGCGATGGGCGGAGACGGCCTTACCCAGGCGTCCCTCGACGCCGTGCTCTCGGCCAACTACCTGCGCAACGAGGTCAAGGGCGTGCTGGACATGCCGCACGAGGGTGCTTGCATGCACGAGTTCGTGGCCAGCGCACACAACCTGGCGCCGCACGGCATCAAGGCACTCGACGTCGCCAAGGGCCTGCTCGAGCGCGACTTCTACGCCCCGACCATCTACTTCCCTCTGGTGGTACCCGAGGCGATCATGGTCGAGCCCACCGAGACCGAAAGCAAAGCCACGCTTGACGCTTTCGCCCTGGCGCTGAAGGAGATAGTCAAGCAGGCCGAGGAGGACCCCCAAACCCTCCACGAGGCGCCCCACGGCCTGCCTGTCGGAAGGCTCGACGAGGTGGCCACAGCGCGGAAGATCAATTCGTATCTCCAGGGCCAGAGCGAGGACCCGGTTCTGCGCTGGAAACCGGCTCCCTAAAACACCCCTGTTAAGGGCCTCCGAAGGCCCTTTTTGAACTCGAAATCCGGTAGAATTTGAATCCTGAAATTCTTCCCAGTAGTTCCCCACGAGTTCTCCAGGCTGGGAGCGCTGCAAACCCTGTGAGCGAGGCCCGAAATCTCGACCCAGAGCGCAAGCGCAGGCCCCAGCCTTTAGGCGCCGACGTGGCGTATACCGCCGAACAGATCCAGGTCCTCGAGGGCAGGGAGCACGTCAGGCGGCGTCCGAGCATGTACATCGGATCGACGACCACCACGGGCCTCCATCACCTGGTCTACGAGGTCGTGGACAACGCGGTCGACGAGGCCCTCGCCGGCTACGCCACCGAGATCACGGTCACCCTTTTTGCCGACGGCAGCGTCCAGGTCGATGACAACGGCCGTGGCATCCCCGTCGACATGCACAAGAAAGAAGGCTTATCGGCCCTCGAGCTGGTGCTTACCCGGTTGAATGCGGGCGGCAAGTTCGGCGGTGGCGGCTACAAAGTGTCGTCGGGGCTGCACGGAGTCGGCGTCTCGGCCGTGAACTTCCTGAGCGAGAAGCTCCAGGTGTGGGTCCACCGCGGCGGCAAGGTCCACAACATGGAGTTCGAGCGCGGAGTGCCCAAGGGCTCGGTCAAGGTGGTGGGCAAGAGCGACCGCACCGGAACGGTGGTCCGATTCTGGCCCGACCCGCAGATCTTCCCTGACACGCAGTTCGACCGTGAGGTCATCCAGCGCCGTCTCCGCGAGATGGCGTACCTCAACAAGCGGCTCGAGATCTCGCTGACCGATGAGAACCTCGGCTTTACCAACACCTTTTACTTCGAGGGCGGCATCGTCTCGTTCGTTCGCGCCCTGAACCGTGACAAGCAGGTGATCAACCCGCACCCGTTCTACGTCGACCGCGAGGTCGAGGGCACGCAGGTCGAAATCTCGCTCCAGTACAACGACACGTTCGTCGAGAACGTTCTTGCCTTCGCCAACACCATTCACACGATCGAGGGCGGCAGCCACCTGACCGGCTTCCGGTCGGCGCTCACCAACGTGCTCAACCGATATGCCCGAAAGGCGGGAATCCTCAAGGAGCAGGATCCCAACCTCTCGGGCGAGGACGTGCGCGAGGGCCTGACCGCCGTGATCAGCGTCAAGGTGCTGGACCCGCAGTTCGAAGGCCAGACGAAGGGCAAGCTGGGCAACGCCGAGGTTCAGGGCCATGTCTCCATCGCGCTGACCGAGGGCATGACGCAGTACCTGGAGGAAAACCCGAGCGATGGGCGTCGCATCGTGGAAAAATCGCTCACGGCAGCAAGAGCACGCGAGGCCGCGCGCAAGGCCCGCGACCTGGTGCAGCGCAAAAGCCTGCTGGAGTCGAGCACGCTTCCCGGCAAGCTCGCCGATTGCTCGGAGCGCGACCCGGCGCACTGTGAGCTCTACATCGTCGAGGGCGACTCGGCCGGCGGCACCGCCAAGGGCGGACGCGATCGCAGAACGCAGGCGATCCTGCCGCTTCGGGGCAAGATTCTCAACGTCGAGAAGGCGCGCCTCGACAAGGTGCTCACCTCAGATGAGATTCGCAACCTCATCACGGCGATGGGCGCAGGCGTCGGCGACAACTTCAACATCGAGAAGATGCGCTACCACCGGGTCATCACGATGACCGACGCGGACGTGGACGGCAGCCACATCCGCACGCTACTGCTCACGTTTTTCTATCGATACTTTCCGGCGGTGATCGAGAAGGGCTACCTGTACATGGCCCAGCCGCCGCTCTTCAAAGTGTTCAAGGGCAAGCAGATCATCTGGTGCCATTCCGAAGGCGATCGCGACAAGGCGCTTCGGCAGCTCGGCAAGAACGCCGAGTCCGCGCGAATGAAGGGCCTTGGCGAGATGAATGCCGAGGAGCTTTGGCAGACGACGATGAACCCGGCGACGCGCGTTCTGCTGCAGGTCAACGTGGAAGACGTTGCGGCGGTCAACGACACGTTCGAGAAGCTGATGGGACCCGACGTCGAACCACGCAAGAAGTTCATCCAGGCGCATGCCAAGAGCGTCCGGAACCTCGACATCTGAGTCCGGTTTCCAGACATGCAAATAGCAGTCGACGCCATGGGCGGCGACCACGCGCCGGCGCAGGTGCTCCAGGGCGCCTCGCTAGCAGCCGCGGAATACAAAATCGAAGTGTTGGTGGTCGGATTACCGTCGGCTGTGCAGCCCCTGCTCGACCAGCATCCGCTGCTGCGGCTGGTGCCATGCACCCAGGTGGTCACGATGGAAGACCATCCAGCGCAGGCGGTGCGTTCGAAGCCCGATTCTTCGATGAACGTCTGCGCTCGCATGTGCAAGGAAGGCAGGGCGGACGGCTGGGTCTCAGCCGGTAACTCCGGAGCGGTCATGGCGAGCGCCCTCTTCATCCAGGGACGGATTCGTGGCGTCGAGAGGCCGGCTCTCGGCTCCATCGTCCCCACGCAAACAGGGTTTGCCTATTTTCTCGACGTCGGCGCGAACGTCGACTCAAGGCCCGAGTACCTCGTGCAGTTCGCGGCGATGGGCGCCGTCTACGCGCGTGAGATGCTCGGCCGGGCCAACCCTCGTGTCGGCCTTCTCAGCAATGGCGAGGAGGAGGGCAAAGGCAATGAGCTCGTCAAGGAAACCAGCCGCAGGTTGAAGGGCTCACTGCGTTGGTTCGTCGGCAACATCGAGCCGAAGGACCTTTATGCGTCGAAGGCCGACGTTGTGGTCGCCGACGGTTTTGTCGGCAACATCGCGATCAAGATGGCCGAAGCGACGGCGGACTTCCTGTTTCGCAACCTGCGGGAGGAGATCCCGAAAACTACCAGCGGCAAGATCGGCGGCTTGTTGATCAGGGGAGGCGTGCGCAAGCTCCGCGACCGCATCGACTGGCGCGAGTTTGGAGGCGCACCGCTGCTTGGAATCGACGGCGTGGCGGTGGTCGCCCACGGCCGTTCCGACGCCCGTGCCATCAAGAACGCGATCAGGGTGGCGAAGGAAGCGGTGGAGAATCAGCTCGTCGGTAAGATTCGGGCAGAGGTGGGCAAGTGAAAACGAATGGTCGGACGCGTGTCGTGGTCACCGGCATGGGGACCGTCAACCCGCTTGGCAAAAACGTCGAAGAGTATTGGGACGGCCTGATCGAGGGCCGCAGCGGTGCGCGGACCGTCGAAGGCAGCTACGCAACCGAGAAGCTCGCGACCAAGTTCGCCTGCGAGGTGCATGGCTTCGATCCCCAGAACTACATGGACCGCAAGGCGGCCCAGCGCATGGCGCGCTTTTCCCAGCTGGCTGTCGCCGCGTCCGGAATGGC
>JAYUFT010000127.1:0-16658 GCA_043738605.1 Candidatus Dormiibacterota bacterium | reverse complement strand
GGGCCATGCTGCGCCGGTGGGTGGAGGACGGTGCCCGGCTGTCGCCATCGACAAAGCTCGAGGTCTACGACGGCCACTTACCCGAGGAGATGTGGGAGGACTATTGCCCTCAGTTCGCCTCCATGCTCAACACGATGCCGTGGGATCAATTGGATCACGGGGACATCGTCGTCACGCCGGCTCACCAGGCGGACTGGTATGCGCGACTGGACAAGCAGGGAGGGTCCGAGCACACGGTGCTTGCGCGTGAGCCGGACGGGACCATATCCGGGATCACCGATACGAACTACGCACCCTACCGACCGCAGTTCATCGAACAGGGGTTCACCGGAGTTCGCGCTGATGCGCGCGGCCGGGGCCTGGGCAAATGGCTCAAGGCCGCGATGTTGTTGCACGTCCGCGACATCTATCCGGACCTACAAACGGTCATCACGGGCAACGCTTCCTCGAACAGGCCGATGCTCGCCATCAACAAGAGGATGGGTTTCAAGGAACACCGTGCAGGTAACGAGTATCAGATCACCCTGGAGAAGTTACGAGAAGCCCACAACCGAAAGTAGCTGTAGCTGCTCGTTACGTTCTGCGGCTGTTTGAGATGCTCCGGGCCAGAAGCAGGATGCCGATGACTATGAACAGCGCCGGCAGCGCCGCCTTGACGACGGGCTGATCGTTGATGCCGCTGATGTTGAGGATGGATTCGAAGAAGACGAACCCGACCATGAATATCAGGGCTGCGATGAAGATCAGCGAGCGGCCCTGCCTGATGAGGTTGCCATTTCGTTCGCGCAAGCCCTGCAGGAACAGTCCCAATCCGACACCACCGGGCGCGACCAGGGCCCACGCATAAGCCCAGCTGGTCCAGTGGCCGGTGCTGTTCTGATACGCGAGGACCAATCCAACCATCGTCAGGATGCCCCCAGGTATTGCCGCGCCGGTGCCGAGGCTCAAGAATCCGACGACCAGCAGCGTGAGCCCAGGGATGATCACGAACAGCGGCCAGCCGAACGCGCTGAGATCCACATTGGCTACCTGCACCACGAGGTAGAACAGGCCCACCACGACCAGCACGACGCCGAGCGCGATGCCGGCGCCACTCCGGCGGGCGGGGGGTGGAGCGACTCGTGTCGGCTGGGCAGGCGTCATCGGCGGTGGAGGCTCAACGCTCGAGGCCGGCGGCTCCAGCGGCGCGATTATCGGCTCTGAGGTTGCTGGCGGCGGCTCCATCATCGGGGCCGGCGCCTCAGGGCTGGTGTCCTCGGGTGCAGGCTCGTCGACGCTCGAGCCAGACGATCGCTTGCCGGCAAAGATGTCGGGACTCCCCGCCAGGTGGTCGGCAGAGACATGCGCCATGGTGGCGCCATCGCCTTCGTCTGCATTCGGCGGATCCGGGTTGGTCGGTGGTTGGTCGGAGCCGCTCTTCTTGCTTCTGGGCATGGCGACCAGCTTAACGCCAGAAAGCGCGGGATCCGGTCAGTGACGTTCCCAGCCAACTCACATGTGATCCTTGAACATCGGATTCACCGGTCCGTGGCCGTGGCCGATCTCGAGCGAATGCTCGATGGCGCCGCCGATGAACTGCTTCGCGCCTCGCACTGCTGCCAGCGGCTCGAGCCCGTTGGCGAGCCCAGCGGCAATGGCTGCCGAGAACACGCACCCGCTTCCGTGCGTGTTGGCAGTCGGTACTCGAGTCCCCGTGAGCTCAACCATGTTCGTGCCATCCCAAAACACGTCAGTCACGTCATCTTCCGCATGGCCGCCCTTGACCACAGCGGCCCGAACACCTAGCGCGACCAGGTCACGGGCGGCGCTCCGGCGCTCGGCCAGCGTTCGCACCCGCCGGCCGAGAATGACCTCCGCCTCTGGCAGGTTGGGTGTGATCACCGCCGCCAGCGGAAGAAGGCGGAGTCGAAGCGAGTCGATGGCGTCGTCACGAAGCAGCTGCGCGCCGCCCTTGGCGACCATGACGGGGTCGACAACCAGGTTCGTGATGCGGTGCTTGATGATGGCGACCGCGACGGCGTCGATGATCTTCGAGGAGGCCAGCATCCCGGTCTTGGCCGCAAGCACATCGAGGTCGGTGACGACTGCCTCGATCTGCGCGGTGATGATCTCGATGGGCAGCTCGAAGATGTCGTTGACGGTGATCGTGTTCTGCGCGGTGATCGCAGTGATCGCTGAGGTTCCATGCACGCCAAGTGCAGCGAACGTCTTGAGGTCGGCCTGGATGCCGGCTCCGCCACCTGAATCCGACCCCGCGATCGTGAGCGCGACCGGAAGCCTCATGACGGTGACAATCGACGGGCGCCGACGTAGACGCCGGCCGCCACCGCTGCGCTCACGATCCCACTGAGGTCGGCGCCATGGAGGCCGCCGATGAGGCCTTGATTGAAAAACGTCTGGCCGGCTCCGCCCCCAATGTTGCTGAAAAGATTGTCGTAGTTGACGAACACCAGACTGGCTGCGGTTCCGACCGACCAAGCCGCCAGCGCCAGGGCGGGTCTCGGCCTTGCCTCGAAAACGAAAAAGCTCAGCAAGACCACTGCGGCCCACGCCGGCGCCCAGAGGTAAGTGAGGATCAGGAAATCCTCGTACGCGATGTGAAAGTCGCTCACGAGCACCGCATAGGCCGCCAGCGCCGTGCCGAGCAAGCCGCAGCCCAGCGCTGCCTGCCACCGCCTCACCTTGATTCCCATTGCCAGCGATACGAGCCCAGCGGTGTACACGTCGAGGTAGTTGGCCCAGATTTCCCCGACGACGACGAAAATGAAGAAGGGCACCGCGACCCAACCCGGCGTGTGAGCGCTGATGACCGCTAGCACTCCCTTGTCAGCGGCCAGGCCGGCGTCGATGGTCGGCAGCATGAGCCCGAACAGGCCCAGAAACAGCATCGGCAGCGTGACGCCCACGACCGGCCACAAGGTCACCGAACGGGTCGAGCTGGAGGCTGGGAGGTAACGCGAGTAGTCGCTGGCAAACGGATACCAGGACGCCACGAGTGCGAAGCAGGTCATGAAGCCGAGGACGAAGGCCCCGGGGTAGTCGCCGCCCGACGCTGTGGGCGCCTGGTTCCAGTGGAACTGTGGCGCCAGGAATACGAAGAGGACGGCCAGGACGGCAGCGAACGCGATGGCGCCATAGGCCTCCAGAACCTTGATGGTCTGGTGGCCGAAGATCGCGACCGCAACGCTGATCGCGGCGACCAGGATGACAAGCCCGAATGTAATCAGCCGGTCGCCTCCGCCCAGCAGCTGTGCGCCTGCCTGAGCCGCGATCACGCAGTCGACGGCAAACCAGCCGATCGCGAGAAACAGGGTCAGCGCGGCGCCCACGTAAGAGCCACGCAAGCCGAAAATGCGGCGGGTGTAAACGATCTGAGGCAGGCCCGTTCGGGGTCCGGTGTTGCTCAGGAGACCGAGAATCGCTGCGGCGGCCACCGTGCCCAGAGCGGTCGCGGCCAGGCCGTCCCAAACACCGAGCCCGTAGTACGTGGTGAGCAGGCTCGCCGTGAATAGGCTGGCGTAGTTGACGAAGGCTCCGGCCCAGAGAAATCCGAGCTCGCGCGGCCGTCCATGGCGCTCAGCCGCGGGGATCATCTCGATTCCCTGGCTTTCGACCTCGCCAAAAGCGGCGGCCTCAGTACGCGTCGCTGCTGTGTCTGTGATTGGCATCCCTCCGCTGGCATTACCCAGTTCAGGTTCATGCGGTCGGCGCGCAGTGCGCCCTCTCAGCCCGTCCACCGAGCTCCCGCTAAAACGATCTTACCCGTAGCCGGTCTTAGCTGATTCTCCAAGGGGCGGTTAGGAGCTGCGCGAGGATGCGGTACACCTCAGGGTTCAGCGCCAGGCCGATGTGGCTGCCATTCACCTCGATGGCGTTGACGTCGGGTCTTAAGCAGGCCCTCCAGTTGACGACGCCGTCGGTGCGTGAGTACAGCGACGTGGTCGGCACGCGTGGGGGCGCTGCGAGGTCACGCAGAAAACGCTTCTCGACCGACGCGGGATGGCCGTAGCGAAAGACGTTGTATGCGTGCGCGGCTCGCACGCCGGCCATGGTCAAGGGATGAACATCAAAAGGCGCGCCGAGGGGAGAGCCAAGCGTGATGACCTGCTCGACCAGCTCCGGGTTTCGGTGGGAGAGCACCTTCGCCAGGACCCCTCCGCGGCTGTGTCCGATCAAAGCCACGCGCGCCCCAGTTCGGCGCTTGAGATGCTGCAACGAATTGATCAGCGGTCGCAGCATCATCTCGGAGTACATGACGTTGAAGCTGACCCCGCCCATCTGCGGTTTGTAGCCGACGCGGCGCAGCCACTGGAACGGGGTGCGCAGTGTCCAGTCGCCGGCCAGGAAGCCGGGAATCAGGAGGACTGGTCGCCCCAGGCCCGGAGGCACCTCGATGCCGCGATAAACGGGGTCCCGAATGAGGCGGAGGTACTCGATGTAGACGCGACCCTCGAGCCACATCGGGGGAATGGGATCCCACCGCCCAAGATGCCGGAGATCGGGGAGGATCGACGCGGCGATCTCCTCCAGCCGGCTCCGCCTGCTAACAGGGGGTTGTGGAACTGTTGCCAAGTGAAGTTCTGAGTGCTTCTCCGTTATGAAACCGTAGCGGGCTCGGGTGCGATTCTATACGTCAGCCACTGGTTGACAACCTTCAAGAACCGATCGGGGGTCTCCATCATCGGAACGTGGCCGACGCCCTCGAAGATCTCGAGAGTCCAGTCCGGGCGCCGGCGAATGAGGTCGCGTGCGGCGGACAGCGGTATGAGGCGGTCGAGCTCGCCATGGATGACCAGGGTCGGAGCCTCGACTTTGTTCATGCGGGCCCAGAAGCGTGGGTCGGCCATCCGGAGCCCAAGTGAGCGAATCGCCTGGGTGAAGGCCCGGCTGTTCTGGCGCCCAAGGTTGCTCCTCTCGCGGATGAGCTGCACGTGAGCCTCCAGCAAGTCGCCATCAACGCGTGAGGGGTCGGCCATCACGAGGTTGATCGTCCGCTTGACGAGGCCCTCGGGCCCCAGATTTCGGGCTCGCCTATCAAAAACGATCTCGGCGAGGCCGGGCAACGACAGGGCAGCCACCACACCCAAGGTGGCTGGATCAACTCTGCGGATGTGTTCGCCAGGAACTGCAGGGTCGACCAGGATCAGCCTGCTCACCCATTGCGGGTGGTCGGCGGCCACGAGGATGGCGATGTGGCCGCCCATCGAGTTGCCCATCAAGATGACCGGTTCGCCAATCACGTCTTCGATGAAGCGATGCACCAGCTCGGCGTTGGCGCCGAGGGCGGCTGATCGATGGAACAGGGGAGTCCGACCAAAGCCGGCGAGATCGAGAGCGAACGTGCGATGGTGCTTGGCCAATTCCGGGCCGACCGCCAGCCAGTTCACGGCAGCCCCGCCCAACCCGTGAACCATGAGCAGGGGCTGACCTTCTCCCCCGAAGTCGAGGAATTGGACCGGCCCGTCCAGGTCTACAGTCCGATGCCGCACTGCGTCAAAGTCTACGCCAAGTGGCCCGTCACTTTGTGACAGTCCTACCGGGGGGACCCCGGCCAACCCTGCGGCGCTCGCCCTTGATTGAGGATCGTGGCGGCCAGGCGCATCAGGATTTCCACGACCGCTGCTTGTGATCGTCTGCCGTCCTTATGCAGCCGGTCGAATACGGTGAACGAGGTGATGGCTCCGATCACATCCTCCGCCTCTTTGAGCGAGCAGCCGGGGCGGAGCAGGTCGGCAGCGGCAAGCCGCTCGGCCAGCGCCCTGTCGGCATTCGGCACCTCGATCTCGAGGTCGCCGATTTGGTGAAGGCGGCGAAAAAGGGCGGGATCCGACAACCAAGACGTGCATGAGTCGGTGATTCGCTTGCGCAGCTGGTCTCGGGTATCGACCGGTTCCGGTGCCTCGCCATCGGGGCGGCCGCGTGCCCCGGTCGCCAGCTCGCGAAGGAGGCCCGCTTTGGACCCGAACTGGTTGTAGACGGTTATTCGAGACACCCCCGCCCGCCGCGCGACCGCCCCGGCGCTCAGCGCCGGCTCTCCAGTCGCCACGAGGTCGCGGGCTGCCGCCAGAAGCGCGCGCCTGGTGCGATCGACCGCCTCCTGCCGGCGGCCAAGCGTGTACTTCCGCGGCATCGTAATTAGATTAACAGACAGTAAGTTAATTTAATTAGGTGGCGAGGATCTGCAGGAGCGCTTCGCCGTAACGATCGAGCTTTGAAGGCCCGATGCCAGGTATCGCCTCGAGCTGGGACAGGTCGGCCGGCCGGCGCGACGCGAGCTCGCTCAGCGTCTTGTCGTGGAAGACCATGAACGCCGCGATACCTTCGGTGCGGGCCACCGCCGAGCGCCACTCTCGAAGGCGCTGAAACAGGGCTGGATCGGCGTCAGCCGGTGGCGCTGAGGCGGAGTCCGGCGGAATGGAGATCGCGATGGCCTGCGACCCGCCCAGCACGGCACGCCCGCGATCGGTCAGCTCGACCATGGGGTAGTGGCCCTGGCTCTGGGACAAGCAGCCGGCGGCCACCAGCTCGTCGAGCAGCTTCCGCAACCTGGGCTGGCTCCAGCCGGAAAGGGAACCGTATGCCGGCACGTGAAGAACCCACGGCTGCTCACGGCTGAACCGGTTCTCCTTGCCAGCGAGGATCGCGGTGAGGTTGACCATTCCGATGCGCCCGGCAAAGCGCGTCGCTCCAGCCAGGGCCGCCCGAATCACTGACTCGTCGACTGGAGCGCCAACGTCACCTGCAGCATCACCGCGCTCACAGCTGTCGCATGAGTGACACGAGCGCTCGGCCGTCGTCTCGCCGAAGTAGTCCGTAATGAAAGCGTGCCGGCACGAACGAACCTGCGCGTACTCGATCATCTGCGAGAGCTTCTTGTACGCATGGTCCTTGAGCGCGGACAGCTGCTTGAGGTCGAGCCCTGCCGGATCAAATGCCGCGACGCTTCCGTCGTCGCGAAGTGCGCCGGCCTTGAGCAGCAGCCGCCTGGACGCGTCGAGCGATTGCAACGCCGGATCAGGCAGCAGAGCCTTGAGCTCGTCCGGATCAGAGTTCCACACCCCCAGGCGGGAATATGCGGCGTGGACGCTCATCACCTCGCGCAGATCAGGGAATGCCATCTCGATGAAATACACCTGGAGGTCGCGGTCCTTGCTCGAGCTGATGAGCAGACACAGGGCCGGCTTGCCATCCCGCCCGGCGCGCCCGGCTTCTTGGTAGTACGCCTCCACGCTGCCCGGATAGCCAATGTGGATGACCTGCCGGACGTCGGGGAAATCCACCCCCATGCCGAAAGCGCTCGTGGCGACCACGACGCGAAACTCTTTCGAGGCAAAGCCATCCTGGATGCGGCGACGGCTCACATCCGGCAATCGGCCGTGATACGGCGCGGCAGGAAAATCCCATTTGGTGATGGCGGCAGCGATGGTTTCCGCTCCTTTGACGGTGCCTGTATAGACGAGCGCACGCCCGTCGCCGGGATCGAGGCGGCGGCGAAGTTGCTCGAGGCGGTCGCGGCCCCCCTTCGCCTGCACAGCTTCGAGCCGCAGATTCGGACGGTTGAATCCGGTGACCACGACCAGGGGTTCGCGCAGTCCGAGGTTGGAGGCGATGTCGTCGCGAACCTCCGGGGTCGCGGTGGCCGTGAACGCGCCGATAGGCGGCCGGCCGCACGCCTCGAGCGCTCCGCCGATGAGCCTGTAGTCGGGCCGAAAGTCATGGCCCCAGGTCGAGATGCAGTGCGCCTCGTCGACGATGAAGCGTCTCACTCCGATCGTGGCGAGGCGATCGGTGAACCCCGGCCGGCTGAAGCGTTCAGGCGCCACGTACAGGAGCTGGTATTCGCCCCGCGACGCGCCTTCGAGGCGTCTGCGCTGCTCGGCTGAGTCCAGCGTCGAGTTGATGAACGCGGCGCGCACCCCATGCGACACGAGCCGATCGACCTGGTCCTTCATGAGCGCGATCAGTGGCGAAACGACGACGGTCAGACCATCGCTGAGAATCGCCGGCACCCAGTAGCTGAGGCTCTTGCCCGAACCTGTAGGAGCAACCGCTAGCACATCGCGGCCTCGCATCTGTGCTTCCACCACCTCTGACTGACCAGGCCTGAACGCCTCGAGATGGAAGACATCGCGCAGCACTTGCTGGGGAGTCATGAATCCAGTGTGGGGCACCGCCGGCCGGCCCACCAGCCGCCCTTAACAGCCCTTGAGCGAGAGCCGATGCGATCGGCGTCCGGGCCCACAACCTACCATCGGTAGCCGTGAGGCTTTGGAATCCGTTTGGTCTTCGCGAGCTGAACGCCCTGTGGAAGGACCCGGTCTTCCGCGGCCGCGGCGTGCCACGCGGCGACGGGCGCTCGGTGCTGCTCGTGCCCGGATTCCTGTCGGGCGACTGGTCGCTGCGCCTGGTGCATGGCTGGCTCGATCGGATCGGATACCGGTCCTACCTGTCGGGGATCTATGTCAACGCGTTCCACTCGGAGCACATGCTGGCTGGGCTACGCCACCGCATGGCGGAGATTCTGAAAGACGACGACGCTCCGATAACCCTCATCGGTCACAGCCGAGGCGGACTCTTGGCGAAGGTGCTCTCGCAGCGCCGGCCCAAGGATGTGGAGCAGGTGATTACGCTCGGATCCCCGCTCGCGGACGTCACCGACCTCGCACTGATGACCCGCGCCGCGGTCGGCGTGGTGACCACGGCAAACGAGCTCGGGTTCGGCAGGCGCCTCCGTGCCGAGGGACGCTTCGCGCACGACCTCAGGTTGGCGCCGGCGGTGCCGACGACTTCGATCTACACGCGTTCAGACGACGTGGTGAACTTTCGCAGCTGCATCAGACCTGACATTCCTGCCATCTCCGTTTGGGGCAGTCACAACGGACTTGTCGTCAACCCCGAGGTGTACAGGCTTCTCGGCCGCCTTCTTGCGCGGCCTCGACGCGCCTCGAGCTGACCGAGCGCGTCGCTTGGTCGGGATGGCCGCCCGTTTGAAATCGGCGACCGACTCGCCAAGGTGCCGGGCGAACTGGTCGAGATCCGGCACGAGGTCGCGGTCGGCGAGCAGGCCGAAGTGGACGCTCCCGTTGTACGAGACGATGGCCACATTGAGCCCCAGCGAGTGGTAGATGGCGACCAACGGCCAGACGTCGATAAGCTCTGCGCCACCTGTATAGAAAGGAAACTGCGGGCCCGGGATGTTGGTGGCGACCAGGTTGACGACCGCCTGTCGCGACCACTGAGCCTGTGAGGTAACCACGCGACCAGCCAAAGCCTGGATCGTCGCGGGGGCGAAGTTGGCGAGGTTGCTCAACGTATGCGCCGCCACCGCTTGTCGCGACCGCTTCAGGTCACCGGTCGCCGCCGTAACCAGGGCCAACCGTTTCTGAAGGGTCATCGGCGACAGCGGCACCTCCACAACCATCCCGCTCACCAGATTGCCCAGCTTGTACCGGAGTGAGTCGTCGCGGACGCTCACGGGAGCGAACACTCGCAGCACATCGGGCACGGCATCGCCGCGCTCGTCGAGCCAGCGACCAACGGCCTCGCCGATAACGGAGAGAACGACGTCGTTCACGGTGCCCCCGAACGCAGACTTGACGTCTTTGAGGTCCTGCAGCGGCACCTTGACGGCGTGGACTCGGCGGTGCGGTCCGATTTTTTCGTTAAAGAACAGCGGGCTGCCGGGACGCAGCCAGGCGAGGGCCAGCTGCAAGCCGCCGGACCACGGGGATCGCAAAATCGTCTCGACCAACTCTTGAGGCCGAAGCTGCGCCAGCTTCTTCAACGCGTCGATCGGGGACAGCTCAGCAGCCATGCGCCGAACCAGGTCTCCCTGTGTCGGCGCCGGGCGGGCCTTCCACTTCCGCGGCTTGGGATATTTCGCCGGCTCCGGTTGCGGGTCGAGCAACAACGTTGCGAGGTCGACGGTTGAGATGCCGTCGACCATCGCGTGGTGGACTTTGTTCACCACCGCAACGCGACCGCCGCTCAACCCTTCGACAACTGTCATCTCCCACAAAGGCTTGCTGAGATCCAGGGGCCGGGCGAAAACACGCGCCGTGTAATCGCGGAGAGCAGCGTCGTCGCCCGGACTTGGAAGCGCGGCGCGGCGGACGTGGTACGAGAGGTCAAAGTCCGGGTCATCGACCCACACCGGATTGCCTAGGTTGCCCGGCAGCCACATCACCTTCTGGCGGTAGCGCGGCACCAGGTGGAGGCGTTCCTCGATGGTTTGCGCCAGGCCCAAGGCGCCCCTGCCACCTTTGAAGTGCGGCGTGCCTTCGAAGATGTACGTCGCGCCAATGTGCAGGGGCGCCTCGTGGCGCTCGCCGTACAGGAACCAGGAGTCGAGCCCCGTCAACGGCTCGGAGTAGGTGTCGGTCATGAATCCCCTAAGCGCGGATTCTCGCACGCGCCTTGCTACATTCGGCGAATGACGGCGCTTGCGATCGGCCTGGCATTGGCCGCGGCGGCGATCCACGGCACCTGGAATGTGCTCGTCAAGGTGAGTGGCGACCCGATGGCCACCTTTCGTCGCGCCACCGTCGTCGCCGCGTTGGTGATCACGCCGATCACCCTGGTGGTGTGGCTGTTCGCGGGGCGGCCTTCGATCACGCCGGCAGCCGCAGGCTTGGCTGCCCTGTCCGCCTTGCTCGAGCTCGCCTATCTCGTCCTCCTGTCTGCTGCGTACAACCGGGGTGAGCTTTCAGTCGTGTACCCGATCGCGCGAGGCTCGGCGCCCTTGCTCTCGGTGGCCGCAGGCATCGGGCTGATCGGCGAAAGGCTGGCGCCCGGTCAGCTGGCAGGGGTCGCGCTCCTGCTGCTCGGCATCCTCGCCGTCACGTTGCCGCAGACAAGCGGCCGCGCCACGGTGCCGGCGCTGCTGACGGGAGTTTCGATCGCCGCTTACAGCGCCGTCGACCGGATCGGCGTGAGGCTGTCCACGCCCTGGCTCTACGGCTGGCTTCTCATCGTCTTGCTCGCCATCGGCGTGGTGATCTGGGGATGGGGCGCGGCCAAGGTGGCGTCCTCTCGCCGGAGGTTGCCCGCCCAGCCGTCCGAGCGGAAGGAGACTCCGCCCGTGCGCTGGCCGCAGGCGATCGTGATCGGAATCTTCATGTGGGGCGGGTACTTGCTGGTGCTTGCCGCTTTGAGCATCGCCCCCCTGTCGGTGGTCGCGCCGGTACGAGAGACGGCGATCGTGGCGGTGGCGGTCTGGGGAGTGTGGAAGTTGCGTGAGCGAAGGGGCGCCGTGCTGAAGCTTTCGGGGGCGGCGGCGACCCTCGCCGGCGTGGCCCTGCTGGCCTTTTAAATGTGGGATGAAACTATGAAAGTCCGGTGGTAATGTGAAAAAGTCGTCCGTATGGGGGCGATGTTCGCCGCGGTCGTCGTGCTTCTCGAAAGGACCGGTGCGTTCGTGACAATTACTTTCGAGAAGAGGGAGTTGGAGATGCCGACTGGCACCATCAAGAAGCTGGTTTCCGATCGCGGTTTCGGCTTCATCGCCGCGGAGGATGGGCGGGAGTATTTCTTCCACCGCACAGGACTCGACCCGAACGTGAACTTCGACTCGCTTGCCGGCGGGGAGCGAGTCAACATCGAGGCCAGCCAGAAGGGTCCGCGTGCAAACCGGATCAAGCTCGCTTAGCTGAGCGCGTCAAGGGACGGCGGCGACGCCGCCCTGTCATTCGACCTCGAGGCGCTGGGCGCCTATTCGCTGGAGGAGAGCGCGAGATTCATCGGCGCCTGGCACCAGGCGCCGACTGATGGAAGCTCGATCACCGGCCACCTTCATTTGGCCTTCCTGACCGACGAGTCCTGGGACCCCGTCGGTGTGTGCTTGACCCAGACTTCGCCGAATCGGGTCCTAGGGACTGTGTATGGCGAGGCGGCCGTCGACCCCGTCAAGCGCCAGGTCGCTCGGATCCTGAGCCTCGACATCGACGGCCGGGAGTGGCCCGCAGTGGGGACACGCGATCCAGTGGTGGCGAAGCTCCAGCAGATGTTCCCCGACTTTCGGCCGGTGAACTGGTCGAACGCTTACGAGGCCGCCGCGTGGTCGCTCATATCGACCCGGATCGCGATGCGCCAGGCCCAGGGCGTCAAGGACAGGATGAGCCGGGAGCTTGGGCAGGAGGTCGATGTCCACGGCCATCGTCTCTGGGTATTTCCGGATCCTGCGCGGCTAATCGAGCTCAAAACTTTCAAGGGGTTGTTTGGCCGCAAGGTCGAATATCTGAACACGCTTGGAAGCGCTGCGTTGAGGGGCGCTCTCGACACGGAGATGCTTCGCTCGCTGCCGCGCGAAGAGTCGCTTAACCAACTGAAAAAGTTGAGCGGCATTGGTGAGTTTGGGTCGCAGCTCATTCGGCTCAGGGCGCTGAGCGCCGTCGATGAACTACCGACCAACGAGCCGCGACTCGCGGGAGCGATTCGCGACGCCTACGGACTCGCCGGGGAGCCCGACCTCGAAAAGCTCGAGCAGCTGGCGGAGAGCTGGAGGCCGTACAGAATGTGGGTCTGCGTTTGCCTGCGCCGCACCGTGACCGGTGGGGCGGGGATGATGCACTCCCGCGCAACCGGCTAGCGCGGCCGCGGCTGAGTCCGTCTCCAGCGCGGCAGGGTTGGCCGGGGTCCCCCCGGACATGACTTGGTCTCATTTCACCCCCTGTCGTGGCGAGGAGAACTAATCCGTAATCAGTCCAATCCCGGGAGGAGGAGCAGGCGCGCGCGGAGCGCCCGCCGATGAGGGGGAACCGACACTGGTTCCCTCTCATACGTTCAGTGCGAGGTTCGGCGCACGACGATGATCGCCGTGGCCCAACACAGCGCCCCGATCGCCAGCAGGGTCCACAGGGTCGGTGCGATGCCCGGAAACTCGACCAGCGCCCCGAATATGCACATCGCAGCGGCGCCCGCCACCAGGAACGAGCCGGGAAGCAACAGCCACGCGCAAAACCAGGGTGGCTGCACGAGGTCGCTGCGATCCAATAGGCGGCCGATGCCGAAGATGAGCGCCGCGCCAGCGACGGCAGGGGCCGTCAACGTCATCGCCCAACCGAATCCAACCGCTCCCGCCGCGGCGCCGAGGAGTGGCTGAACCCCAGCCATCGCCAGGCCGGCAGGCACGGCAAATGCGACAAGGCGCAGCATCCTGCTCGCCGGCGGCATCGCTAACGGCTCACGCGGCCAGCAAAGGCACCGCTGCCGGGCCGGTGAAGACACCCTTAGTCGCAATCCATCCAAGTTCGACATCCCAATACAGGTCGGGTCCTCTCAGCTGGTTCATGAATGCGCTGTTGAAGATGCGTCCACGCGCGGTTGGCGATTCGCGGTGGCTGATGCCCGCGTAGTAGGGCTGCCGCGGCAGGCCGGCAGCCTGTTCGGCGCTGTTGTAGTAGTCGGCGTTCCCGTAGACGGACGTCGAGCCATATGAATAGATGGCGATTCCGAGCACGCGGTGTCCCTGCGCGTTCGGCGCGAGCGCACGGCGGATCTGCGTCAGGGTGTCCTCGGGATAGTTCATGAAGCCACCGACCCCGGTCAGGATGCGGTCGCCGAAGCCCGAGTTCTTCTCGAAGTCAAGCCATCGTCCAAACCAGGCCTGCTCGAGGCTGTCCCACTCGCTGTCGTAGTTCATAACTACGCCGAAGTCGATGTATCGATGCGCGAGCCATCCGTACCAATCCTGGAAGACCGACCCGTAAGCCGACGTCAGCGGCCAGTCGGCAGCGGATGCCGGGCCGCCCCCGAAAGCGATGAGCGCGCCGCTGAGCTTTACGTTTGGCTTCTGGCGCTTGAGATCGGAGTGGAGGTCGCGAACGAAAGCCGTCACGCGCCCGCGTCGCCACGCTTTCCAGGCCTCGTCCTCGGGCGCAGGGGTCGTCGTCGCTCCGGTCTGCTGCTTGTAAAGGGCGACAGCATTCGGGTTGTATCCCCATTCGGGACCGGGATACCTGACGTAGTCCATGTGCAACCCGTCGATGTCGTAGTGCTTCGCCACGTCCATGAAGACCTGGTGGGTGTAAGCGAGCACCTCTGGCACCCCAGGGTCGAAGAAGCCGCTCTTCGTTCCAGTGTTGGAGAGGTTGCCCCACGCACTCCGGTGATTCGCGAACACAGTGCTCGTGTCGCCGACGAAGAACGTGTTGAGCCAGGCATGCACCTCGATGCGAGGCGTCGATTCGTGCGCAAGCTGAATGACGTAAGCGAGCGGGTCGAACTCAGGCGGGCCCTGGATGTCGGTTGCCCGCGGCTCGTCGGATTGGTTGAAGTACGCATCTCCACGCTTGCGGACCTGAACGACTAGCGCGTTCAGGTTTCCACGGTGCGCATCCGCCACCAGCTTCTCCACCTGGAAGGGCGACTTCATCCCATCGTGAAATGCGTCCACCCAAAGCGCGCGGTACTGCGGCGGCCCGAGGGCAATCGGGCTGGGGATCGGGCTGAGGGCGGGAGATTCGCTGGGTACGACCGTCACCGTCGCGGCAGGTGACTGAGATGTGCAACCGAGCAATACAGCGACCAACAGGGCCGCGCTCCAAGTGGGCCACCGCGCCGGCCTCACCCTGCCCCTACGAATGGGCCCTTGCAATTGCATCAGGCGCTGGCAAGCAGCACATGGTTCCTTCCTTTTGTCACGATCCTGCCGGGATGGTCTTGGCGCAATGTGACGACGGCGTCATCCAACATGGCTTGACGGCGAATCTCGTCCATTCCTTCAATCCGGGACGCGCAATCCACCCAGCTCATGAAGCTGGTCACGATCTGCGCGGCTGACTCCCACTCCACGTCATCCTCGATCAGCTCGACCGTCGCGGACTTGAATCCCGCATTCAGCGCCGCTTGCCGGAAAGCGGTTGCGTCCTGGACCGTCGCGCGCGTGGGCGCCTGATCGACCGCCTGAGGCGCGGGCGGCAGCCAGCGGTCGATCACTGAGTCGAGCTGGGCCCAGACCGTATCCGTCCTGCTGCCAAGCGGCACGCTGGCGGCGAGCCTGCCCGCAGGCCGCAAAACACGCCGCGCTTCACGCAAGGCTCGCGGGAGGTCAGATGCGTACTGAAACCCGTGACCACAAATCACTGCATCGAAAGTACCGCCATCGAACGCCAGCTGCTCAATGTCCATCAGCTCAAAGCGCGTCGATAGAAGGCGCATGGCTTGCGCGAGCTCGATCATTCCAGGCGCGAGGTCGACTCCGATCACCTGGCCGTCCGGCGCCACGGATGCCGCCAATCGACGGCTCAGCGTGCCCGGCCCGCAAGCGAGATCGAGGATCCGCATGCCCGGAAGCGCGTCGATTGCCTCCAGGGCCCTCATCCTTCCAGCCGACTCGCCCCGGGACATGATGTCCTCGAGGCGGCTCTGGTAGGCCAGCGCGTGCCGGCTGAACGCGGGAGGAAAGAGCTCCTTCGACTTCATGCGCGCAGCTCCTTCCACTGTTCCTCGAGCCACGCCGCGGCCCCGATCGCACCACTGTTCGTGCGGCCGACGACCTGGATCCCAACCGGCATACCGCGCACCGGCGCCGGCAGAGTGACCACCGGCTGGCCCGTCGCGTTGAAGGGACGCGTGTAGCGCGTGATCGGCTCCCGCACCTCGGTCGATGCGCTGATCGGAGGCGCGACGATGGCGGTGGCGGGCAGGACAAGGGCATCGATCCCGTCCATTGCGCTGATTGCCTCTGCCTGCAGGTGGCGCATTACCGCCAACGCCTCGGCGTAATCGACGGCCAGGATCTCCAGGCCGCGCCGGATGTGGCCGAGCACGTCGGCGCCGTACTTCTCAGGGCATTCGGTTGCCCATCGGCGGTGATAAGTGCTCGCTTCAACCATGAGCACGGTCAGGCTGACTTCATAGAGCCGCTCTCGCTTGACGAACTCCACCTCGGGCAGCCCGGCTGAAACCAGGCGCCACGCTCGCGCGGTCTCCTCATCGAGGCCGGCGACCCAGCCCGCGGGGATAGCCAATCGCGGTCGCCGCATCGGCTCATGCGGCATGGCCTCGCCGGACATCATCGAATAAGCGCGGGCTGCGGCCATCACGTCGGAGGCAAGGGGGCCGAGGGTGTCCAGCGACACGCTGAGAGGGATGACGCCGGCCAGGTCGATGCTGCCCAACGCGGGCTTGAAGCCGACGACTCCGCAGAACGATGCCGGGATCCGGATCGAACCGCCGGTGTCGGTGCCGACTGCCCAGTCGCACATGCCTGCCGCCACGGCTACGGCCGACCCGCCCGACGAGCCGCCGGCCACGCGCTCGAGGTCATGTGGATTGCGCACCGCGCCGTAGTGCGGATTGACGCTGGTCACGCCATAGGCGAACTCGTGAAGGTTCGCCTTGCCGACGACCACGCACCCTGCTTGTCGCAGTCGACGAATCACCGGCGCATCTTCGGTGGCCGGCTCCCGCGGAAGGATCACTCCGCCCGCTGTCGTCACCATGCCGGCCACGTCGACGAGGTCCTTGACGGCGACCACCGTCCCGGTGTCCTCCTCCGATGACACCGAGATGAAGGCGTTCAGGTCAGCCCGCTCGAGGATGTGCCGGCGGGCCTTTTCGAGTTCCATCGCGCCAATTCTGGCAGTCGGGGAGTTATCCTCCGTCGCGATGCCTCCGACCAGCGGCGTGATCAACCAGAGCGTTGCGTGGACCAGGGT
>JAYUFT010000126.1:0-5808 GCA_043738605.1 Candidatus Dormiibacterota bacterium | reverse complement strand
GCGGCAGCACGGTGGTGCCGCCTTCGTGCGAAAAGTGCTGGCGAAGGATCGGCTCCTCGATGACCACACCGTCGGGCACATAAAGGAAGTTCCCACCTGTGAAGAAAGCGGCGTGCAGCGCCGCAAACCGGTCGCGGTCCGGGTGCATGGCCGAGAAGAGCAACGGTTTGACCAGGTCCCCGTGTCGCTCCGCGGCGACGGAAAGTGGCTCGAAGATCACGCCCTTTGGCAAATCGGGCGTCGCCTGCTTGAACCCGTTGGCGTGCTCGAGCTTCGCGTACTTACCGGGGTCGAGCCCGGTTACGTCGGTTCGGCGCCACTCCTCGTCGGTGCGGCTCGGCATGGGCATGCGCTCATACGCCGCAAACGCGGTTCGGCGCCGGTCGCGCAGCCAGTCGGGTTCGCCCTGGCCTGTTCGTTCCAGGGTCTCTTCGGTGAATCCCAACGTCAGCCTACCGACCCCTCCATCTCGAGCTGGATCAGGCGGTTCAACTCCACCGCGTACTCGAGAGGAAGTTCCTTGGTGAAGGGTTCGATGAAGCCGTTGACGATCATCGTCTCGGCCTCATTGCGCGTGATGCCGCGGCTCATCAGGTAGAAGAGCTGCTCGTCGGAGACCTTGCTCACCGTCGCCTCGTGGCCGAGGGTCACGTTCTCGGCGTCGACGTCGTTGTACGGATACGTGTCCGAGCGCGACTCGTCGTCGAGGAGAAGCGCGTCGCATTTTACGAAGGACTTCGAGTTCTTCGCGTCGGGGTACATCTTGATGTGCCCGCGGTACGAGGTCCGGCCGCCGCCCTTCGAGATCGACTTCGATGTGATCGTCGACGTCGTGTTCGGGGCGACGTGGATCATCTTGCCGCCGGCGTCCTGGTGCTGGCCCTTGCCGGCGAACGCGACCGAAAGGACGTCGCCCTTGGCGCCCGGCTCCATCAGGTAGACGCTCGGGTACTTCATGGTGATCTGCGATCCGAGGTTGCCGTCGACCCACTCCATGGTCGCGTCGGCGTACGCGAGCGCCCGCTTGGTGACCAGGTTGTACACGTTGGTCGACCAGTTCTGGATCGTGGTGTAGCGGCAGCGCGCGTTCTTCTTGACGATGATCTCGACCACTGCCGAGTGCAGCGAGTCGGTCGTATAGATCGGGGCGGTGCACCCTTCGATGTAGTGCACGAACGAGCCCTCGTCGCAGATGATCAGCGTCCGCTCGAACTGGCCCATGTTCTCTGCGTTGATGCGGAAGTAGGCCTGCAGCGGGATTTCCACACGCACGCCCTTGGGCACGTAGATGAATGAACCGCCGGACCACACCGCGGTGTTCAGCGCCGCGAACTTGTTGTCCGCGGGCGGGATGATGGTGCCGAAGTACTCCTTGAAGAGCTCGGGATGATCGCGCAGGGCCGAGTCCGTGTCTGTGAAGATCACGCCCTTCTTGGACAGCTCCTCGTGCAGCGAGTGATAGACGACCTCCGACTCGTACTGCGCCGACACTCCGGCGAGGAACTTCCTCTCGGCCTCGGGCACGCCCAGCCGGTCGTACGTCTTCTTGATGTCGGGCGGCAGGTCCTCCCACGTCTTCGACTGCTTGTCGGACGCCTTGAGGTAATAGAAGATGTTTTCGAAGTCGATCACGCTGAGGTCCGCGCCCCACGTCGGCATCGGCTTCTTGCGGAAGATCTCGAGCGAGCGGAGCCGCATCTTCAACATCCACTCGGGCTCCTTCTTCATCCACGAGATCTCCTTGACGATCTCTGGGTTCAGGCCGCGCTTGGCCTTGAAGATGTAGTCCTCGGGGACGGAGAAGCCGTACTTCTCCTTGTAATCCGAGCCGACGTCGACCTTAGGTACAGTGGCCATCAGGCAATCTCCTCGGGCTTGAGGACGGCAAGCTCTTCAGCGTCCGCCCATTCCGAATAACCGGTCTTCTCGAGCCGGTTGGCAATCTCGGGACCACCCGACAGCACGAACTTCCCGTCGACGAGCACGTGCACGAAGTCGGGCTTGATGAATTCGAGGATGCGCGTGTAGTGGGTGATGATCAGCACGCCGAGCTCCGGCCCGCGCATGCGGTTCACCGCCTCGGCGACGAATTTGATCGAGTCGATGTCGAGGCCTGAGTCGGTCTCGTCGAGGATCGCGATCTCGGGCTTCAACATCGCCATCTGCAGGATCTCCGCGCGCTTCTTCTCGCCGCCGGAGAACCCGTCGTTGATGTAGCGCGGCAGGAAAGAGTCGTCCATGTGGAGAACCTCGAGCTCGCCTTTGAGCATCGACCGGAACTCCTTGGGGGAGATCATCTTCGACTTGTCCTTGCCGTCATATCCACGCTTCGCGTTGAGCGCCGTGCGCAGGAAGTTGGTCATCGAGATACCAGGTACAACCACGGGATACTGCAGCGCGAGGAACATGCCCAGGCGCGCCCGCTCGTCGACCTCGAGCTCGAGCACGTTCTGGCCCTTGAAGATGACCTCGCCACCATCGACCGTGTAGCCCGGGTGGCCCATCAGCGTGTGTGAGAGCGTGGACTTGCCCGACCCGTTGGGTCCCATCACCGCGTGCACCTCGCCCTTGTTGATGGCAAGCGTGACGCCTTTGAGGATCTCCTTGCCTTCGACGCTGGCCCGCAGGTCTCGGATCTCGAAATCAGCCAACTCTCTCTAGTTCTCCTTCACTTCATACGTGCAATCGGGCGAGGCCTCTGCCATCCACGTCGACCGGGTCACTTCGGCGCCCAGTAAGCGCTGGTACATCTGCTGCTCGTTCTGGCATGCCAGCCCCGTGCGGGCGGCGACGTCCTGGATTGGGCAGTTGCAGTGGCGGATCGCGAGCCCTCCCTCCGGAAGCTCCACCACCTCGGCCATATGACCGTGTTCGGTGGCCAGCTTCGCCAGTTCGCGGACGCGCCCTGCAAAGTCTAGTCCCGCCAATCTGGGGGCGTACTCAGCCTCCAGGCGCTCGGCTCGGCGCTCGAAAAAGCGCTTCAGCTGCTCTTCCGAGAGGAACTGGACGAGGTCGCCCGCGAGCTCGCGGTGGCCGTCGGGAAAGTGGTCGTTGGCGGCCGGCGTGAGCTCGTAGAGGTTCTCGGGACGGCCGCGTCCGTGCGGCTGGGCGTGGCCTGTCGTGGCCAATCCGTCGGTCTCGAGGGCCTCGAGGTGGCGCAGCGCGCCCTGCTTGGATACCTCGAGATGCGCAGCGACTTCGCCCAGCGTGGCCTGCCCACGGGTCTTGAGGAAGGCGAGGATGCTCTCGCGCCTGGAATCCACGAGTTGATCGTACGAGTTTTTCAACACCGGCGTTGAATTATCAGGCCGGGGTTAAAGTCCACTCACGATGGATCGCGCGCTGCTGCTGGGCGCCCGCGGCCTGCGCGCGTTCGGCTTCGGCTTTTCGGCTGTCCTGATCGGGGTTTACCTCGAGCGCCGCGGGCTGTCCCCCGGCCTGATCGGGCTGACGCTCGGGATCGGACTTGCCGCAGCGTCGTTGTCCGGCCTGGTCTCAGCGAGCCTGGCCGCGCGGCTAGGGAGGCGCCGGGCGCTGGCGATCGCGGGCTTTTTGATGGCGCTCACGGGGCTGGACCTGGCCCTGGCCGCGCCGCCCGCGTTGTTGGTGGTGGCCGGCCTGACCGGCATGCTGGGGGCCGCCAGCGTCGACCTGGGCCCGTTCGCCTCGGTGGAGCAGGCCGTGCTCGCCGAGGCCGTGCCTCCTACGGCTCGCAGCGTCGCGTTCGGCCGTTACTCGCTCACCGGAGGCCTGTTCAACGCCGCGGGCGGATTGGCCGCGACGCTCGCGACTGGAGACACGGCGGGCCGCGCGTTCTTTTTCCTTTATGCCGCGATCGGCGTCGTCACCGCGGTGCTTCCTCTCTTCATGAGCGCGCGTGTCGAGGCGCCCGGGCGGCCAGTTGCCTTCGGAAAGTTCCGACCGCTGGCCGGCCTGGCGGCGCTCTTCGCGCTCGACTCGTTGGGTGGCGGGTTCGTCGCCAACTCGGTCATCGCCTACTGGCTGCACGTTCGTTTCGCAGTTGACGTGCAGGTTCTCGGGCCGCTCTTCGCCGCAGTGGCCATTCTGCAGGCGCTCTCCTACGAGGTGTCAGGTCGCCTCGGAAAGCGATTCGGCCTGGTCAACACGATGGTGTTCACCCACCTGCCATCGAACCTTCTGCTCCTGTCCGTCCCATTCAGCCCGAACCTGGCTTGGGCCAGCGGCCTGCTCCTGGCGCGATTTGCGCTCTCGCAGATGGACGTGCCGGCGAGGCAGGCATATGTCGTGTCGATAGTGTCTCCAGAGGAACGCGCCGGCGCCGTGGCGATGACGGGGGCGGTGCGTGGCGTGGCCCAATCATTCGGCCCGGTGCTGGCCGGCCTCGCGATCGGCGCGGCCAGCTTCGGGCTGCCGTTCTTCGCGGGAGGCGGGCTCAAGATCGTGTACGACATTGCGCTCTATGCGGGCTTCCGCAATCGCCGCGCCGATCACGAGACATAACTGAATCTTGCGTGCATGCGTTACCCCAGCGGGATGAGAATGGCCGGGATCGCGATCGTTGCCGTCATCCTGTGCGCATGCGGGGCCGTCGCTCAGCGGCCGGCCAGCTCCCCGACTTCGCTGCAGGCTGCAAGCCCGTCGCCCGATACGACGAGCCCCTCGCCCTTTCCGCCAAGCCCGTCGCCCGCTACGACGAGCCCACTCCCCTCGCCGACGGCGGCCAGCTGGAAGAACATGCCGGAAATGTCGACCCAACGAATCTATTTCACTGCCACTGTCCTGGCCAACGGGAACATGGGCTCCAATCTCGCCGATGCGCAACGGACGCACAGGTCAGGCTGCCGTTCTGCTGAAAAGCGGCAAGGTCCTCATGGTAGGAGGAGGCAAACAAACACCGTTTTTCGGGGGCAGCCAGTCGGGTCCGGCCACCATCTCCCCCGAAGTCTATGACCCCGCCACGGATACCTGGTCCACCGTCGCGTCGCAAGCGTTGGACAGGCAGCTCTCGCCCACCGCCACCTTGCTGCCCGATGGTCGCGTGCTGCTAGTGGGCGGCCAGTTGGGGTCTCAACCTGTCGAGCAGAGCGAGGTCTACGATCCCGCATCCAACTCCTGGACGCCCGTCCCGGCTGATCCACGCTTTACGGCGCGGCAATTCCACACCGCCACGCTGTTGCCCGATGGCCGGGTGCTCGTTGCGGGCGGCCAAAACGCCAACAGCCCCACCGCCGCAGCTTCCCTTTACAACCCCGTCACCAACAGCTGGCAGATCGGCCCCAACATGAATGAGGCCCGGTGCGGCCAGGCGGCAGCGCTCCTCACGGACGGGAAGGTTCTGGTCGCGGGCTCGGGCTGCGACTTCCACGCGTATAGCGCTGGAGTTGATGAGTTCGACCTGGCCTCGAATCGCTGGACACGTGTCGTCAGCCTCAACGCACCGTTGGGTGGGATTGCGGTGGCACTGGGCGGCGGTGGAGCGCTGTTCATCGGAGCAACAGTCGTGCGCTACCAGGGCGATGTCGAGATGTTCGGGCCGGCCTGACCGCTGAACCGGATCGGAGCGGCGATCCGCGCCGAGGTAATGTCACGCGCGTGAGCGACGAGCTAGGCGCCCTCGATCCTGATGAGCTCCAGCGTCGTGTGACCGAGGTGCGCGAGCGGATGCGGCCGGTGGAGAAAGACCTGGCCGCGCTCCGGGCCGAGCGCGACGTCCTGCTGACCGAGGTCCGACGGCGTGAGCGGCTCGCACACCGCGTCACGCGAGCCGATGTCAAGACGGCGATGAAGGAAGGGCGCTTTCCCACTATTGCCGAGTTGATCGCCGCG
>JAYUFT010000125.1:0-5848 GCA_043738605.1 Candidatus Dormiibacterota bacterium | reverse complement strand
ACAACAGCGCCGATGGTCAGCGGCTCGCCCAAAAGCGCCACGCCGAGTGCCAGCGCTACCGCGGGGTTCACGTAAGTGATGATGGTGGCTCGCACCGGGCCGACCTCGGAGATCAGCGCAAAGAACAAGAGGAAAGCCAGCGCAGTGCAGACGACGCCAAGCAGGGCGATCGCGAGCAGCACCTGCGGCGGCGGAATTGTGGCCGGCAGATGGGAGAGGCCAAGCGGTGCATACACGATGGCGGGCAACAAGACTGACATCGCCACGACGCCGATGGGCGGGGCCTCGGCGAGCTTGCGCGAGATGATCAACGGCCCGACCGCGTAGCAGATCGCTACGAGGCCGATCTCTCCCGCGGCTCCGAGATCGCGAACCGAGACGTTGAGGCCGACCAGCACAGCAACACCGACGAAACCGACGACGAGACCGAACAATCGGCGCGCGTCGAACCGGTCATCGCTCCCGGTGAGCCGCCCGAGGACAACGCCGACGAACGGCGTTGCGGCGATCAGCAGCGCGGCCAGCGAGCTCGAGAGGCGGAGCTCGGCATCGCTGACGAGGAACCATGGCACGGCGATCTCGACGGCGGTGTACAGGACGATCCATCTCCAATAACGCAGCGCGGGTCCGAAGTTCCCACGCGCCAGGGCGATGGGCACGAGGATCAGTGCGCCGATGACGGTGCGGAGAAAGACGACGGTCACAGGGCTTATATCGCTGACCGCGACCTTTATGAGCAGGTACGGAGTACCCCAGATAAGGCACATCGCGATGAAGAGAGCCCAACCGCGCCGGCTCACGACACCCTCGAGCACGCGGGGCAGCACTGACAATCGGAGGGTCGCGCGTGCACCGACGAAGTTTAGTCAGAGACGGCAACGTGAGGAGGCGTGTCGGTGGTGGTTCCGCAATGAACCTTGCCGCGGCACGTCGTACCAGCCCCGGAATCGAACTCGCAGCAGTGCGATTACCAACTTCTCGTTGCGACAGCGGTCACCAGGACAGCTTGTGGGGTGGGCCGTCAGGAGAGTCCACGAGCTTCCAGCCCATTTCCTCAGGAGAATCGTGTTCGGGTTCTGAGATCCAATCCATAACGATCCTAAAGCGGGCTGACGCAACGCTGGACGCTAATGCGCTTTCATGACCTTCGGCATGCCTGTGCGTCACTGCTCCTCGTCCAAGGCGTTCATCCGCGCGTCGTGATGGAGACCCTGGGCCACAGTCAGATCAACCTCACCATGAACACCTAAAGCCACGTCCTGCCGGCGCTGCAGCGGGACGCCGCCGACCGCACGGAAGCAATTCTCCGAGCTGTGCCAATGTCGATGGGATAACCACTCTGTAGCGGTATGATCCCGGCGCCGTGAATCGGGAACTGCTTTCAGGCGATGGTGTGGCGCGCGGTAGGTGGCCTGTGTTGTTTTGGGCAAATCGCCTCACGCTGATTGGCACAGCGGTCTGCCTCGTGACAACAGTCGCCTTGTTGGTATATGAGTCGGCGCGCCCAATTGACGCGGCAACACGAGCGACCATGGACGGAATCGCCGGCGGCGCTTACGTCCTGACAGCTCTTCTTGGTATCTCCTTCATGGTCACTGGCTACCTTCGGCTATTCCTTGTGCACCGCGTTCCTGACCACGTGCCCGGGCCAAGACCTCCGCGACCCCGGATACGGGTCTTCCAAAGGCTTGCCGGCGCCGTGGTCTTCTTCGGCGCCATTGCCGCGGGCTGGATCCACTGGGGTATCGGAACGGCGATGTTGCTACTGGCGGTCTTCGTCATCGTTTACTTGCCCGTGCTCTGGCGCTGACCTGCAATCATGCCGCGCCCCGCTTGGCTCGATCCGTGGTGGCACCAACGCCAACACCACCAAGGAGGCTCTAAATGAACTCGAAATTTGGTGGGCCCGGTTGGGATCGAACCAACGACCAGCCGATTATGAGGCCCGCCACTGACCGTCTCAGAGAGTGTCAGGGAGTGTCAGGCGTACTCAACAAGCATGAGCGACGAGTCGTTTTTGTGTCACAGAGTGTCAGGGAGTGTCACGGCGCTGTTGTCAAAACTGTTGTCAAAACCGATGCGCTGAGATTTGCCAGTGCGGGCGGGAATGCCGGCGGAGAAATCTCACAAGAATTTACTTGGTGTGTCACAGCGTGTCAGGACGTGCCCTGGCGTGTCAGAGCGTCTCACGCAGGGTCACGCACCACATCGCGCCGTCGTTTTGATGGGTTGCCAAAGACCAAACCTGGGGATACGGTGCAACGCATGGTGCAGGGTTTGCGCGAAGTCCAGGAAGTTGCGGCCAACGCCGGCGAAAGCCGGGTGTCGGCTCGGCCGGATGCGGCCTGGCACGGAACGCGTAACACCGTGCCTTCCAGGGCGTTTGCAGACGTTTCTGCGGGTGCTGGTTGCGGCTACCCGTCGAAGCTCGAGGGTCCGCGATGAGCGCCGGGCGACGCGGCAACGGCGAGGGCACGATCGTGAGGCGGGCGGACGGACGCTGGGCGGCGGCCATCATCTTCGACGGCTATCAACGGAAGTGGATCTACGGCAAGACGCGGCGCGATGTCTCCGATCGCCTGCGGAAGATCCGAGGCGATGTCGCTGAGGGCCGGCCCGTCATGAACGAGCGACTCACGATGGCTGAGTACCTGAACCGCTGGCTGTACGAGGTCGCGAAGCAGCGCACGCGGCCGATGACCTGGCGCGGCTACGAACATCTCGTTCGGCTTCACATCCTCCCCACCCTCGGCCGGGTGCCGCTGGCCAAGCTCACCCCGCAGCACGTTCACTCGCTCGTGACGAAGAAAGTCCGGGACGGCCGGCTGTCGCCGCGGACGATCCAGTACATGCACTCGGTGCTGAGGGCAGCTCTCAACCAGGCGGTGCGGTGGCGGATGGTTCACTACAACGCTGCGGCGATGGTCTCAACTCCGCGCGTTACACGCCGCGAGGTGTCGGCGCTCACGCCCGCCAACGCGCGGCTCCTGCTTGACGCCGCAAAGGGTGATCGGCTCGAGGCTCTGTACTCTGTCGCGTTGGCGCTCGGCCTTCGTCAAGGTGAGGCGCTTGGCCTCAAGTGGGCCGACATCAACTTTGAGACCGGTGTGCTTCGAATTCGCCGAGCGTCGCAGCGGGTCCCACATCAGGGCACGCAGCTGGTCGAGACGAAAACTGAACGAAGCCGGCGCACCTTGGTCATGCCGCCAATCGTCATCAATGCGCTCTGCGCGCACCGCGGTCGTCAGGTCATCGAGCGCCTGGCAGCCGGAGAACGCTGGGTCGACCTGGACCTGGTGTTCCCAAGCGGGCGAGGCACGCTCGCGGACGGACCAAACGTCACACATCGATTTCACAAGCTCTTGAAGCGAGCAGAGCTGCCACCGATGCGCTTCCACGACCTTCGCCATGCGTGCGCGTCGCTACTGCTCGTCCAAGGTGTTCACCCACGTGTCGTCATGGAGACGCTTGGGCACAGCCAGATCAGCCTGACAATGAACACCTACAGCCACGTCCTGCCGGCGCTACAACGCGAAGCTGCCGACCGGATGGAGGCTGTCCTTGCGGCTATTCCTCGCTCGGCTTGAGAGCGTTCGCCAACGAGGGGCTCGAGGCCGATTACGCTGACGCCAGCCATGCCGAAGTTCTCTTGGCGGGAGTTCGTTACTGACAAGTTGTTATCCCTGCCGCCTGAGGAGCTGCATCGCATCGGCATGGAGCTAGGGCTCATCCAGGCTGACGAGCTCGTTGCCCCGGGCGAAGTCGCAACTCTTCTCTTACGTCGTGCTGACTCCAAGCACAAGCAGGAGAAACTCGGTGCAGCTGTGTCCCGGAGCCTTAGTGTCGGGGCGCCGCCGGACTAGTGCTCGTGAGCCGGAGCAGCGGAGAGTCGATGCAAATTCGCCCTAAGGGCTATGGTTTGGTGCCCTTTTCGTTGTTGTCAATAGCGTTTCCGCTCCTTCTGTTCTATTCCGCTTGGGTTAGTACCAACTCAAATCACGTTGCGCTTGCAGCAATGTCGATCCTTGCAGTTGGGACGCTAGCCACGTGGGTGTTGGCTTACCACTGGCGGGCACGAATCCGGGTGAACTCTGAAGACGGAACCCTTCAGGTCCGGGGTCGCTTGGTCTCGCAAACAATCCATCGGCGTGATATCCACTCTGCGGTCCTGTATGGATCTGGCTACAGCCAGGCGGTGGCTTATCTGGATCGGCATGACCGGCGAATATTGACGTTGCGGTTGGGCTACTGGTCGCTGTCCGACATCGAGCGAGTCAACAGCAGGCTCGAGATTTTCCTTCACGAACAGAAGAAGCCTGCGTATCCGCCTCCAGGCAAAGGTCTACTACCGTCGATGGAGCGCCACCAAAACTGGGTTGGAGTTGCGATGTTCGTAATCCTTTTCACGGGTGTATTGCTAGTTCGCGGTCTTTGGAGCTTGTGGTCCCGATGATGCCACCGCCCTCGGGCGTGGTTGTCTTAGGTTGGGGGCAGCTTCACGAGAGGTCGCTGAAGAATCTCGCCATCGTAGTTACCGATCAGACGAGCAAGGCTCACTGGCGTCTGTCCTGAACCGTTGGCCCGGGCGGATCAGCGCCGCCCGCCCTGAGTAGCTCGATCATTTCTCCTCGGCCCCCCGAGTTGAAGACAGCCGTAAACAGAGGTGTGTTGCCGTGTAGGTTCATCGCATCGACGTCTGCTCCCGAGTCGATTAGGAGTTGCGCAATCGCGACCGCATGCTCTTGAGCCGCAAAGTGCAGTGGAGTGAAGCCGTCTCCGTCGCGCGCATTCACGACTGATCCAGCAGCAATCAGCGTGTGCACCCCTTTGAAGTCGTTGTCGACCGCGGCGTGGGGAAGGTCTGTTCTGCCGCCAGCTTCTGCCGAAGTCACTTGCGCGGCTTCTGGCGATATTCGAAGCCCGCGTCGGTCCACGTCGCAAGTAGCACCGAACCGCCCTTTCCGAGGTCGTCGACGAGCTCGTACGAGATCGGATGGCCAGCGATCACCTTCGCAAATTCGGCGTCGGTGCGGGTGAGCTGCTCGATCTCATCTTGTGCACTTCGCAGCTCTGCCTCCGCCCGACCGGGCGTGATGCTAGTTCCCCGTTTGGCGCTCTTGACCCGTGCATAGAGGGTCCTACCTACTCTCGAAGGTCCGGCACCGACCTGGCTCCGGAAGGTCAGACCGATGGCCCGCCATTGGACGTACCCACCCTCGGCGAGTATTTCGAGCGCGGCTTTCCATCTCTGACCGGTGGCCTCGTCTACTTCCAGGGCCTCGCCCCAGAGGGGTTCTTCTGCCATGCGCCACACCGTAAGCCAAGATGCGGCTCGCGGTGAGTCACGCAAACTGTTGTCAGAATTGTTGTCAAACCGCCAGCCGACGGCGGCCACCACCACCAAGGAGGCTCGACATGAACTCGAAAATTGGTGGGCCCGGTTGGGATCGAACCAACGACCAGCCGATTATGAGTCGGCCGCTCTGACCAGCTGAGCTACGGGCCCTCGCTCTCGTGCGTCCGGCGGTTACGAACTCGCTGAGTCTATCCGGGCGATGGAATGGAGAGCGAGATGCGGGGATAACCTACAGATGACGATGTTGTTGAGTCTCGGACTCCTCGTGTTGCGCCTGGTCGTCGGCCTGACACTGGCCGGGCACGGCGCCCAGAAACTCTTCGGCTGGTGGGGCGGCCCCGGTATGAAGGGCTGGACCCAGGTGATGACCAGGCTCCGCATCCGGCCCGCCGTGCCTTTTGCCTGGCTGGCGGCCCTCGCCGAGCTCGGCGGTGGCCTCCTCTTAGCCCTCGGCTTCCTCTCCCCCCTCGGCAGCCTCGCGATCATCGGCAC
>JAYUFT010000124.1:0-16877 GCA_043738605.1 Candidatus Dormiibacterota bacterium | reverse complement strand
TCGTGGTGATGGACAAGGCGAAGATCGTGGCCGAGGGAACGCCGCGCGAGCTGATCGCGCGGTATTCGACGAAGGAGGTTCTCGAGCTGCGCTTTCCGGTGGACGCCCAGCCCGCCGTGGATCACAGCCTGGACGGCATCGCCGATCGCGTTGAGGTGCTCGCCGATCGGGTGTTGCTTTACACCTCGGACGGTGACGCTGCCGTCGCCGCCGTGCACAGCCGCGGGCTGCGACCTGAGACCGCGCTCATCCGGCGCGGCACGCTGGAGGATGTATTCCTGCGGCTGACCGGCAGGAGCCTGATCGACTGATGTTGAAGTCGCCGTGACTTCTGTTGCCATCCCCGGCGGCGCCGTGCGAGTGGTCGAGCACAACGCGCTCGTCTTCAAACGCATGTGGCGCGGCTCGATGACGGTCTCGTTCTTCACCCCTCTCTTCTTCATCGCGTCCATGGGTTTGGGGCTGGGGAGCCTCGTCAACAAGAGCTCAGGCGGGGTGGGAGGGGTGCCATACATCGACTTTCTTGCCCCCGGCCTCCTCGCGGCAACCACAATGCAGACCGCCGCGTTCGAGTGCACCTACCCGGTCCTCGGGAAAATCCTCTGGGATCACATCTACGACGCCATGCTCGCGACTCCCCTCGTGGTCCGCGACCTGGTGATCGGCGAAGTGGCCTGGGTCACGGTCCGCATGTTCATGGTCGCCACGATTTTCTGGATCGTGATGGCGGTGTTCGGCGTTGCGCACACGGCCGAGTCTCTGCTCGCGATTCCAGCAGCAACGCTGAGCGGCCTCGCCTTCGCCACGCCGCTGATCGCCTTTACGGCGACGCAGAAGAACGACAGCGTGATGGGAACGGTGTTCCGACTCGTCATCACGCCTCTCTTCCTTTTCGGGGGCGCATTCTTCCCGATCAGCCGCCTTCCTGTCCTACTGCAATGGGTGGCGTGGGCGACGCCGCTGTCGCATGGCGTGGCCTTGAGCCGCGGGCTCGTGCTCGGCACGCTTGCAATCCCAGAGGCAGCCCTGCACCTTGCGGTCTTGCTTCTCTACGTCGTGGCGGGAGCGGCGATCGCGCTGCCGCTGCTCAGACGGAGGCTCGTCAAGTGAGCATTCGCACGCTGCGCATGCCGACCAGGTCGATCCACGTCATCGAGCGCAACCTCGTTCTGTTTCCCCACTTTTGGAAGGTGCTGGCCGCGGGATTCGTCGAACCCGTGTTCTATCTCCTCGGCATCGGGTTTGGCATCGGCTCGCTGATCCGAACCATCGACTTGGGCGGCGGCCACACCGTGAGCTACGCAGTGTTTGTGGCGCCGGCGCTCATGGCCTCATCGGCGATGAACGGCGCCATCTACGAGACGACGATGAACATGTTCTTCAAACTGCGCCACGCAAAGCTATACGACAGCATGGTCGCGACCCCGGTCGGGGTCGAGGATGTGGCGGCAGGAGAGGTGATCTGGGCTGTCGCCCGTGGCAGCGTCTACTCAATCGCATTTCTCATCTTCATGCTCGCGCTCGGCTTGATCGCATCGCCCTGGGCGATCCTCGCGATTCCTGCTGCCCTGCTGGTGGGCATCGCGTTTGCGGCCCTCGGCTCGGCCGTGACCACCTTCATCCGCCAGTGGCAGGACCTCGACATCATCCAGCTGGCGCTGCAGCCGATGTTTCTTTTCTCAGCGACCTTCTTTCCGATCACCGTCTACCCCCCGGCGCTGCAGCTTCTTGTACAGCTGACGCCGCTGTACCACGGGATCGATCTCATCCGCGGCCTGACGACCGGCGCCATCGGCCCAGGCTTGCTGGTCGACGTCGCCTACCTGGCGGCGGTTGGGGTGTTGGGGGTGACGGTCGCCGCGATGCGGCTGCGGACTCAGCTGATCAAGTAGCGCAGAGATTGACGCTCTCGATCCACTCAGGACATCGCGGGCACTCTCGGCAGCTCCTCGATCGCGGCATCGATCCGGGACTGGGAAAGCTCCACGTCCTCAAGCTTGCCGGACGCGAGCGATTTAAGGGCCGAGTAGGTAACCCATCCGGCGAGGCATCCGCGCGATCGCGGACATCAATGGGTTTGGCCGCTCGCCTCGCTCCTCGGCCGTGTCCTTGGCGATAATCGCGCGCCGGATCACCGCCGCGCCGATCGACCGGAATGGCTGCGGCGGGAACATCCGGGGCTTCGGATTGACCATCGGCAGCCGCGTGGCGTCGGTGTCATCTCCCCTCACGAGATCGGCGATCACCTTCCCCGCGAGGTGGCTCGGGGCCACGCCGTTACCCGTGTAGCCCAGCGCGTAGTAGACGTTGCCAGGCGCCAGGCTGCCGAAGGTGGGGAGGTGGGTGGGCGAAACGTCGATAGGCCCGCCCCAGGCATCCTCGAGCGGCACCTCTGCAAAGCTCGGAAAAAGGCGCCGAAAGCCCTCTGCCGCTTCGGCCACGGCGCGCTGGTCGTGGGTGAAGGAGTCGTCGATCCGGCTGGAGGCGCGGCCGCCTCCGCCCCCGAACGCGATCCGCCCGTCGCGCGTGGTCCGGAAATAGCGCACGGAGGTGCGAAAGTCTGTGACCAGCTCGCCGCCCGTCCAGTTGATCGCGGCCAGCTTTTCGGGGGCCGGCGCTGTCAACACGATGTAGCTGCTCCACGCCACCAGCCGGCGGCGAAGCTGAGGCCAACCGACCGCCCAAGCATTGACCGCCAGCACGGCTTTGGGCGCGCGCACGCTCCCGCCGGGCGTGACCGCAAGGGCCGGCGGGCCGGGGTCAAGCCGAGTCACCTCGGTGCCTTCGTGGATGGTGACTCCGCGCTCCAGCAAGACGCGTCGAAGGCCTCGAGCGAGGAGGGCGGGCTGCACCTGGGCGCCGTCTCGCATGAAAGCGCCGGCGCGGAAGGCGGGCGAGGCGCAGCGGGCCTTCAGCTCGTCTGCCGTCAGCGCTCGCAGCTCGTCCGCCGCTCCGACCTCGCGCGCCAGGTGGATGATCTCTGCACAGACCGCGTCGTGCTGGGAGGCCGTGGCGGCATAGATGTATCCCGCGTGCTTGAACCACGCATCGACGCCATGGGTGCTGCAGAACTCGCCGATCGCGTTGATGCTGTCCCCGATCGCGCGGCAGGCTCGCACTGCCGGCTCCTGTCCGTAAAGCGCGATCAAGCCGTCAAGCTCGTCCCACCACCCGCTGGCGAAGCCGCCGTTTCGGCCGCTCGGCCCCCCGCCGCAGATGTCCTGCTCCAGCACGACGACCTTCAGGTCGGGCTTGGCGAGGGTCAGGTGGTAAGCGGTCCAAAGGCCTGTGAATCCGCCGCCGATGACCACGACGTCCGCGTTGATATCGCCCTTCAACGGCCTGGGTTCCGTGTCCTTTTCGGCCGCCAATGCCTCGCGCAGCCACCAGCTCCGCTGGTCGCCGGGCGTGAGGGCCTTGCCGGCGAGGTTCAGCGCTGCAATCGTCGAGCTCACCCGACAATCCTGAGGCTTTGGCGACCTCCACCTCCAGGCGCGACCCGGGTTCGAACCTGGCCAGTCCTGAACGGGTTAGGATGCCAGAGTGATGGCAAATAAGACGGCAGCTGTGGTGGTCGATGCTGAAAAGGTCCAGAGCTTGATTGCGCGGGAGGAAGACAGGTTCCGCGCCGCCCGGCGCAAGTCTGACGAGCTCTGGCGCAGGGCCCGAGCTTCCAGCCCCCGGGGAGTTCCCTCCTCCTTCCAGGACGCCTCGCCGCAGCCCATCTTCATCGATTACGGCCGCGGCAGCCGCATCTGGGACGTCGATGGCAATGAGTACGTCGACTTCCACAACGGCTTTGGGGTCATGGTGGTCGGCCACGCGCACCCGTTGATCGTCGACGCGGTTTCGAAGCGCATCGCCAGGGGCTCGCATTTCGCCCAGCCCGTCGCCGACGACGCAATTGTCGCCGAGGAGCTGGCGAAGCGATTTGGCCTGCCGCAGTGGCGGTTCACGAACAGCGGGACGGAGTCGACCCTCGATGCGGTTCGCATCGCACGCGGGTTCACGGGTCGGGAACGGCTGGTGAAGATCGAGGCTTCGTACCACGGCCACCACGACGCCCTGATGGTCTCGGTCGAGCCGCCCCCGGACAAGATGGGCCCGGTCGAGTCGCCTGCGTCATATCCGCAGAGCGAGGGCATCCCCAAGGCGGTCGTCGCCCTCACCACGGTCGTCCCGTTCAACGACCTGCCGGCGCTCGAGCGTGCCTTCAAGGACCACCCTGACGACATCGCCGCGGTGATCGTAGAGCCCGTGATGATGAACGTCGGCATCGTCCTGCCTGACGCCGGCTACCTGGCCGGGATCAAGGAGATTGCGCACCGCAACGGCGCGCTGCTGATATTCGACGAGGTGAAGACCGGCGTGACGATCGCGCCGGGTGGGGCGACCGAGCGTTTTGGCGTTCAGCCTGACGTGATTGCACTCGCCAAGGCGATCGGCGGCGGGCTCCCTTGCGGCGCCGTCGGCGGCCGCCAGGACGTCATGGCTGTGATCGAGGACAAGCGTGTGGCGCAGATGGGCACGTTCAACGGCAACCCGCTCACCCTGGCCGCATCGAAGGTGACGCTTCAGGACATCCTGACGTCGAAGGCTTATGCGCACTTTGACGCGCTCGCCGAGGTGCTGCAGGGAGGGCTTGATAGTGTTATTCGGGAGAGCGCGCTCCCGTTCCACGTGACCACGATGGCCGCTCGCGGCAGCATCACCTACAAGGCTGAGCGGGTACGCAACTACCGCGATTACCTCGGGGTCGATAAGCCCACCGCCTACCTGTCGTGGCTGTACCAGTGCAACCGCGGCGTGCTCATGGCTCCCGGAGCGGAAGAGAATTGGACGCTATCGGTGCAGCACTCGCAGGAGGACGTGCAGCGCTACGTCGACAACTTTGCGGAGTTGGCGCACGACCTCAGGGCGTAGGGCTCTAAACGAACTCGTCGAGACTCGGGCATAATGCCGCCCATGCATACGATTCTTCTGGTAATCGCGTTAATCGCGTTCGTGCTCGCCGCGATCGGATTCGGCTTTAAGAAGGTCGACCTGATCGCCATCGGCCTCGCGGCGTGGGTACTCTCGTTCTTCATCGGCGACCTTGGGCACTTCAGCCTGCCCATCATTCTCGAGATCCTCGCTTTCATCGCCTTCGTCCTCGCGGCAATTGGCTGGAAGTACAAGAAGATCGGCTTGATCGGCGTCGGACTTGCGCTATGGGTGGGTGCGAGCCTGATAGGTCTGGTCGTCAAGTAGAGCGATCCCAATCAGCCGGCGCGCGGCTGCAGCTGTTAGCTAGGAGCGGGACTTAAATGGCATATTCCGCCACGTACACCACGACGATCAAGGCTCCCCAGGCGAAGGTGTTTGAATACCTCGCCGACGTCTCACGCCACGGCGAGTGGGGGAGCGCCGATGACAAGATGAAGATCTCGGCGGAAAAGCCAGGGCCGCCGGCTGTGGGCGCGCGCTATCAGGCGGACGCTCTCCTCAACGGCAAGCAGAACAAGTCGGTGGTGAAGATCACAGCCCTCGAGCCGACGAAGCGGATCGGCTTCGATGCCGAGGACTCGAACTCGGTGTTTCACCACGAGTTCATCCTGACTCCAGAAGGTGACGGGACTCGGTTCGAGCGGCGTGTGACGATGACAAAGGGTCCCTTCTACTTCCCGCTCGTACTCAGGATCTTCAAGAGCACTGTCGTGAAGAACTACGACGGCGCGATGCAGAACGCCAAGGCCAAGCTGGAGTCCGGCGTCTGATTTAGATTCGTTCGTCAGCGGGCGGCTTGAGTACGAGCCACGCCGCTGCCGCCGGTCAATCGCGCGGCGATGACGACTGGCGCGATGGTGACCAGGATTACGAACGACACGACTACGTTGACCTCGGGTAAATGTTGCCCGGTCCGCAGGGCGGAGAAAATCCAAATTGGCAGAGTGTTCTGAGCCCCAGCCGTGAAGGTGGTGACGATGACCTCATCGAAAGAAAGGGCGAACGCAAGCATCGCTCCTGCCACCAGTGACGTCGAGATCAATGGCAGGGTCACGTCCACGAAGGTTCGGAACGAGCCGGCGCCCAAATCCATCGCCGCTTCGATGAGCGACCCCTGGGTCCGCCTGAGGCGGGCCAGCACGTTGTTGTAGACCACCACGATGCAGAAAGTGGTGTGGCCGACGATGATCGTCCAGATCGACAGTTCGATGGAATTGAAGCTGAAGAAGGCGCGAAGGGAGATTCCGGTGATGATGCCGGGAAGGGCAAGCGGGAGCACGAACATGAAGCTGATCGCATCGCGGCCAAAGAACGCAGCGCGCTGGATGGCCAACGCGGCGCAAGTACCAAGAACCAACGCCAGCGCGGTGGCGCCCAGCGCCGTCTTGACGGACAGCTCAAGCGCCGTGCGTACGTCCGGATCGTTCCAGGTCGAGCTGATCCACCTCGTGCTCAGGCCCGAGATCGGCCAGCTCTCGATGTTCGACTGGTTGAAGGCGTACAGGAAGATGATGAGGATGGGGATGAAAAGAAAAAGCAGGATGAGCACTGCCCAGATCCGAAAAGCCATCCTCGTCCAGAAGCCGTCCATCATGCTCAGAGCGCCTCGAATGCCCCGAGGCGTTTGGCCGCGAGGAGGTAAACAGCCATGATCGCGATTGGGACCATCGACAACGCAGCGGCGAACGGAACGTTGTTCGCAATGCCGATGTTGTTGTAGACCACGTTGCCGATGAACTGCGACCCGGCGCCGCCGACGAGGATCGGTGTGACGTAGTCACCCAGCGTGAGTGAGAAAGTGAAGATCGACCCGGCGACAATGCCGGGCAGCACAAGAGGCAGCACAATGTCTCTCATCGCTCGCCACCTCTTGGCACCGAGGTCGGCAGCTGCCTCCAGCAGTGAATCGGGGACTCTCTCCAGAGCGGCGTAGATCGGAATGACCATGAAGGGAAGCCAGATGTACGAAAAGACGATCCACATGGCGGTGTTCGTATAGCCGAGGTTGGGGGCGGGCAAGCCGATGGATTGCAAGCCCCAGTTGAGCACCCCACTGTGGTTGAGGATGAGGATCCAGGCGTACAGACGCGCGAGATACGAGGCCCACAGCGGAAGCAAAACTGCGGCGAATAACAGGGTCTGCACCCGACGTGAAGCAACTCGCGCCATGTAATAGGCGAGGGGAAACGCGAGGACGATGTCAGTGACTGTGACGAGCGCGGCGATGACGACGGTACGGGTGATGATGTGCTGGTAGGTCAGATCTGTGGCGATGATGCGAAAGTTGTCAAGATTCCAGACCTGCACGATTTTCGTCGTGAACGTGTCGATCGTCCAGAACGCAGTGATCAGTAGAAGGACGAGCGAGGCGAGATAGACGAATACCATCCAGGCGAGCGGCGGGGCGAGGAGCAGCGCCGGACGCAACCAGGGGAGTCGCCACATCAACCTGTGGAGGCCGGAAGCCCAGCCCCCTTTGGGGCGGAGCGTCCGGCCGGTTTCGACTCCCGTGCTCAGCGGGTGGTCATCCCTTGATCGATGTCCATGCTGACAGCCACTGCGCGTAAGGGATGCAGTTGCTGCTTCCGTTACCACATGCGGGGATGGGGGTCTTCCAGAATTTGATGTTGTCGAAGTAGGAGCCGGGTGCGTCGGCGTGGAATGCGTGGCAGGAGCCTGGTTGCAGCAACTCCATCTGGGCGCACGCCATGGTGTTGACCGGAGTCTCGCCGTAGCTCAGAGCCTGGAGTGCCTGGACCTTCGGCGTGCTGACCCACTTGGCCCATAGGTAGGCACAGTTGGGATGTTGTGCGTTGGCGGCCAGCATCCAGGTGTCCACCCAGCCCGTTGCCCCTTCTGAGGGGATGGTGTCCGCGGCCGAGACCCTAGCCTTCTTCAGGTCGCTCGTCATGATCGGCCAAGCCGCTCCTGCCAGGGCATCGCCACTCTTGAACAGGTTCTCGACGTCTGAAACTGAAGCCCAGTACTTCTTGACGAGAGGCTGTTGCTTCTTGAGCAGGTTCACCGCGGCATTAAATTGACTCGGCGTCAGCTCGTAGGGATCGGTGATGTTAAGGCTGGGGGTTGTCTTGCTCAGGTAGAGGGCCGCGTCCGCGATTTGAATCGGGTTGTCGGGGATCGTGATCAGGCCGGACATCGCAGGGTCATAGACGACACTCCAGCTCGTCGGCGCAACCGGAAACTTCTTGGTGCTGTAGAGGAGCACATTTGGACCCCACTGAAGCGAGATGCCGTAGTGGATGCCATTGATTGTGTTGAAGGCCGGCGACTTGAACTGGGCCTGGAAGTTAGCCCAATCCGGGATCAGGGCGGGGTCCATCGGCTTGACGTCGCCGCCATAGATGAGGCGCAGGTCGGCGTCGCCAGAAGCGGAGACCATATCCCACTGGCCGCCTCCGCCATTCGCCATCAGCGTCACCATTTCGTCGGACGAACCGGCGTCCTTTTCAGTGATCTTGCATCCGGTCTGCTGCTCGAACGGCGTCTTCCATTGAGGATCGACATAACCGCCCCAAGCAATGAGATTCAGCGCACCTTCGCCCGGACCGATCGATGTCGGTGTTTTCATGTTGGCGGTTGGGGGTTGCTGGCTGGTCGAGCCACCTGTGGAGGGGTTCGACCCGCACGCGGCGAGGCTGATGACAGCGGCCGCGGCCACTGTCGCGAGTCGGAATCGAGAGCCCGACCCGGCTTCTGTCGTATTCATTCCTTATCTCTCCTAGGCGTCTTAGTCACCCGTTGCCAAATCGCCGCGGGCGCTGTGATGGTCGAGAACGTACGTATGGCCTGGCACCCAACCGAGCCGGACGCGCCGGCCCTCGTACCGCAGCGCCTGACCAGGCGCGTCCATATTCTGCCGTACCGCGACCAGTTGCTCACCCCTGTCGAGTCGGACGATGTACCGGGTGGACATCCCAACGTAGACGACCTGTTCCACGGTTCCGGGCTCGACTGTCATCCCGCTGCGGGCGTCCTGGCCCTCTTCGAGCATGTGGAGCTTCTCCGGCCGCACCACGAAGCGGATGCCGTTTCTCTCCAGCACGTTCGAAATCCCGATGAAGCCTGCCACGAACTCGGTCGCCGGCCGTTCGTAGATCTCGACAGGGGGCCCGACCTGCTCGATCTTGCCGTCTGCCATCACGGCCATTCGGTCGCTCATGGTGAGCGCCTCTTCCTGGTCGTGTGTCACGTAAACGAAGGTGATTCCCACCTTCTTCTGGATCCGCTTGAGCTCGAGCTGCATCTCCAGGCGCAGCTTCAGGTCGAGCGCTCCGAGTGGCTCGTCCAGCAGTAGAACCTCAGGCTCGTTGACAACCGCGCGGGCGAGCGCGACCCTCTGCCGCTGGCCGCCTGACAGCTGGTGCGGCTTCCGTTTGTCGAGGCCGCCGAGCCTGACCATGATCAGCGCTCGATCAACGCGCTCGCGTCGCTCGGCCTTGGGGATGCCCTTGACCTTGAGGCCGTAGCCGATGTTGTCGGCGACGGTCATGTGGGGGAAGAGGGCATAGTCCTGAAACACCGTATTCGTCTGCCGCAGGTTCGGTGGAGTCGAGGTCACGTCGTGCCCCGCCAGCTCGATCGTGCCGGCATCCGGGCTTTCGAAACCGGCGATGAGGCGAAGAAGCGTCGTCTTGCCTGAGCCGGACGGCCCGAGCAGGGTGAAGAACTCCCCGGCCTCGACCGTCAGGTCGATGCCTGCCACCGCGAGCACGTGTCCGTAGCTCTTGCGGACGCCCGCCAATCGCAAGGCAGGCGGCCGCAAGACACTCTTCGCCGAAGCCCCGTGTCTGGCCTCGCGCGAGTGAATCGCCACTAGCCGGACACGCCAATTCCGGGTGAGCTCAGTCGAGTGATGCCATCACGTGCTTGATCTGGGTGTAGTCCTCGAGCGAGTACATCGACATGTCCTTGCCGTAGCCGCTGCCCTTGTAACCGCCGTGGGGCATCTCGTTGACGACGGGGATGTGGGTGTTGATCCAGACGGCCCCGAACTTCAGTCGGCGAGCCATCCGGAGCGCCCTGCCCACGTCGCGTGTCCATACCGATGACGCGAGGCCGTAGTCGACGCCGTTGGCCCACGCAAGCGCCTGCTCCTCGTCGCTGAAGCGTTGCACTGTGACGACGGGGCCGAACACCTCGCGCTTGACGATCTCGGCATCCGGACCTGAAGGCACCACGACCGTGGGCGAGTACCACGAGCCTGCCTTCTTGATCCTGCCGCCGCCCGTGAGGATCTTCGCTCCATCTTTGCGCGCGCGATCGACGAACCCGGTCACGCGCTCAGCCTGCTCCTCCGAAACGAGCGGGCCCATCTCGGTGTCGTCGGCCTTGGGGTCGCCAACCTTGAGGGACTCAACGGCAGGGACCAGGTCGCTGAGCAGCCTGTCGAAGATCTTCGGCCCCGCGATCACGCGCGTGGCCGCGGTGCAGTCCTGGCCCGCGTTGAAGAAGCCGCCGATCTTGATCCCTTCCACCACCGCCTCGAGGTCGGCGTCGTCGAAAACGATGACTGGCGCCTTGCCGCCGAGCTCCAGGTGCACCCGCTTGAGCGTCGCCGCGGCCGCGCGCGCCACCTCCTTGCCGGTCGAGACGTCACCGGTCAAGGACACCATCGCGACGTCCGCGTGCCGCACAAGGCCGGCGCCAACAGGCTCCCCATCGCCCGTGATCACGTTGAGTACGCCTGGCGGGAAGATGTCCGCCGCCAGCTCGGCGAGCCGCAGGGCCGTCATCGGCGTCCATTCCGACGGCTTCAACACGACAGTGTTGCCCGCGGCGAGGGCGGGGCCCAGCTTCCAGGCCGCCATCATCAGCGGGTAGTTCCAGGGAGCGATCGAGCCGACCACGCCCAGCGACTCGCGGCGGATGATGCTGGTGAAACCTCTCATATACTCGCCCGCCGACTTGCCCTCCAGGATGCGAGCGGCGCCGGCGAAGAACCTGAAGCAGTCCGCCGTGGGCGGGATCTCCTCCGACAGCGTCGTGGCGCGCGGCTTGCCGACGTTCTCCGACTCCATGCTCGCGAGCTCTTCGCCGTGCTCGAGGATCACGTCCGCGAGCTTCAGCAGCATCTCGCTGCGCTCTCGGGGCGTGGTGTCGAACCAGACCTCGTCGTAAGCCTTCTTCGCCGCCGCGACGGCGCGGTCCACGTCCTCGGCGGTGCCCTTGGGCACGTGGGCGATGACCTTGCCGGTGGCGGGATTGATGATCTCCTGGTCGTCGCCGCCCGAGCTGTCCGACCACTTGCCGCCGATGAACAGCTGGTGACGCTTCAGGGTGGTGCTCATTTGTCCCTCCTTGCGGGTGCTATGACTTCTTCGATTTCGATGTAGCTCCGGCGGAGACTTCCGCGAGAGCCGAGCCGATGATGTCGAGTCCCTCGTCCAGCTGATCGTCGGGGATGGTCAGCGGCATGAGGGTGCGGATCACATTGTGGTGAGCGCCCGCGCGCAGCAGGATCAAACCCCGTTCGCGCGCCAGCGCCAGCACCTGGGCCGTCTCGGTGTCGGCGGGCGTCTTGGTCTTGCGGTCGCGGACGAGCTCCATGCCGGCCATCGCTCCCATGACCCTGACGTCGCCGACCAGCTCGTGCTCGGATGCCCAACTACGCATGCGTTCCTCGACGACCGAGCCGATCCTTGCAGCCCGCTCGGGTAGCCGCTCGTCGCGCATCACATCGAGCACCGCGAGTCCTGCTGCGCAGGCGACCGGGTTGCCTCCATACGTGCCGCCAAGCCCGCCCGGGCCGGGCGCATCCATGACGTCGGCGCGCCCAACCACGCCTGAAAGTGGGAATCCTGCGGCCAGGCTCTTGGCTACAGTCACGAGGTCTGGCGAGATGCCTGAGTGCTCGATGGCGAAGAACTTTCCTGTGCGTCCGAAACCGCTCTGGATCTCGTCGACGATCAGGAGGATTCCGTGCCGCTGGGTCAACGCGCGCAGCTGCTCGAGGAATGCCTTGGGCGCCGGGACGAAACCACCTTCGCCCAGCACTGGCTCGATGATGATGGCCGCCACGCGCTCCGGCGCGACGGCGGCTTCGAAGAGATCGTCGAGGGCTGCGAGCGCCATCTCGGTGCTCCAGCCGTGGTACTCGTATGGGAACGGAACCTGGAAGATCTCGGTCGCGTACGGCCCGAAGTTCTGCTTGTAGGGGACCACGGATCCGGTCAGGCTCAGCGCGAGCAGCGTCCTACCGTGGAAGCTTCCCTGGAAGCTGATGACCGCAGGGCGACCCGTGTAAGCGCGTGCGATCTTGACAGCGTTCTCGACCGCCTCGGCACCGGTGCTGAAGAAGATCGCCTTCTTCTCGCCCTCGCCCGGAGCCAGCGCACACAGGCGCTCGGCGAGGCGCAGGTACGACTCGTACATCACCACCTGGAACGAGGTGTGGGTGACGCGGTCCAGCTGGGCCTTGACGGCCTCCATCACGTGCGGGTGGCCGTGGCCGACGTTCATCACGCCGATTCCCCCGGCGAAGTCGATGTAGCGCCGACCGGCGACGTCCCAGAGCTCGGCTCCCTTGGCGTGGTCGGCCACGATCGGGTGGGCCGTCGTGATGCCGCGCGGGATATAGCGCCGGCGCAGCTCAACCAGCTCCGCCTGTTCGGACTCCGTTGCCGCCGGTTTGATGCTCACGCCACCCATCTCCTTAACCCCGTTGCGAGTGTTGCCATTCAAACATGAGCGCGCGTGCTCCGGCTCCGGCCAATACCCTACGCTCGGAGAGGGATGGAGAGCACTGACGCGGGACTTCCCGCGACCGCGGTGGAGGGGTTATGGCCTGGCCGGAAGGCAGTGGTCACCGCGCTATCGGGCGGTATCACCAACCACAACTACCGGGTTGACGTGAACGGGGTCTCCTTTGTCCTGCGGGTTGGCGGCAATGACACCAAGCTTCTTGGCATCAACCGCACCGTCGAGCACGCGGCCAGCCTGCGGGCTGCGGAGATCGGGGTCGGCCCGGAGGTGGTGGCCTTCGTCGAGTCGAAGGGCTGGCTCGTGACGCGCTTCATCGATGGGCGGCCCGTGCCGCCGGAAGAGCTCCGCACACCCGAGGGGATTCGCCGTGTCGCCGCAGTACTGCGAAAAGTTCATGAGGCAGATGCGATTCCGGGCCGCTTTGACGCGCACGTGGTCGTCGAGCAGTACCGCGAGGAGGCCAAGAAGCATGGCGTGTGGATCCCTGCCGAGTTCGACCACGCGCATCACGCGTCGGAGCGGATCCGGCGAGCTCGGGGGCCTCAGCCGCAGGTGCCGTGCCACAACGACCTGCTGAATGCCAACTTCCTCGACGACGGGCAGCTCCGTGTGGTCGACTGGGAGTACGCAGGCATGGGTGATCGTTTCTTCGACCTCGCCAACCTGTCGGTGAATCACGAATACGGTATCGACGAAGATCGGCTGCTTCTAGCCGCCTACTTTGGTGTCGACAGGCCGGCGGACCTTGCCGCCCTCCGGCTGATGCGGCTGATGTCCGACTTTCGCGAGGCGATGTGGGGGGTGCTGCAGAGCGGGATCTCCAAACTCGACTTCGATTTCAGGAAGTACGCGGACAAGCATTTCAGCCGGCTGCTGCTGGCCGCGGCCGATCCGAACTTTGAGCACTACCTTCGGCAGGCGAGCGCGGGTCGGATGGAAGACCCGGACTGACCCGCCTGCAAGGGCGGGCTCAGGACTCCGATGGCACCTGGCGCTGGCGGCCTCCCAGTCAAGTCCGCGGTCTGTGCCTGGCTGTACCTCCCCTCCGTCGGGCTTCGCCCGCCACCTCCCCCGCGAAGCGGGGAGGATCGACCTCTTAATTCCTAGGTCCGAACTCTGTTGCCTTTTGGATCGTAAAGGGGTTCTTCCGAGACTGTGCCCCGTACCCACGTGCCGAAGATCTCGACCTCGACCGGAGTGCCTGGAGTGGCATCGGCAGGCACGTACGCGTAAGCGATCGAGCGCCCGACGGAGTAGCCGTAGCCTCCGCTGGTGACCCGGCCGGTGGCCTTGCCGATCCTGACGGGCTCCGACCCGAGCGCGACCGAGTGCGGGTCGTCGAGCACGAGGCATGCCAGCCTAGTCGAGGCGGGCGCCTCGCGTGCCTTCAGCAGCGCTTGCCGCCCGATGAACTCGCCCTTATCGAGCTTGACGCAGAAGCCAAGCCCAGCCTGGTACGGGTTGGCTTCCGGGCCGATGTCCGACCCCCACGCCCGGTATCCCTTCTCGAGCCGCAGCGAATCGACAGCCTTGTAGCCCCCGGCGATTAGGCCATGACTCCTGCCTGCCTCCCACAGCGTGTCCCACAGACGCTGGCCGAACTCGGACGGACAGTAGAGCTCCCAGCCCAGCTCGCCCACGTAGGTCACGCGCAATGCGAGGCATGGCACCGATCCGACCGCGAGCTGTCGCGCGGTCATGTATGGGAACGCGGTGTTGGAGATGTCAGTCGTGGTCAGCGGTTGCAAGATCTGCCTGGCGACCGGTCCCCACAGCCCGATGCAAGCAGATGCCGAGGTGACGTCTTCGACCTGCACCGATCCGTCTTCGGGCGCGTGGTCGCGGATCCATGCGAGGTCGTGGTGTCCGAAGGCGGTACCGGTGACCACCCTGAACCGGTCCTCCGCCAACCGGGTGACCGTGAAGTCGCACTCGATACCGCCACCCTCGTTGAGCATCTGTGTGTAGGTCAACATGCCGACGCCGCGCGCGACCTGGTTGTCCGACAGCGTCTCGACATACGCAGCCGCGCCGCGTCCGCGGATTTCGATCTTCGCGAACGAGGTGAGGTCGAAGAGGGCGGCGTTTTCGCGACACGCCTTGTGCTCGGCGGCGATCGCCGGCGACCACAGGCGCCCGGCCCAACCTCTCGGCCTCAACAACTCATCGCCCGCGGCGGCGTTTGGTTCGAACCAGTTCGCTCGCTCCCAGCCTGACTTTTCGCCGAAGGCGGCGCCGCGCTCGGTCAGCCTTGTGTAAATCGGAGAAACGCGCAAAGGCCTGCCGGCGCTTCGCTCGTGGCCGGGGTACTTGACGTCGTAGTAAGTGGAGTAAACCTCCCGCGTCCGCACCAGGGTGTACTCGCGGCTCGTGTAGTGGCGCCCGAAACGGCGGGAGTCCATCTCCCAGGTGTCGAGGCTCGGCCGCCCGTCGACGATCCATTCCGCGACCAGGCGGCCCATCCCGCCCGCGCCTGCAAGCCCATGCGCGCAGAAGCCGGCAGCGACCCAGAACCCGCGGACCTCGCTCGGGCCCAGGATGAACTCGCCGTCCGGAGTGAAGGCCTCGGGGCCGTTGACCAGGCGCACCACGCCGGCGTCCTTGAGATCGGGGGTCCTGATGATCGCGTTGGTCATCAAGGGCTCGAACCGATCCCAATCCGCCTCGAGCAGCTTCCCGTTGAAGTCCGGCGGGATGCCGTCGAGACCCCACGGCGCAGGGTCGCGCTCGTAGCCGCCCATGATCAACCCGCCCGATTCCGGACGGTAGTAGACGAGCAGTGACGGGTCGCGCATCGTCGGCATGTCAATGGGCAGGCCGGAAGGTGTGGTGATCAGGTACTCGTGCGCCATCGGGATGATCGGCACGTTGACGCCGGCCATGCGGCCGATCTCGGCCGCGAACATCCCGCCTGCGTTGACCACCAGCTCGGTTTCGATGTCGCCGCGATCGGTGACGACGCGACGCACTTTCCCGTCTGTGACGTCGATGGCCGTCACCCTGGTGTCCTCGCAGATCTCGGCGCCGCGACGCCGCGCGCCTTCAACCAGCGCAAACGTGAGCTGGCTGGGATCGATGTAACCGTCGGTGGGTAGAAACGCCGCGCCCAAGACTCCATCGGTGGACATCGGCGGGAACATGTGCTGAGCCTCCTGCGCGGAGATGAGCTCGAGGGGAAGGCCGAACGTCTTTGCCCAGCCGGCTTGGCGCGCGAGCTCCTCCATGCGCTCCTCGCTCGAAGCCAGGCGCAGCGAGCCGACCTCGTGCCAGCCCGTTTCCAGGCCCACCTCCTGGCCGAGGGTCCTGTAGAGGTCGACCGAGTTCACCATCATCTGGGCGAGGCTGAGGGAGCCGCGCAGCTGACCGACGAGGCCCGCGGAGTGGAATGTGGATCCGCTGGTGACGCGTGACCTCTCAACGAGAACCGTATCTGTCCAACCGAGGCGCGCGAGCCAGTAAAGGATCGCTGCGCCGCCGACGCCTCCGCCGATGACGGTCGCGCGGGCGTGCGTTCTCATCGAGTCACCGCCAGCATCCTAACCAGTGACGGAGGCCGGACCGAAGCCCGGCCCCCATCGTTACGGTTTTCAGTCGCCGGCTTGCGGAGCTGCCGCTATCGTCGCCGGACTGTCGTTCTTTCCGCGCTGCGCCGCGAAGTAATAGATGGCGCCGACTATCAAGATGATCGCGAGGGTTGCTTCGAACACAGGGATGTTGGCGAATGCGCTACCAATTTTCGGGAACAGGGCCGTGAGTGGAGGGTTCTGACCACCGACCGAGATGTCGCGCGGCCACAGGAAGTTGATCTCCATGGCGATGCCCCAGACCAGGGCGAGGACGTTGACTATGGTTCCCCAGCCGCCGAGCTTGAACGGGGCTGACTCTTTCGGCCAGCCCTTGAGGCGAGCCACGAGGATGGCGATGTTGCCGAGGATGTACGAGAGGTAGATCATCCCCGTCGCGCCGATCGCAATGGTGAATGCGCTGGCATAGACAAGGAGCGGTAGACCGGCCAGCACGCCGATGACGATGCTGGTGCCAACCGGGGTGTGCAGGCTCGGGTTGACGTTGTTGTAGTACTTCGCCAGCGGAAGCTTGCCGTCGCGACCCATTCCGTAAGCGAGCCTGATCGTCGAAGTCTGGATCGCCAGGCAGCACACGTAGATGGC
>JAYUFT010000123.1:0-16929 GCA_043738605.1 Candidatus Dormiibacterota bacterium | reverse complement strand
AACGCGCAGTGTCCTGACGCGGCGGCCGCCCTCACACGCCGGCGCTCGGCTGCGGTCTGGCCGCTGACGAGGAGCTCGACGGTCAGCCCCGGAATGCTCTCCTCGAGGTAGGACCGAAACTTGTGCAGGTGCTGTCGGGCGAGTATCTCGGTTGGCGCCATGACCACGGTCTGAAAGCCCGCTGCGTGCGCCATCGCAGCACACGCGGCCGCCACCGCGGTCTTGCCGGAGCCGACATCGCCGTTGAGGAGCCTGTTCATGGGCATTGGGCGGCCCATGTCCTGGAAGGCCTCCCACATCGATCGCCGCTGGGCTTTGGTCAGCTCGAAGCCGAGGCCCGACTTGAAGGCGTCGATCACGTCCTGGCGGTAAGGGATGGGCTCGGCCGGCTCGGCGGCGATGCCGGCACGCATCAAAGCGAAGGCCGCCTGCAGCTCGAACAGCTCCGCAAACGCCATCCGCTTTCGCGCCCTGCCCCAGTCCGACGCGTTCTCGGGATGGTGGCCAGACCGGACGGCCTCGGCAATTGGAAGCAGGTGGTGGCGCTCGAGGACATCAGCCGGCAGTACATCCTCCATCTTTCCCGCCAGCGGCAGGACCCATTCGATCCACTCGGCGATCTTTTTCGAGCTGAGCCCTTTCACACGGTGATATCTCGGCATGAGGTCGCGCAACCGCTTTGGGCCGGTCGCGCTGACCTTCTCGTGTAGGGGGTTGCGCATCTCGAACACGCCGAACCTGCCTTTGACCATCCCGGCCACAGCGACACGCTCGCCCGTGGGGAGCTGCTTGGCCATGTATGCCTGGTTGAACCAGACCAACTTCAAGACCCCGCCCGCATCGTCTTTGAGCGTCGCCTCGGTCAGCTGCATCTTCTTGTACTTCGAGCGTTTGGCCGAGATCGCGTCGATAGTGCCGATCACCGTCGCCTGCTTGCCATCGACGAGCTCGGCCACCGCGGTCGGTTCTCCGTACTCGTCCCAGCCGAAAGGCAGATGCATCAGGAGGTCGCGAACCGTGACGATGCCGAGCTTCGCGAGCCTGGTGGCGTCCGCCGGTCCCACCTTGGGGATCTCGGTGACCGGAGCACCCAGTCCGACCGGGACCCTCTGCGATTGTGCAGTGATCAGCTGGGCCGAGCCCGCTCTCGCGCCTCGACGGTCGTCGCGTAGACGAGCTGGGCGGCGAGGGCGATGGCGATCACGAACGCGATTCCATCGACGTGGAGGCGGCTGAGCGCGAACCAGCCGATCCCGAGGATCCCGATGCTGACCAGGGTCTGCGCCCAATCGCCGACAAAGAGGCCGATCACCTCGGCGACGGCCGCGCGGAGGAAGCTCATGCCGTCACCGGCCGGCGCCTGTGAATCATCATCACTGCCACGCGCGACGCCCCGAAGTAGATGGCGGCGATGCCGAGGATCGAGACGAGGTCGAGGGGCCATGTGGCGCCCATGCCCTCGGCGGCCCAGAACGTACCGATACTCGCCAGGATGACGCCGACCGCGTACTTCAGCGTGTTCTCGGGCACCTGCGCGAGAGGCTTGCGAACGACGACGCCGATGATGGCGACCACGATCATCGCCAGCAGCCCTCCGGCGACGGCGATATGCAGACCGCCGCTGGTCCCGCCGACGGCGACGACGATGAAGACGACCTCCATGCCCTCGAGGAACACGCCCTTCAATGCGATGACGAAGGCGACCCAGTCCTGGCGAAGGGGGTTCGCGCCCAGCTCCTTGATCGTCTCCTCGTAGGACTTGTTCTCGTCGTGCATGGCGATGACACCGGCCGACCGCAGGATGGCCTTGTGCAGCCAGCGCAGGCCGAAGAGAACGATCAGGGTGCCGATGATGAGCTTGAGCGTCAGCTCCGGAACGCGGGTCACGATCAGCGACCCGAAGAGCAACACGAGCACGGCGAGGGCGATCAGGGCCACCAGCGCTCCGTACAGCGGTGACCGCCACCCTCTCGTGAGGCCGACCGCCAGCACGATGGTGAGAGCCTCGACCGACTCGACCGCCGAGCCCAGGAACGCCGCGCCGAATGTCAGAACCTGCGAGTACATGTGTCCAAAAAGCTTATAAGGGTTTAATGGGGTTATGAAGCCCGGCGTTTACAGCGAGGATTCCATAACCCGCCGGGTCAACCGCGAGAACGTTCTATTCCTCGGAGGCGGGCGGGCGCTGCTGATGCAGCTGGCCCATCCCAAGGTCGCGGCGGGGGTGGACGAGCACTCGGACTTTCGTCAGCATCCGCTGCGCCGGCTGCGCCGGACGATCCTCATGACGATGGCGATCGTGTTCGGCGATCGCGAGACTGCGCTGGCGGCGGCGCGTGGAGTCAACCAGGTGCACGCACGGGTCAAAGGGCGCGACTATCGCGCGCTCGACCCCGACCTCCTGCTCTGGGTGCATGCGACCCTGATGGACACAGCCCTCGTCACCTACGAGACTTTCGTCAAGCCGCTGCTGCCGCGCGAGCGCGAGGACTTCTACCAGGAGTTCAAGCGGCTGGGCGAATTGCTCGGCATCCCACTCGACAGGTTTCCCTCGACGCTGCGGGATTTCGATGCCTATCTGCTCGAGATGATGGAAGGCGGAGCGCTGAGAGTCGATGCCAGGGCACTCGCGCTCGCCAGGCTGGTGCTGCGGCCGCCAACTCGTTGGCTGCCCGGTCCCGCGATGATCCCCATGGGGGTGATCACCGCCGGCTTGCTGCCGCCCATTCTTCGCAGCCAGTACGGCCTGGCCTGGGGCGCCGGGCAGCAGAGGGCCTACAGGATCGCGGTGCGCACGCTGCCTCGCCTGGTCGCGCTGACGCCGCCGGTGTTCAGGGTGTGGCCGCTGCCCGGGCGCAACGTGAAGCTCGCTATTTCTTGATGTAGACCAGGCCCAGGGCCTTTGGCCCTGTGTGCGTGCCGAGCACCGACCCGATCTGGCCGATGAGGATCTCGTGGTCGGGCAGCTCTTTGCGCAGGCCCGCGGCAATGAGCTCGGCTTCGTCCGCAGCCTGGGCGTGGACCACCGCGACGTGCTCCACGGGGAGATCGCCCCTGAAGTACTCGATCATCCGCGGGATCGCGCGCGCCCTCGTGCGGACCCGCTCGACTGGTTTGATCTCCCGGTCCGCCACCAGCAGGACCGGCTTGACGTTGAGCATGGTCCCGACCATGGCCGCCGCGCGGCTCATGCGCCCACCCATCTCGAGGTACTTGAGCGTGTCTAGCAGCGCCAGCACCCGGCCCTTCGGAACGCGCTGCTTCACAGCCTCGGTCGCCGACTCCAGGTTTTCGCATTCCGCGGCCACCCGGCACAGGAAGGCCATCGGAAATGTCACGGTCTCGCTGTCGATGACGTTGACCTTGAATCCCTCGACCGATTGAGCGCCTACCCGCGCCGCCTCCGCCGTCGCCGAGAGCTGCGCGCCGATGTGGATCGAAATGCAGCCATCGTGATCCTTCGCCAGTCGCTCGTAGACCTCGGCGAACTCTCCCGGCGAGGGGGCTGACGTGGTGGGCAGCTTGGTCGCAGTGGACAGCCTGCGAAAGAACTCCTCGTTGTCGATGTCCACGCCGTCGCGAAAGGTCTCGGTGCCAAACAGAACCTTCAGCGGGACGACCTCGATGTCGTAGCGCTCGCGCCACTCTTTGGGTAGGTCGGCGGTGGAATCCGTGACCACCGCGAAGCTTCTTTTCAACTTCGTCACTCGACCGACAGGATGAACGGATAATGCTGCTGGCCGCCCTGCTGGACCTCGACCTCGAGCTCGGGGAAGCTCGACTGAATCGAGGACTGCAAGCTCGCGAGCTCGTCGTCGCTGGCCCCCTCGCCGCGGTAGACGGTCACCAGCTCATACGAATCAGGACCGAGCTTGCCGAGCGCTCGTTTGACGACGTCGGCGTAGTCGCCACCGGCAAACTCGAGCTTCTCGTTGATCAGCCCGATGACGTCGCCTTTCTTGACCTTCAGGCCGTTGGAGCGCGTGTCGCGAACCGCGTGCGTGACCTCGATCGTCTGCACCCGAGCCGCCTCGGCTTTCATCGTCGCGGCGTTGTCGGGGCCGGAGCGATCCGGGCGAAAAGCGACGACGGCGGCCATGCCCTCAGGCACGCTGTGGGTCTCGACGATGTGCACCTTCTTCGGCGTGAGCCCGATCACCTGCTTGGCGGCAAGAACGACATTGCGATTGTTCGGCAGCAGGATCACCTCCTGGTAGGGCACCGACTCGATGGCGATGAGCATGTCCTGCGTGCTCGGGTTCATGGACTGGCCGCCCTCAACGATGGCGTCGACGCCGAGGCCACGAAATATCTCGACCAGCCCGCTGCCCGCGACCACTGCGACGAGGCCGACACCGTTCGCCCGTGGCGGCTTTGTGGCAACGTTCTCGCCTTCGATGATTCGCTTGTGCTGCGTCGACATATCACCGACGTTCAGCTTCAGCAGCTTGCCGTAGCCACCGGCCAGCGTGATCACGCGCGTCGGGTCATCGGTGTGCACGTGCACCTTGACGAGCTCGGGCTCGCCGACGACGAGCACCGAGTTGCCCAGCGCTTCGATCTGGTTGCGGATCACATCGATGTCGAGGCCGTTGCCCTCGATCAAGAACTCTGTGCAATAGCCCCATCCGCCCTCGGGGAGCTCGAAAGCCACCTGTGAGGGCTGCGCCTTGGTCTCGGTGTGGGCCGTCGCGGTGAAAAAGGCCGACTCCTCCACCGTTTTGAGCATCCCCTCGAGGATTATCTGCAGGCCGAACCCGCCCGCGTCCACCACGCCCGCCTCCCGGAGGATCTGCAGCTGGCTTGGCGTCTTCAAGACTGCATCGCGGGCGCCGGTCGCGGCCGCTGAGATGACGCTGGGCACCGTGGCATCGGGACTGTCGGCGGCTGCGGTGGCCGCACGGCCCGCCTCGCGCGCCACCGTGAGGATCGTGCCCTCGGTGGGCTTGTTGACCGCTCGATAGGCGGCGTTCGCAGCCTCCACGAAGGCGGCGGCAAGTTCCTTGGGCGTCAGCGAGCTCTTGCCCTCGACCGCGCGGGCGAATCCGCGGAAGATCTGCGAGAGGATGACGCCTGAGTTGCCGCGGGCTCCCATGAGGCTGCCGTGCGATGCCAGCTTGGCGATCTTGCTGACCTCGGCCGCGGTGGAATCCTTGATGTCCTCGACCGCCGACTGAAGGGTCAGGAGCATGTTCGTCCCGGTGTCTCCGTCCGGGACCGGGAATACGTTGAGGCGGTTCGCCTCCTCGTGGTTGGCCGACAGCCAGCTCAAGCTGCCGATCAGGGCCTGTTTGAAAAGGGGTCCGTCCACCCCGACGGGCCGATTAGAAGCCATGGCCTAGCGCCGCTCTTCCCTGACGCCCTGCACGTTGACATTGACCTCCACGACCGGCACGTTGACCGAGCGTTCCACGGCAAACTTGACCGCCTCTTGCAGGTTGCGGGCGACCTCCGAGATGCGAATGCCGTATTGCACGATCACGTACACGTCGATGGCCAGGCCGTCGTCGACCTCGACGACTTCCACCCCGCGGTCCTCGCTGCCGCGGTGCAGCAGCTCGGCCACCCCGTCACGCAGGCCGCGCGCTGCCATTCCGGCGATCCCGTAGCAGCCCAGTGCGGCGTGGCCGGCGATCGCGGCCACGGCGGAGGGAAAGACCTCGACGCGGCCCCACTGGCGGGCTTCGCCAAGCGCGGTCGGAGTCTTCGAGGTCATGGAGTGCCCATGGTACAATTCGGTGTCCGGAACCGTCAGATCCGGCGCCCTTTACGCCGTCAATCCCAATCGGAAGGTGCCTCATGGCCAAGCGTTGCGCAATTTGCGGCAAAGAGCCGCAGTACGGACACCACGTCAGTCACGCGAAGAACCGCGTCAACCGCCGGTTCATGCCGAACCTGCAGATGGGGCGGGTGACGGTGGGTGGGCGCCAGGTTCGGGCGCGCATTTGCACGCGCTGCCTCCGCTCCTACTCGGCGTAGAAGAGCACTGAGCGACAGCGCGTATCTCGGAGGGGGCCTGGTCGCGTTCCTGGTTGCATTTGCCGTCCAGTACGGGCTGTACCACCGCCTCCTGCACGCGGCGCTGAGATCGCGCGACGCCGCCGTCATGCGGTCCGCCATGAAGCGGTGGATAAGGATCGCGATCGGGTGGCAGGTCCTCGTGCTCGGCGCCTGCGTCCTGTACCTGGCTGTTCTCACGTCACGGCATGGTCAGGGCATCGCGTGGATCTCTCCTGCAGTCGGGGCCGTCTTCGGCACTGCATTGCCGCTGCAGTTCGTCGCGGTGGCGATCATGCGCTCGGTGCGCGGGGTTTAGATCGACCTAGACCAGGTCGATCCCGTGGACCTCGCCAAGACTTCGGAGGTCCTTCCGCAGCTTCGCCCAGACCCGTTCCTGGGCTGCCTCTTGTGGGATCACGCTTGATGGGTCGTTGATGTCAGCGGCCAGGTCCGGACGTTCGACCATCTCGGCGAAGAACAACGTCCACGCGCGCGGCACCACCTCGTAGACCGCGTAGCCCCCTCCGCCCAGAGCGAGCCAGCGACCCTCGCACAGCTCGTGGGCGAGCTCATGGAACTTGCTGCCGACACGCGGCCAGATGCGCGTCGTCGCTGCCAGGTGCGCGAGTGGATCGAGGTAGTGCGTATCGCAGCCATCCTGAGTGACCAGGATCGTCGGCTTGAACCGCCGCAGCAACGCCGGCACCACCTTCTCGAAACCTTCCAGCCAGGGCTCATCCCACGTGAATGGCTCGAAGGGCAGGTTGGCGGCAAAACCGCGGCCGGGCCCGACCCCGCAGTCCTCCGGGAAACCCGTGCCGGGGAACAGGTGGCGGCCGCTCTCGTGGAGGCTGATGGTGAGCACGTCGGGATCGTCGTAGAAGATGCCTTCGACCCCGTCGCCGTGGTGGACGTCGACGTCGATGTAAGCGACGCGATGGCCGCGATCCTTGAGCCACCGGCAGGCGATCGCAGGGTCGTCGTACGTGCAGAAGCCTGACGCTCTTGCCCGATGCGCATGGTGCAGCCCGCCGGCGGGGCTGAAAACATGGAGGGCCGCTCCGCTCTCGATCGCCTCGGCGCCGACGAGGCTTGCACCCGCCACCAGCGCGGCGCCCTCGTGGAGCTCATCTGAGATCGGGTTGTCGGCCGTGGCGAAGCCGGCGGCCTCGATCCGGTTGGGAGAGATCTTCATTCGCTCCACCGGGTCGCTGAGCTTGCGCACCAGGTCCACGTATTCGGGCGAGTGGACGAGCTCGAGCTCCTTGATCGTCGCCCGGCGTGGCGGCAGAAGATGGCAGTGCTCGATGAGCCCCGTGGACTTGATCAGGTCCATCGTGAGCTTCACGCGGATCGGCTGGAGCGGATGTTCATCGGAGAGGTGATGCTTCATCAGCTCGTCGCCGTAGACGAGAGCAACCGGACCTGACACTGACTACTTACGCTAGCAGGGCGGTGATAGCGGTCGGCGAAAGCCTTTTCGAGTCAGTCCCGAACTTCTCCGAGGGGCAGGATCGCGTGACGATCGACGCCATTGCGGGCGCTTCCGGCCTCGCGCACCTCCTGGATGTGGATTCGGATGGCGACCACAACCGGACTGTTGTTTCGCTTGCCGGCTTCGAGCCTCATCTGATCGCGGCGCTGATGGCGTCGGTTCGGGCGGCCGTCGAGCTGATCGACGTCCGGGAGCATCTCGGGGTGCATCCGCGGGTGGGCGCGGCCGACGTGGTGCCGATCGTGCCGCTAGACTCGACACCCCTGAGCCGCTGTCAAGAGGTGGCCCTGGAGCTCGGCGACCGCATCTGGAATGAGCTCAGGGTGCCGGTGTATTTCTACGGCCGGGGCCAGAGCCTGGCCGATATTCGCGGCGGGCGCGGAAGGCTCGACCTTGGCGGGCCCGACCTCCACCCCACTGCTGGTGCCGTCTGCGTGGGCGCTCGGCCGAAGCTGGTCGCTTTCAACGTGATCTTGCAGGGGGTCGACGTCGGTGCCGCACGCGTGCTCGCGCGCTCCATCCGGGAATCAGGCGGCGGGATGCGCGGAGTCCATGCGCTGGTTTTCGAGCTCAGCGGCGGGCGCGTGCAACTTTCGATGAACCTGTTCCGGCTGGACGAGACGACGCCCGAGATGGTGATCGCCAACCTGGAGCGCCAGGGCATTTCGCTCGCCTCCCAACACGTGGTTGGGCTGTGCCCGGCAACCGTGGCGAATCCGGCGGCGACCGGCCGCCTCCTGGAGGCGCGACTTGCTGCATCGGCCGCGCAGGCGGGCGCGGCGAGGTGCTTCGAGCGTGGTGACAACGAGCATGTGGCGCTCGGTCGGCGGCTTCGGCGGGAGGCTGAGGGGCTGGCTGAGCTGGGTGTCGATCAGGCGGCCTTGCTTGCCGGCGCTGAGAGGGCGGCGGCGCTCGTCCCTGTGCTCAAGGTTGCCGGGGTGCTCGACGGCGAGCTGGAAGCGATGCTTGTCGTGGCTGCCACCGGGCTGCGTGAGGCTGTCAGCCCTGAAACGCGGTCAGCCTACGGGGCGCGCGTGGCAGCCCTCGACCGGAGATTGGCCTCGTCGTAATCGACTTACTGTTAGTTCAATTACGCGGCCGGGACGTGCGTGTCGACGGTGACCGTACACGCGCCACCGTTGACCTCGATCGCGTAGGCGTCGCTGGCGCCGGCGTAGCCGACCGATTGCCAACTGGCGCTTCCGATCGCTCCAGTGTGGTGACCGTCCGCCGTCAGGTTGACGGCTCCTCCCGAGACCTGGACCGAAACTTCAGTGCCGATCGGCCGGTGCACACGCACTGTCAGCGCGCCGCCGTTGGCGCTGATCGGCACGATGCCTTTCGGCGGCCCGACCGTGATGTCGAGCCGAACGGCTCCGGTGTTCGACTCGATCGACGAGACCTTCACGTTGGTCAGGTGGAAAGTGGCGTTGGTGGCTCCGCTGTTCAGGCTGAAGCTCCAGGTCACCGCCGGGCTGATGTGCAGCTCGATGGCGAGATGCCGGCTGCCGAAAATTCCGAACTCGCCCTGCTGAGAAATTCGGAGCTCGCCGGTCGCCTTGTCCAGGGTCACGTCCGGCTTCGGGCCCGAATAGGTGAGCACCGCTCGGTAGAGGTCGGGGCCCATGGCCGTGTCGCCTACCACCGTCAGGTCCGCGGCGCCAACTTCGACATCCAGGCTGGCCGCGGTCAGCGAGCCGGCCTGGTCAGAGGCGGTGAGCGTGTGCGTGCCACCCGGGATCGCTGGTCCGGCGGACACGTATGCGATCGCGCCGACACCGGCGATCACCAGGATGAGGACGGCGGCGATGTCGACCGCTGCTCCTTGCAGCGTGCGGCGAGCGATGAGCTCGAGGCCGATGACGATCAGGATGAGCGGCCAAAGATCGGCAAGGCGGTACAAGCGGTCGGCCGAGATCACGTTCAGCTCGACCAGCAAGGCGAAGATGCCGATGACGATCAGGACCACCGGCCAGAAGTAGCTGCGGTAATGGCGGCGCATCGGGACGCTTGGCCTCAGACCCGGGCCCGTCGGACGATCAGCCATACGCCGAGGGCGATGAGCACCACGGGCCAAACGTACCTACCGTCAAGCCAATCGAGAAGGTTGAGGTTTCGAAGCAGGAGGAAGACCCCGATCACGACGAGGATCAGCGGCAAAAAGTAGTCCCTTCGCCAGAAGCTCATTCAGGCGATTCTAGCCCTGGCTGAGCCCTCGGCTCGGCGGTCAGACCGGCGCCACCACCTCGAAGAGGTCCGGGCGCTCCTTGCGTGCGGCATCGATGAGGTCGGCTCCTGCCACCGTCGCCTGGATTGGCCTTGGCGACCCGAGGTAGGACTTCGCGACGCGCTGGAGATCGGCGGCGGTCGCGCTGAGCAGTCGCTGCTTGAACTTTTCGCGTTCGGCCCGCGTGAAGCCGGTCAGGCGGTTGATGGCCTCGCGGCGGCCCTTGATGTCGGGAGATTCGAGGGGATCGACGTCTCCGCACGCCCCGAGGATCGCCTCCTTCAGCGCCTCCGGATCGATGTCGCTGTCGGTCACCCACCTCACCGCGCGGTCGTACGTGTCATACGTGCGGATGATGTTCGGGTCGCGGTACGAACCGAAGTAGAAGTTGCCGCCGCCGGTGTTCGCCTGGGCGTACGCACCATAGGCGCCACCTTTTTCACGCAGCTCCTTGTGGAGGAAGGTGTCGCGGACATAGTTGGCCAGGACCAGGAGGACCGGAGCGTCGGCGTGCTGGTAACGGACCGTCTTGAACGTGCGCACGTTGAAGGCGACGGGCATTGGAGCGGTGCGCGCCTCGCGTACGGGGTCGAGAGGTGGCGGCTTGACGGGAGCGCCGTTGCGCCCTGCGGTCACTGGCAGCGCGGCTACGAAATCGGCGAGGTAGCCCTTGAGCGTCTCGATCATCGATTCTTCGGACGTCACCACCATGGTGATCGAATCGCTTCGGAAGAGCTTCCTTCTTATCGCGTCGAGCCTGGACACCAGGTCGCGGAGCCCACTCTCGTCGAGCTTGGCGAGATTGCGCATCACGTGGAGCATGCCAATGCCCTGAAGCCTGTCGTTCATCGCACCTTCGGAGTTCAACTTCGATTGGGCGAGGAGGATGGCCAATTGAAACCCGAGGTTCGCGAGCGAGCTTTCGAGCCGGGTCGCTGTCTCGGCGATGATCTCTTTGAGCCTGCCCGTGTCGATCTCGAGATGGACGGTGAGGTCGGTCAGCAGGTCGATGAACGGCTTGGCGTTGCGGTCGAGCGCCTTGCCAGAAACCATGAAGGACTGCAGGTAGTCCTCTCGGGCCGCCAGCGGTTGAACCTGGGCGGCTGCGCCCACGCCACCGGTGTAGGAGGCGATCCGCTTTGCGATCTCGACGTAATCCTGGCCCGCGGCGCCGGCCTGGGTGAGGACGCGCCCGAAGAGCGGCAGCAGGTCTTTCTCGTCCGGGGTGAGCGCCGAGAAGTCAGATCTGATGTCGATGTAGGTGACGCCGTTGGTGGGCAGCGGGAAGAATTCCACGTGCGCTGAGCCGAGCTTTGCGTCCCGGCTGGGCACGTTTTCGAACTTCATCGGGATGTCGGTCAGCTCAAGGGTCGGCAGGGTCGAGAGGTCTTGCTTCGCGTCTTGCTCCTGCTTCAGGCGGAGGGCCTCGGCGACGATTCGCGCTTTGTCGGCTTCGGTGAGGCCCACCTCGATGTTTGCGAGGCGCTCGAGCTCCTTGTGGCGCTTCCTCTCTTCAAGCGCGGTGTCGGGCACCACTGTGAGCAGGGCTCTGTGTGTGTTGTCGAGGAGCTCGGCCTGGATGAGGTTTTCGAAGAAGCGGCCCGCTTTGCGATCGCGCTCCAGGCGGGCGAGGTCGGCGTCGAAGTTCAACGCGTCGTAGGGGTCGCCTCCGTAGTAGTAGGGCGCCAGGGCGGTGAAGAGGACCTTCAGCGAGTAGGGGAAGCCGGCGTTGGAGCGCTCGCGCTTCTCGAACTCGAGGTGGTGGATGGCGGCGTCGACCTGTGTCTGGTCCACGCCATCATTGGCGACGCGCTCCAGCGTGTCCAGCACGACGCGCTCCACTTTCTCCGCGTCCTCTTGCGCAATGTCTTTTAGCCCTGCGCCAAACACGGTTTCCCGGTAGTCGTCCTGCAAGCCGCTCCCATCGGCCATCGCGGTGCCAAGCTTGGAATCGATGAGGGCTTTTCTCAGCGGTGAGGCGGCGTTGCCGAGCAGCACCTCGGCCAGGACCCTCATGGCGAGCAGCTGGAAGGAGTCGCCTGTATGGACCGTCACCCAGGCGACGAGGGCCTGCGCTTTGCGCGTGTTGTCCTCGCCGGCGGTGGCGGGGTAGGGCTCGACGGCCTTGACCGGCTTCTTGAATCGCTTGACGTCCGGGATCGAGGTGTCGACCTCGATTCTATTGAAGTGCTTCAACGCGTTTTCTTCGATTGCCGCGAGGGTCTGCTCGAGGTTCTGGTCGCCATACGTATAGAAGTAGGCGTTGCTCGGGTGGTAATGGACGGCGTGGAATTTGCGCAGGTGCTCCCAGGTCAGGTCGGGGATGTGCTCGGGATCGCCGCCCGAGATGTACGAATAGGTGAGGCCTGGGAACATGGTTTCGCCCACGATCTTCTGCACCGCCGCCTGTGGGCTTGCGAGGGCGCCCTTCATCTCGTTGTAGACGACGCCCTTGTAGCGAAGACCACTGTTGGGATCGGCCGGGTCCTCGAACTCGAAGCGGATGCCTTCCTGCTTGAAGGAGTCTTCGTCGAGTCGCGGGAAGAACGTCGCGTCGAGGTAGACCTCGAGGAGGTTCTTGAAGTCCTTGGCATTGCGGGAGCTGAAGGGGTACATCGTCCAGTCGGCGCTGGTGAAGGCGTTCATAAAGGTCGCGAGGGAACGGCGGGTCATGCTGAAGAAGGGATCGCGGACCGGGAACTTTTGCGAGCCCGCGAGCACCACGTGCTCGAGGATGTGGGCGACCCCTGTCGAGTCCTTGGGCACGGTTGGAAAGAAGACGGCGAAGGAGTTGTTGTCGTCGGGGCATTCGACGTGGAGGTGGCGAGCGCCGGTGCGCTCGTGCTCCAGCTCGAGGTAGGACCCTTCTAGGCGGTCCAGGCGCTCTTTGCGAAGGATTGTGTAGCCACCGATGGTGCCGATGCCGCGCTCGCTGGTCTTCGCCATGTTCGTTTTAGCAGTCTAGTTGGCTCCGCGTGGGCGGCGTCCCGGGCGGTGTCGGGGGCTAGGATGGGCGCGATGCTGTTCACCCCTGGTGAGCTCGAATTCCTGCGGTCGCAGCGCATCGCCCGGCTCGCGACCGTGGGGCCGTCGGGTTGGCCGCACGTGGTGCCCGTGATCTACTCGATGGACGAGGAGGGCGCCTTCGAGTTCGACGTCGATGGGGTCAAGCTGAGAAATCTGACCAGCGAGCCGCGTGCGGCGATGGTGGTCGATGCAATGGGGCCGAAGCGAGGAGTGTCGTTCCAGGGCAAGGCAGAGCTGATCGGACCCGAGCGGGCCCGCCTGACGCCCGCGAGAAAGTTCAGCTGGGGTCTGTGAGGCGCTCTAGCCCTGGAGCTCGCGCATCAGGTTGGCCATCTCAATGGCAGCCTCTGCTGCATCGGCTCCCTTGTTGTTCTTCGGGCCGGACCGAGCCAGCGCCTGCTCTTTGTCCTCGGTGGTAATCACCCCAAAAGCCACCGGTACCCCCGTGTCCAGCTGAACCTGCATGATCCCGGCTGCCGCCTGATTCGCGACCACCTCGAAGTGATATGTCTCGCCGCGGATCACGCAACCCAGGCAGACGATCGCGTCATGATTCCCCTTCTCGGCGAGCGCCAGGGCAGTGACAGGCAGCTCCAGCGACCCGGGTACCCAGAGCACATCGGGATCCTCAACGCCATGCTCTTTGAGTGCGTTCAACGCGCCTCGAAGCAGGCGTCTCGTCACGTCTTCGTTGAAGCGCGCCACCACCACGGCGATCCGTAGATCGCTTCCTGCCAGGTCGGGCGCGGCGCCCTTCTCGCCCACTTCTTCAGCCGAACCTATAACAGGTGACCGAGCTTGTCTTTCTTGGTCTTGAGGTACCGCTCGTTGTGTGGGTTGGCCGCGATCCGAATCGGCACCCGCTCCGTCACCTCGAGCCCAAAGCCCTCCAGGCCGTAAATCTTCTTAGGATTGTTGGTCAGCAACCTGATCTTGCGAACGCCAAGGTCGTACAGGATCTGGCTCCCGATCCCATAGTCACGCTTGTCCGCCGGATGGCCGAGCGCCTCGTTCGCTTCAACCGTATCCAGGCCACGGTCCTGCAGGTTGTAGGCGTGCAGCTTGTCCAGCAACCCAATCCCACGACCTTCCTGGTGACGGATATAGAGGATGACGCCGAGACCCTCGGCGGCGATCATCTCCATGGCTGCGTGCAGCTGGGCTCCGCAATCGCAGCGCAAGCTGCCAAAGATGTCGCCGGTGAGGCATTCGGAATGCGCCCGCAACAGGACTGGCTTTTCGGGGTCGATCTCGCCCAACACGAGGGCTAGATGATTCTCGTGGCGAAGGACGTCCTCGTAGGCGAAGAGCTTCCACTCGCGAGGCTCCTTGCCTCCAATGGGTATCACCGCTTCGACTCGCCGCGCGACCAACTTTTCGTTGCGCCGCCTGTACGCAATCATCTGTTCAACGGTGATGACCTTGATGTCGTGCTCGTGCGCGAAGCTGTCCAGATCGGGCATCCGCGACATCGTGCCGTCCGCCTTCATCAGCTCGGTGATCACGCCGGCTGGGTAGAGTCCGGCCAAGACCGCCAGGTCCACCGCGGCCTCAGTCTGCCCCGCCCGTGTGAGCACTCCGCCCTCGGCGGCGCGCAGAGGAAAGGTGTGCCCTGGCATCGAGAAATCGCTCTCCCTCGCCGCCGGATCCAGAACTTTGCGAATGGTGGCGGCGCGGTCGTGCGCAGACGCGCCCGTCGTGACGCTGTCCTTGGCGTCGATGCTGACGCTGAAAGCGGTTCCCAGCCGGCTGGTGTTGCGCTCCACCATCGGGGCGATGCCAAGCTCGTCGAGGCGCCGTGCCACGATCGGCATGCACACGAGGCCCGATCCATGGCGGGTCATGAAGCTGATGTGATCGGGGGTCACGAGCTGAGCCGCAACCACGAGGTCGCCCTCGTTCTCGCGCTCCTCATCGTCCACGACGATGACGAACTTGCCGGCTTTGAAGTCGGAAATCGCTTCTGGAACAGTGGCCAACCCCATCGCTGGTAGATATTACCGGCGGAGGTTTCGAGCGACGTAGCGGGCGACAATGTCCGCCTCGAGGTTCACCATGGTGCCCTCCCTGTACTCGCCGGCGATGGTTACGGCGAGAGTATGCGGAATCAAGGCCACCTTGAAAGTGGCCGCCTGATCGTCTACCCCCGTCACGGTCAGGCTGATCCCGTCCACGGCGATCGAGCCCTTCTCGACCATGAAGTCGCGCAGATCGGCCGGGAACTCGATCGTCACTTCGCGGCCGGCGGCTGCGCTGACCACCCGTACGACTTTCCCTGTGGCGTCAATATGCCCTTGAACGAGATGGCCATCAAGCAGCCCGTCCGCCGCCAGCGGCAGCTCGAGATTGACTCGCGACCCGTGCGTCAGCGAACCCAGGGCTGTCCGCCGCAACGTCTCTGGCACCACATCCATGACGAATGTGGCGCCAGCTTTCTTGACCACTGTCAAGCAGCAGCCATTGACAGCTACGCTCGCTCCAATCTTCAAGCGCGTAGCGGTCTCAGCATTCTCAATAGCCAGCCGGCCCGAGCCTGCTTCGACCACCGTGCCAACGGCGCTAACTATTCCTGTGAACATCCACATACCCCGTAATCAATAGGTCGGCGCCGAGCCTGGTTGCGTCCAGCTCGCGCAACGGGATGGCTTCGGCCAGCCGCTCGACGCCGGCTCCCCCGATTGGACTTGGGGCCTCGCGGCCGCCGATGAGGCAAGGCGCGACGTATGCGTACACCTTGTCCACCAATCCTTGCGAAATAAATGACGCGTGAACCGTGCTGCCGCCCTCGACCAAGAGGCTTAGGATGCCTCTCTTGCCAAGCTCGTCAAGCAACGGCTCCAGCGCAACCTGGCCCTCTGCAGTTGCCGGAAACTTGACGACCTCGGCGGCTCCCATCCGACCCGCTCGCGTGGTCGCGATCAGCGTGTTGGGGCCAACGACCCTCGCAGACACGCGGAGACGGAGCTGTGAGTCGAGGACAACGCGCAGCGGTTGCCTGGCGGAGACGCCCTCGATGCGGGCGGTGAGCTCGGGATCATCGACCATCACCGTCTTGATGCCGACCAGTATCGCATCGTGCATGTGCCGAAGCCGGTGACCGTGAAGGCGAGACTCGTCGCCAGTGATCCAGCGAGATTCGCCGGTCCGCGTGGCGATCTTCCCGTCCAGGCTCATCGCGAACTTGGCGCTCACGAAGGGCCGGCCGGTCAACCGATGCTGGACGTAGAACTCGTTCAACCGGAGCGCCCGCTCCTCATGGATGCCCACCACCGCCTCGATGCCGGCAGCACGCAGCTTGGCGATGCCGGCTCCCTGGACACGCTCGTCGGGATCGAGCATGGCGATCACCACGCGCTTGAGCCCAGCCTCGATGATCGCGTCGGCGCATGACGGCATCCGGTGGGAGGCGCAGGGCTCCAGGTTGACGTACATGGTGCCCCCAAGGGCCCGGTCCTCCGCCAAAGCCAGCGCCTCTTGCTCGGCGTGCGGATCGCCGGCGCGATGGTGGAAACCCTCGGCCACGAGGGTGCCTGAACTGTCGAGGATGACGGCTCCGACCATCGGGTTGGGACTCGTGCCGTAGTCCGCGCGCAGCGCCAGCTCGCAGGCGCGCGCCGACCAGTGAAGGTCAAGGCTCGTGTCCGGATCTGTGGGTGGCAGTCCTGGCAATATATCGGGCCGCGCCACGCGCACGCGCGCCGAACCAGTGAGCAACCGAATTAGGTCTATGAGAATCTCCAGCCGCTTTCAATGCGCTGGATCCGTATGACGTGATCTCACATCCTCAACAACTGAAGAGTGAGTTATAGGTGAACAAGCCCTCGGGCTATTAGTACCGGTCAGCTCAAAGCATTGCTGCTCTTACACCTCCGGCCTATCAACCTAGTGGTCTACTAGGGCCCTTACCTGGTTAACCCAGTGGGAGACCTTATCTTGGAGTCTGCTTCGCACTTAGATGCTTTCAGCGCTTATCAGAACCGGCCATGGCTACCCGGCGCTGCCACTGGCGTGACAACCGGTACACTAGCGGGCCGTTCAACCCGGTCCTCTCGTACTAGGGTCAACTCTCCTCAAGTCTCCTGCGCCCACGGCGGATAGGGACCGAACTGTCTCACGACGTTCTAAACCCAGCTCGCGTACCGCTTTAATGGGCGAACAGCCCAACCCTTGGGACCGACTC
>JAYUFT010000122.1:0-5887 GCA_043738605.1 Candidatus Dormiibacterota bacterium | reverse complement strand
TGTGCCGGCGATCACCGAGATCGACACACGCGCCCTGACGCGCCACCTGCGCACTCACGGAACGCAGCGCGCAGTCCTCACCCACGAGGCGGAGCGACCAAGCCAGTCACGACTGGCAGAGCTGGCGGCGGCGGCGCGCCGCGTAACCCCGTTGGCGGAGCAGGACCTCGTGGCGGAGACATCCCGCACCACGCGAGTGGAGTGGCTCGACCCGCTGCCGGGCGAGCTGAGGCCACGACGCCCGACCGACGGCGCGGGCCTGACGATCGCGGTGGTCGACTATGGCGTCAAGAGCAACATCCTCCGGTCGCTGCGCGAGCGGGGCTGCCGCGTCATCGTGCTGCCGCACACAACAGACTGGTCAGATATCGAGGCCACTGGGGCAGACGGCCTCGTCCTGTCAAACGGCCCTGGCGACCCCGCCGTCCTGGCCGGGCCGGTCGAGCTGGCGCGCCAGGCCCTCGGCCGGATTCCGTTGTTTGGCATCTGCCTCGGCCACCAAATCCTCGGCCGGGCCGCCGGCGCCACCACATCGCGGCTGCCCTTTGGGCATCACGGCGCCAACCATCCGGTCAAGGACCTGGAGACGGGCCTGGTTCACATCACGAGCCAGAACCACGAGTTCCAGGTGGACGACGCCTCCATCCCTTCCGGAGACCTCGTCGTCTCGCAGCGCAACCTGAACGACGGCTCGGTCGAGGGCCTCGCGCACCGGACTCTGCCCGCATTCAGCGTGCAGTACCACCCGGAGGGCTGCCCCGGCCCGCAGGACAACCAGCACCTCTACGACCGGTTCCTCGACATGGTTCGCGAACGAAGGCCCGTGATGAGGGCGGTGGGTGGGGCGGCTCAGCCGCCGAAGCCGAAGAAGGTGTTGATCCTCGGGTCCGGACCGATCGTCATCGGCCAGGCTGCGGAGTTCGACTACGCAGGCACGCAGGCGTGCAAGGCGCTGCGCGAGGAGGGCATCGTCACAGTCCTCGTCAACTCCAACCCCGCCACGATCATGACCGACGAAGACGTCGCCGACCGCGTCTACCTCGAGCCGCTGACCGTTGAGTCGGTGGAGCGGGTCATCGCGCGCGAGCGACCCGACGCATTGTTGCCGACGCTCGGCGGCCAGACCGGTCTGAACCTCGCGACCGACCTCGCCAAGGCAGGCGTGCTGGAGCGATACCAGGTCCGGCTTCTCGGGGCGAGCCTCGAGACCATCAGGAATGCTGAGGATCGCCAGGCCTTCAAGCAGATGCTCGAGGACATCGGCGAGCCGGTGCCGACCTCGCGGGTCTGTGAAGCCCTGTCTGAGGTCGACGAGTTTGCCGCTCAGGCCGGCCTGCCGTTGGTCATCAGGCCTGCTTACACGCTGGGTGGGACCGGCGGTGGTTTCGTGACCAATGCCGACGAGCTGAAGCTCATCGCGCAGCGAGGGCTCGCCGCCTCGCCCATCCACCAGGTCCTTGTCGAGCGCTCCCTCTGGGGATGGAAGGAGATCGAGTACGAGGTGATGCGCGATGCCGCCGACACGTGCATCACCGTCTGCAACATGGAGAACCTGGACCCGATGGGCGTCCACACCGGCGACTCGATAGTGGTGGCGCCGGCGCAAACCCTTTCGGACCGCGACCACCAGATGCTTCGCTCGTCGGCCATCCGGATCATCCGCGCGCTGGGCATCGAGGGGGGCTGCAACGTGCAGTTCGCGCTTGATCCAAAGAGCTCTGATTACTACGTCATCGAAGTGAACCCGCGTGTGAGCCGATCGTCGGCGCTCGCCTCGAAGGCGACCGGATATCCGATCGCGCGAGTCGCCGCGAAGGTGGCCGTCGGCCGCCGGCTAGACGAAATCAGAAACGAGGTGACAGGTCGGACTTTCGCGGCCTTCGAACCCGCGCTCGACTACTGCGTGGTCAAGATTCCGCGATGGCCGTTCGACAAGTTCCCGGCGGGCGACCGCCGTCTGGGCACGCAGATGGCATCGACGGGCGAGGTGATGGCCATCGAGCGGACTTTCGAGGCGGCGTTGACCAAGGCGATGCGGTCGCTGGAGCAGAAGCCGCCGTCGGTCTCCGAGCTCGAGCGTGGCGACCTCATAGGGCAGCCCAACGACCGCCGGTTGTATGCGCTGCTGCATGCGTTGCGCCAAGGCGATGACGCAGCCTCTCTGGCGCACCGCAGCGGCATCGATCAGTGGTTCATCGATCGGCTCGCGAACATCGTCCGGCTCGAGAAAGAGGGAGACGTGCGCGAGCTGAGACGTGCCGGATTCTCGGATTCGATGATCGGTGCGCTGCGTGGCGAGGCGGTCGAGCGGTCCGCGCCGACCTACAAGCTGGTCGACACCTGTGCGGCCGAGTTCGAGGCGGCCACGCCTTACTACTACTCTTGCTGGGAGGACGAGACCGAAAGCGTCCCGGTCGATTCGCGCACGGCCCTGGTCATCGGATCGGGCCCGATCCGCATCGGCCAGGGCATCGAGTTCGACTACTGCTCTGTGCACGCTGCTTGGTCGCTTCGAAAATCAGGCGTGCGCGCGGTGCTGGCGAATTCGAACCCGGAGACGGTGTCGACCGACTTCGACACATCCGACCGGCTCTACTTCGAGCCTCTCGACCTCGACGGCGCCGCGCAGGTCGCGGAGGCGGAAGGAGTCGACGGCGCCCTGGTGCAGTTTGGCGGCCAGACCGCAATCAACCTCGCGGAGTCGCTGGAGGAACGGGGTCTAGCGATCTTCGGCTCCGCTGTGGAGGCGATCGACCTCGCGGAGGATCGCAGAGCCTTCGCCGCGGCGCTTGATGCGATTGGGATCCCACAGCCCGTGGGCGGCACCACCACCACTGTCGAGGAGGCGATCGGCATCGCGGACCGCGCCGGTTACCCGGTGCTCGTACGGCCTTCTTACGTGCTGGGCGGGAGGGCGATGGAGATCGTCCATGACCGCCGCGAGCTGCAGCGCTACATGGTCTGGGCGATTGGCGCGATGCCGCGTGGCACAGTCCTGGTCGACAAATACCTGCAGGGCGACGAGGTCGAGGTCGACGCCGTCACGGACGGCGACACGGTTGTCATCCCCGGCGTCATGAAGCATGTGGAGCGGGCAGGTGTGCACTCCGGCGATTCCTACGCTGTCTATCCCGCCTCCGGGCTCGAGCAATCCGAGCTGGACGACGTGATCGACTACACGGTGCGGATCGCGCGGCACCTGCGGCTGCGAGGCCTGGTCAACGTGCAGTACGTTGTGCATCGAGGCAAGGTCCACGTGCTCGAGGTCAATCCGCGCGCCTCGCGCACGGTCCCATTCCTGTCCAAGGTCACAGGAGTCCCGATGGTGGACATGGCGACGAAGGTGATGCTGGGCGAGAAACTCGCGGATATGGGTTGGGCGACGGGGCTGGTGCCGCCGCGCAACCTGGTCGCGGTCAAAGCGCCAGTGTTCTCGATGAACAAACTGCCTGCGGTGGATTCATACCTCGGGCCGGAGATGAAATCCACGGGCGAGGCGATTGGCATCGGCCGCACATTGAGCGAGGCCCTTCGCAAGGCGTTTGCCGCGTCTGGAGTTCACGTCAAGCGTGGCGGCGTTGTGCTGCTCACCATCGCCGATGTCGACAAGCCCGAGATCTTTCCCATCGTCTCGCGCCTGGTAGAGATGGGGTGCCGGCTCGTGGCGACCGAGGGCACGGCGAAGGCATTGCGTCAGGCCGGCTTCTCACCTCGGGTCGTGGCGAAGATCGGCGATGCCGGTCCGACTGTGCTCGACGTCATCACGAATGGCGAGGTCGATCTCGTGATCAACACCATGTCGAACATCTACACGGACTCCGCTGAGGCAGGCGGTCCGGTTTTCAAAGATGGATTCGAGATCCGGCGCGCCGCAGTCGAGCGGCGAATTCCGTGCCTCACCTCTCTCGACACCGCCGTCGCGCTCGTCGAGTCGGAGGCGGGGGCGCCGCAAGGCGGCGAGGGCGGAGGGCCGCCTCAGCTCGAGGTGCGGACGATAGTGGAGTGGCGGCAGGGTGTTCCTGCTTAACGCACCGATCATCGCCGTCCGCGAAGTCGCGCGCGGAATGATCGTCATCTCGATGGACGCGCCGGAGATTGCGGCGGCGGTCCGCGCCGGCCAGTTCGTCAACCTCGGCTGGGCCGGAGTCTTTCTGCGCCGGCCCTTCTCCGTCTATTGGGTGGATGGTGACCGCATCGAGATCGTGCTCAAAGCAGTGGGCAGGGGGACCTCGCAGCTGGTTGCCATGCGGCCCGGCGAAGTGATCAGCTGCCTCGGTCCGCTGGGACACGGCTTCGACCTCGTCGCGGGTCCAGGCAGCGCGGTGCTCGTGAGCGGTGGACTCGGCGTCGCGCCCATGCCGCTGGCCGCCAAAGAGGCGAGCGCACTCGGCATTCGGGTGACGTGGGTTCACGGCGCGCGAAGCAGCGTGGAGCTCTGCTCCGAGTCGCATGGCGACGAGGTGATCTGGGCCACCGACGACGGATCGCGAGGCGTGGCGGGGACCGCTGTCGCCGCCGCCCCGGATGGAGACATCGTCCTGGCCTGCGGGCCGAACCGCATGCTGGCGGCGGCCGCCGCCCGCTGGCCACAAGCGCTTGTCGCGGTCGAGACGTACATGGGATGCGGCACCGGTGTGTGCCTCGGCTGCGCCGTCCCGCTGGCCCGCGGGGGATACGACCGTGCATGCAAAGAGGGTCCGGTCTATCGGGCCGCCGACGTCGATTGGGCGGCGCTCCCCTCCCACCTGCCTTACGCCGTCACCGCATGACTGTCGATATGAGCGTCGCCGTGGCCGGAATGAAGCTGCGCAGCCCGGTGCTCGCCGCGTCAGGCGCGTTTGGCTACGGCACCGATGTGCCGCTCCTGGATAGGCGAGCGCTGGGCGGCATGGTGTCGAAAGGAATCTTTCTGCGCGCGCGCGCCGGCACGCCGCCGCCACGAATCGTCGAGACGCCGTCGGGCATGCTCAATGCGATCGGCCTGCAGGGTCCCGGGGCCGATGCCCTGATTCGCGACTATGCGCCGCAGTGGGCTGCATGGGATTTCCCGGTCCTGGTCAACATCAACGCGGAGTCGGTGTCCGAATACGGCGAGCTGGCGGCGCGGCTCGACGGCGTGCCAGGAGTAGCAGGTTTCGAGATCAACATCTCCTGCCCAAACGTGGAGCAGGGCGGCCTGTACTTCGGCAACGACCCGCGCGCGGCTGCAGCGGTGACCGAGGCGGTTCGCAAGCGGACATCGCTTCCGGTGTGGGTGAAGCTCACCCCGATGGTGACCGACATCGGCGTGATCGCGCGCGCGGTGGAAGGCGCAGGCGCCGACGCTGTGTGCGCAGTCAACACGTTCGTGGGTATGTCGATCGACCTCAATGCCTACAAACCGAGGCTGAGCTTCCGCACCGGCGGACTATCAGGGCCGGCGATCCGCCCGCTCGCGGTTCACCTCGCGCATCAGGCGGCGCGCGCGGTGAGGATTCCGGTGATCGGGATCGGCGGCGTGATGAGCGCTGAGGATGCGCTCGAGTTCCTGGTCGCCGGCTGCTCCGCCGTGCAGGTTGGCACGGCGACCTTCCTCAACCCGAAGGCGATCGCCGAGATCCACGACGGCATCGCGGCCCACCTCGAGCTGCGGCACCTGAGCTCACTCGCCGAGCTACCGCGCTACCTAGCGCGAGACTAGCCGTGGGATGGGCAAGCCTTCTCCAGGGATCTCCAGCACGACACCAGGCACCCTGAGGTCCAGCACCAGGTCGAGGCAGTGGCCAGGAGGCACAGACACTCGTATCAGTCGCGAGTCGTCCGGCAATTGAAGTCGGTAGTCGCCGGGTGCAAGGCGAGCGATGAAAGTGCCATCGGCCGCCACGTCCGCGAGCCGCAAGTAGCCCGA